>JANXTA010000063.1 GCA_025356395.1 Betaproteobacteria bacterium
CCCGTGCGGGAACGCGATCTCGATCTCGTCCTGCGCGTCTTCCTGGTCCGCGTTGGTCGAGCTGATCTTCACCGCGTCTTCGCTGAGCACGAAGCGCACGCCCTTGAACTTGTCCGTCGTGAGAATCGCCACGCGCTGCAGCGAGCGCAGCCACGCGTCGCGGCTGATCGCGAAGCTTTTCGTGTAGCCGCTCGGGATCACCCGCTGGTAGTCGGGAAACTTGCCTTCGACCAGCTTCGAGATCAGCTCCACGTTGCCGAACGTGAAGCGCACCTGGTTCGCGGCGAGGTCGATCGTGACGGGCTCGTCGTTGTCGTCGAGCAGGCGCTGCAGCTCGAGGATGCTCTTCCGCGGCACGATGACTTCGTGACGCTCAGCCGATTCGGCATCGGTCTCGACCGCGCAGTACGCGAGCCGGTGACCGTCCGTTGCAACCGCAATGACCTGCTTGCCGTCGACGACGAGGAGCAGACCATTGAGGTAGTAACGGATGTCCTGCTGAGCCATCGAGAAATGGACCATCGCGATCAGGTGCTTCAGCGTCTTCTGCGGAAGACTGAAGCTCGCGAGGTAGCTCTCGGGCTGGCTGACCGTGGGGAACTCCTCGGCGGCCAGCGTCTGCAGGTTGAAGCGACTCTTGCCCGACTGCACCGTCATTTTCTTGGCGGTGTGCGAGAGCGTCACTTCGCCGCTCTCGGGCAAGGCACGCAGGATGTCGAGCAGCTTACGCGCTGCGACCGTAGTGGCGAAGTTCTCGCTGCCGACACCGATGTCCGCATGCGTGCGGATCTGGACCTCGATGTCGGTCGATACGAACGACACGCGCTCGCCTTCCTTGCGGATCAGGATGTTCGCGAGGATGGGCAGCGTGTGACGACGTTCGACGATCCCGCTGACCGTGGCCAGTGGTTTCAGCAGCGCGTCGCGTGGCGCTTTTATTAGTTGCATAAGTTTTAAACCTCAAAGACGTTGATTGATAGAGAGGTCGCCATGCTGTGGACAACTGCGTCCGGGTCCAACGGATCAAGCCTTTGCAAACGGGGTAAGCCTGTGCGCGACATCGGTATCGCCGACCGCGGGTTTGTGGGCCGATCGACGGGTCGTGTCGTTTGGCCCGGTGCTGCACATTCGGTCCCTGCAAAGTTCGTGTGGTTGTTAACAGGTCTTCTCATCCCTTCAACGTCTGCAACAACACATGCAGCTCGCGGTTCAACTCGGGAAACTTGCCGCGCAGCTCGTTGATCTTGCGCACCGCGTGCAGCACCGTCGTGTGGTCGCGACCGCCGAACAGCTCGCCGATCTCGGGCAGGCTCTTCTGCGTCAATTCCTTGGCGAAGTACATCGCGATCTGTCGCGGCCGCGCGATGTTGGTCGGGCGACGTTGCGAGTACATGTCGGCGACCTTGATCTTGTAGAAGTCGGCCACCGTCTTCTGGATGCTCTCGACCGAGACCTGCGCGCGCTGGACACTCAGCATGTCTTTCAGTGCCTCGCGCGCCATCTCGATCGTGATTTCCTTGACGTGGAAGTCGGCGTAGGCGAACAGCTTGCGCAACGCACCCTCGAGCTCGCGCACGTTGGAGCGCGAATGCTTGGCCACGAAGAACGCAACGTCGTCGGACAGCGGCCGGTTGCTCTGCTCGGCCTTCTTCAACAGGATGGCGACCCGCATCTCGAGCTCGGGCGGCTCGACCGCGACCGTGAGGCCGCTGCCGAAGCGCGACACCAGGCGCTCCTCGATGCCCTGCATCTCGGCCGGGTAGGTGTCGCTGGTGATGATGATCTGCTTCTTGGCCGCGGACAGCGCCTCGAAAACGTAGAAGAACTGCTCCTGCGTGCCGTCCTTCCGCGAGAAGAACTGGATGTCGTCGATCAGCAGCAGGTCGAGCGAGTGATAGATCTGCTTGAAGTTGTCGAAGGCCTTGCGCTGGTAGGCCCGCACCACGTCCGCGACGAACTGGTCGGCATGGATGTAGCGGATCTTGGCCGACGGGTTGCGCGAGATGATCTGGTTGCCGACCGCCTGGATCAGGTGGGTCTTGCCGAGACCCACCCCACCGTGAAGGAACAGCGGGTTGTAGGACTTGCCGGGGTTGTCTGCGACCTGGTTGGCGGCGGCACGGGCGAGCTGGTTGGCCTTGCCGGTCACGAAGGTGTCGAAGGTCAGCTCGGGGTCGAGCCGTGACCGTTCCGACGATCCTGGACTGCGGTTGCTGTCGTAGGCCGCGTTGACGGTCTCGTTCATGCGGCCGTCGATACGCGGGCCTTCGTTCGAGGCTTCGTCGCCGGTCGGGCGGGCGTGCGATCCGTTGACGCGCGCCTGCGAGTCGCCTGCCGCGTGCGAGCCGTTCGACGCGTGGATGCGCTGCGGCACCGGCTCGGCGGCCTTGGCGTCCAGATAGAGCTCGAGCTGGACCGGCCCTTCGAAGTAGCGCTGCGCAATGGTCTCGATGCGGCCCGCGAACTGATCCTTGACCCAGTCGAGCTTGAAGCGATTGGGTGCACCGATGCGCAGTCGACGATCGGACGCGTCGAAGGTCGCGGTCGTCAACGGCTTGATCCAGGCGGAGTACTGCTGCGGCGTGAGCTCGTCGCGGAGCTGTTCGGTACAGGCGCGCCAAAAATCGTGGCCGTCGTCTTCCGCCAGCACGAGCAGCGGGCGTTGGGGTTCTACGGGGCGAGTCTCTTCGATCATCGTGTGGTGCTGTTCGGTCATGCCCGGGCAATCGAATATCGGCGTCCGGGTCTGGTCGGCCCGGCTTCTGGTCTGGCGTGCGAAGCGTTCGTGCGAAGACTTGGAATGAAGCGCAGGAGCGCGGGCCATGGCCGGCGGGTCTCCTCGCATGACTCCGCTCGTCTCATGACCCGCTGCGCCGTTGCCGCCCGCTGGAGCGGGTCGGCCGGTGCCGCAGCGGACTTTCGACTCGCGTCGGTCCGCGGCAACGGGCTATTTTTCGTGGTCGATTCGGGAGCTGCTTCGGGTTGCTGCGGAACTGCGCCTGCGTCTGCTCTGAGCCTGCTTCATGCCTTACCGGTCACACCGGCCTTCGGTCTCTTTCGTCGGAGGGCCGGGGCGAAATCGACAGGATTTCGGGGCGGGTCCGGCGTCGCCTGGAAGGGTTCGGGTGATGACGGATTTTAGCGCGAACAGGGCGTGCAAAGCAAAGTTATCCACAGTCTCCGGCCGAGGTTTTGCGACGCTCGCCCAGCACATGCCAAAACCGAAAGATTTGACAGGAGACCCCCTTTTTGTGTGTAATTTCAGGTTTTTAGCCGAACAGCCCATTCAATCATGAAGCGCACCTACCAACCTTCCGTCGTCCGCCGCAAGCGCACGCACGGCTTTCTCGTCCGCATGAAGACTCGCGGCGGTCGCAACGTCATTCGCGCACGCCGCGCCAAAGGCCGTCATCGCCTCGCGGTCTGACGCCAGTCGTAAAGACCAGCAGCAGGACGACGGCGAGGACGGCGGCGGGTTTTCGAGCGCTGTCTTCGACGCCCCCTTGCCGCATGCCGTCGCGGACGATTCGCCGAGCAGCGCGCGCTACCCGCGCACGGCCCGGATGCTCACTCCAGCCGAGTTCGATCGATGTCTGCGTCGTCCGGCCTTGTTTCGTAGCGACGCCTTCGCATTGCACCTCGAATGGATCGCCGACGTGGACACACTCGCGGCACCTGCCTGGCGACTCGGACTCGTGATCCCGAAGCGATATGAAGCGTCCGCGGTGGCCCGCAACACCATCAAGCGTCGCTGGCGCGATGCGTTCCGGCAGGGACGCACGGTCTGGGCTGCCGAATTCGGCAGCGCGGACGTCGTCGTGCGCCTGCAGGCCCCGTTGATGCCGAAGCCTGTCAAGGCTGCCCGCGGCATGGCGAAGACCCCGGTCGCCGCGCTGCCCGCACGGGTCCGTGCGCGCGACCGCTTCGATCCGGTTGCGTTGTGTGCCGGTTTCGTCGAGCGGCTTCGCAGCCGCGGCGGGCGACCCGTCACCGTTGCCAGCGGGTCGTGATGTCACGCCTCGTCTCGTCGATGCTGCTAGGCCTGATTGCGGTTTATCGACTCGTGATCAGCCCCTGGCTGCCGCGCAGTTGCCGTTTTTCACCGACCTGTTCGGCCTATGCCCGCGAAGCGATCGAACTGCACGGGCCGCTGGAGGGCTCGCGGCTCGCGATCGTGCGCGTGGCCCGTTGTCATCCGTGGCACGCGGGCGGACACGATCCTGTGCCGCCGGCAAAGAACGCCGCGCAGTCCGATCGCGGCGCACAGCGCTGCGCCTGACGCTGTACCCATGACCACTGGGCTTCGGCAGGGCGCCCGACGGCCCTGCCCTCCAGCTTCAACCAACCTCTTCCGACTGCCTCGATGGATACCCGCCGCACCATCCTCTGGATCATCTTCTCCGTCTCGCTGTTCATGCTGTACGAGAACTGGCAGCGTGCCAGCGGCAAGCCGACGCTGTTCGGGCCGCCGGTCGCGAGCCAGCCGATCGCGGCCGGCAGCGCGCCGCACACACCGACCGACGACGTGCCGGTTGCGGGCAGCTCGCCCGGATCGGTCCCGGCCGCCGGCGCCATTCCGCCCACGTCCAACAATCCCGCGGCCACCACCGCCGCGTCGGCCGTGCCGAGCGCCACGGCGCCCGCGAAGGGCGAGCAGATCAAGGTCCGCACCGATCGCTTCGCGGTCGACCTGAACACCATCGGCGCGACGATCGATCGCGTCGAGCTGCTCGCGTATCGCGACAGTGCGGACAACGCGCAGAACTTCGTGCTGCTCGACCAGACGCCGGGCTATTACTACGTTGCGCAGACCGGCCTGGTCGGCGCGACCGCCGGCACGTCGCTGCCGACTCATCGCACGCCGTTTACGGTCGTGCCGGGTCCGACGACGCTGGAAGACGGCAAGGACACGCTCGATGTTTCGTTCGAAGCCACCAGCGGCGGCGTGAAGGTCGTCAAAACCTACACCTTCCATCGCGACAGCTACGAGATCGGCGTGAAGCACGCGGTGACCAACACTGGTGACCAGCCGGTGTCGCCACAGCTCTACTTGCAACTGGTGCGCGACGACAAGTCGCCGGCCGGCGGCTCGCGCTTCTACAGCACCTACTACGGCCCGGCCGTGTACAGCGACGCCGAGAAGTTCCAGAAGGTCAGCTTCAGCGACATTGAGAAGGGCAAGGGCCCGGACAAGCACGTGGCGCGCGCGGACGAGGGCTGGGTGGCGATGCTGCAGCACTACTTCGTGTCGGCCTGGATTCCCGCGAGCGGCCAGCGCGACTACTACACCGACAAGCTCGACGCGAACCTGTTTCGTGTCGGCCTGCGCGAACCGCTCGGCGCGATCGCGCCGGGCGCGACACTGAACAACCAGGCCAACCTGTACCTCGGTCCGACCGACGAACGCATCCTCGAGAAGATCGCGCCGGGCCTCGACCTGGTCCGCGACTACGGCTGGACGACGATCCTCGCGAAGCCGATGTTCTGGGTGCTCGAGAAGATCCACGGCATCGTCGGCAACTGGGGCTGGTCGATCATCTTCCTGACCTTCGGCATCAAGGCCGTGTTTTTCCCGCTGTCGGCCGCGAGCTACAAGTCGATGGCGCGGATGAAGAACCTCGCGCCGCGGATGAAGGACCTGCAGGCCCGCCACAAGGACGATCGCGCCAAGCTTAACCAGGCGACGATGGAGCTGTACCGCACCGAGAAAATCAACCCGATGGGCGGTTGCCTTCCGATCGTGGTCCAGATCCCGTTCTTCATCGCGCTGTATTCGACGCTGCTGGCGTCGGTCGAGATGCGCGGCGCGCCGTGGCTCGGCTGGATCCATGACCTGGCGGCCCCGGATCCGTTCTACATCCTGCCGGTGATCATGATGGCGTCGATGTTCATCCAGTTCAAACTCAACCCCGCGCCGCCGGATCCGACGCAGGCCAAGATGATGATGATCATGCCGCTGGTGTTCGGCGTGACCTTCTTCTTCTTCCCGGCCGGGCTGGTGCTGTACTGGGTCGTGAACAACCTGTTGTCGATCGCGCAGCAGTGGCAGATCACGCGGATGCTGGGCGACAAGAAGCCGAAGGCGGCTTGATCCATCTCGTGTCTCCCTCTCTCAAAAGGGGCGGGAGTAAAACCAACGCATGACCCACCACCGCGACGACCCCATCATCGCAATCGCCACGCCCGCTGGGCGCGGCGGTATCGGCGTCATCCGCATCTCCTTCGGCCGCTGGACCGGACACGTGCGGATCACGCGCTTCGTCGCCGCGCTCTGTGCCAAGCCCGACGAATACCGACTGATCGCGCGTTACGCGACGCTGGTCGGCCTCCATGCCGCCGACGGCGCGATCATCGATCGCGGCATCGCGCTCCTGTTCGCGACGCCTCATTCGTACACGGGCGAGGACGTGCTCGAGTTGCAGCTTCACGGCGGCCCGGTGGTGCTGCAGATGACCGTCGCGCGTTGCCTCGCGCTGGCCGCCTCGCTGTCGATCGACCCCGACCTCCCCGCGCGCATGCGGCTCGCCGAGCCGGGCGAGTTCACCGAGCGCGCCTTCCTCAACGACAAGCTCGACCTCGCGCAGGCCGAGGCCGTGGCGGATCTCATCGAGGCCAGCAGCGAGGCCGCGGTGCTGGGCGCGCAGGCCTCGTTGTCGGGCGCGTTCTCGGACGCGGTCCACGCTTTGGTCGCGCAACTGATCGAACTGCGCGCGTTGGTCGAGGCGACGCTGGACTTCCCCGAAGAGGAGATCGATTTCCTCGAACAGTCCGACGCACGTGGCCGCCTCGAACGCGCACGTGATGCGCTGGCTTCGTTGATGGATCGCGCGAAGCGGGGCACGCTGCTGCGCGAAGGCATGACCGTCGTGCTGATCGGCCGGCCCAACGTCGGCAAGTCGAGCCTGCTGAACGCGCTCGCTGAAGCCGAGGTCGCGATCGTCACGCCGATCGCCGGCACGACGCGCGACCGGGTCGAGCAGGTGATCCGGCTCGAAGGCATCGCGCTGCACGTCATCGACACGGCGGGTATCCGCGAGCTCGACGACGACGGCGATGCGGCCACCGTCGAGCACATCGGCATCGCGCGGACCTGGGACGCGATCGCGCATGCGCACGTCGTGCTGCACCTGGTCGACGCCGCGTCGATGGCCGAGGCCGACCGACCCGAAGACGAGGCGATCGCCCGGCGGTTGCCCGAGCATGCGGCGCGCCGGACCATCGTCAACAAGATCGACCTCACCGGCGACGAGGCGCACCTCGAACCCGCGCTCGACCGCACCGACGGAATCGAACGGATCTGGTTGTCGGCGAAGACCGGCGCGGGCATCGACCTACTGCGCCACGAGCTGCTCGCGATCGCCGGCTGGCAGCCGAGCGGCGAGACCGGCTTCCTCGCCCGCGAGCGTCATCTGGTGGCGTTACGCGAAGCGAGCGCTCACATCGACATCGCGACCGCCCATGCCGGGCAGGGCGACCGACAGCTCGACCTCTTCGCGGAAGAGTTGCGCCTCAGCCAGCGGGCGCTGGACGGCATCACAGGCGCGTTCAGCGCCGACGACCTGCTCGGCGAGATCTTCGGACGGTTCTGCATCGGGAAATGATGCGGCGCTGAACCGGCTCGTAAGGGCTTCTCCGTTCTGGACCCGCCTCTTCACGTTTCATAAGATTTCATGGCGGTCGAAGGACGCCAATTGCTTCGCCGAGAAACACTGCATTTCAGGCTGTCGATCCGCATCAGTGACCTCGCACGGCGACATCGCGCCACCGGGAGGCTGGTCGCGGTGCTCCTGCTACATCGCGGCCGGAAATAAGCGAGGGTAACGCTTGGTCCCGCGATGGTCTTCGTCTGATCCGCTGCATCGGCGTCAAGGCCGCAAAGGAGGAGGTAGCCGCGCTTGTTCGTTGATGCGCTGGAGAAGTACGGCGACGGCGAGAGGGACTGCATAAAGATCGCCCTGCTTCCGGGAAAGGCTGGGAAGCGCGACGTCCCGACCGACGATCGCGCAGGTCCTTGCATGACATCGGTCCCCGAAAAAGTTGCTTGAGTCGCGAACGCCTGTTCGCATACTCTTGGCCCCCAACAAAACCAGGGGGCCGTTTGATCTCAACAGAAGCTGAGTCTTGCACCGTACAAGCCGAGCGATGGGTGGAGACGCGTTTTCCAGGGCAGCCCGAAGTTCGCGTCCGGGCAGCATCGAGACTGGTTTGGCCATGATCCGGGGATTGGTGACTGCAGCGCGAAGCAAGGCATCGGGAAGAATGCTGGCATCGACGATCTGGTCGAACGCAAAGCTGTTGCATTCGATTTCGGTCGGCCCCGTGTCCGTCTTTTTCAGGTTCGGTCGGTCGACGGTGGTCCCGAACAGTCGATTTCGTCGTGGTCTGCGCAAGGCGCATCGCCTCTTCAATGCGGCCCCCGAAAGTACGGTCTCGGCCATACCATTGCGGGGCGCTGCTGCAGACGGAACGACTCCCGCCGCGGCACTGCAGACTGCCGTGGTGGTAGGCATCGGCCCCGGGCTCGGTGCGGCGATTGCGCGGCGATTCGCACTGGGTGGCATGAATGTCGCCCTGGCTGCACGCAACCATAGTCGCTTGGAGCAGTTCGAGCGCGAGCTCCAGGAATCGACCTCCGCGACGATACGGGCTTTCTCGTGCGACGCGACCCGTGATTCAGCCGTCATCGACATGCTGGCTGAAGTTCGCGACGACATGGGAATGCCCGATATCGTCGTCTACAGCGTCCAGGGATTTGCCCGCGCGCCTGCATTGAACGTCACGACCAGCGTGTTCGAAGATCACTGGCGACAAAACTGCCTAGGCGCGTTCGTGCTCGCTCGCGAAGCGGCCACCATGATGTTGCCGCGGGGGCGAGGCACGATCGTCCTGATCGGCTCGACCTCAGGAAAGGTCGCGCGAGAAAACCACCTGTCTCTGGCGGTCGGCAAATTCGGGTTGAGGGCCCTGGCCCACATCCTTGCGCGCGAGCTGGGGCCTCAGGGCATCCATGTCGCGCACCTGATCATCGACGCCGACATCAGGCAAGACGACCTCCACGGTCCGGAGGTCCCGCAAGCGGAGCCCGCGCATCTCGCGGAGTTGGTCTGGATGCTGCACGCACAGCCGAGAAGCGCATGGACCAGCGAGCTCGACGCCCGCCCATCCAACGAGATGTTTTGGGAACACTGCTGACGGAAGCGAAGCCGTCAGCGGTGAGGGTTCGTCCTGCTAGCGATCGGCAAGTCGCTGCGCGCGTTGAGGTACGCGCCGCTCTGCGGGTCATCTTCGACTCGAGCCTGTACCACAGCATCGTCCGATTTGATGGAGAGCATCCCTTGACGACCCTCACCGCATCAAACAGGTAGGCTGCGGCAGCGCCCCTTGCGAGAGAGCATGCCCCCGTCGTTCAGCGCCTCCGAACCTGCCGATGCCATCACGGACGAGCGACGTCCGCGGCTGACCATCGGCAAGGTCCTCGCCTGGCTCGTCGCGGCCTGCCTGATCCCGGCGATGCTCGCCATGGTCGCGATGCTCGTCGTCAACTACCGCGTGCAGGAAGAGGCTCTGCGCAACGAGGCCGTGATGCGGGCGCGGACCATGCTGCTCCTGCTCGACGGCGATCTGGAAGGGCTCGAGTCGGGCCTCACCGTGCTCGCCAGTTCGAGCGAGCTCGCCGCCAACGACTTTGGTCGCATCCACGAACGCCTGCGCCAGGCTCAGCGCTCGCGGCCCGTCGACAGCTACGTCCTCGTCGATGCCGACGGCCGACTGCGCGTCGACACGCGAGCGGAGAGTGGCGCACCGTCGTCGAAGAGCAGCGTCGCCGCCGAACTGAAGCCAGTCTTCACGACCGGCAAGCCCTCGCTGAGCGGCATCTTCGCAGGACCGGTCGACCAGACGCCCATCGTCGCAATGGGCGTGCCGATCTTCCGCAACGGCAACGTCGCCTACGCGCTCGCCGCCACCATCACGCCGGCGGAGATCGTCGCGTCGACGCAGGCCTCGATGCCCCGGGGCTGGACGGCAGCGGTGATCGACAGCGGCGGCATGATCGTCGCGCGGTCCCGCGACGCGGGGCGCTTCGTCGGCCAGCCCGCGACCCCGTCGATGCTCGCCGCGATCGTCGGCAAGTCCGAGGGCACCGCCGACACGGTGGACAAGGAGGGCCGGATAGTGATGACCGCGTTCAGCCGCTCGGAACGTACCCACTGGATCGTGGCGGTGGGCGTGCCGCGGAGCCTGCTGGTCGCGTCGCTCTATCGATCGATCGCGATCCTGGCCGCGTGCGTGCTACTGACCCTGGCCCTGGTGCTGTGGCTGGCATGGCGCCTGTCCCGCGTGGTCACGCGGGCGGTCGGCAGCCTGGTCGAGCCGGCGCTCGCGCTCGGCAACGGCCGTCCGCTCGAACTCCATCCGACACCGCTGCGCGAGACCGACGAGGTCGGCCGCGCGATCCGCCAGGCGTCGCGCATGCTGGCCACGGCGCAGCACCACGCGTATCACGACCCGCTGACCAACCTGCGCAACCGCACGCTGTTCGACGAGATGGCGACGCGCCAGATCGCGCAGGCCTATCGCGACGGCGCGCAGCTCGCGATCCTGGCGATCGACCTCGACGGCTTCAAGGCGGTCAACGACCAGCACGGCCACGCGGCCGGCGACGTGGTGCTCAAGCAGGTGGCCGATCGCGTCACCGGGTCGCTGCGCGGCTCGGACGTGGTGTCGCGCCGCGGCGGCGACGAGTTCTCGGTGCTGCTGGTCGACGTCGACGGCGTGAAGACGCGGCAGATCGCCGAGAAGCTGCTCGCCGTGTTGTCGCAGCCCTATCCGGACGTGCGGCCGCTGGTATCGGCCAGCATCGGCGTCGCGCGCTATCCGCACGATGCGACGACGCTGAAGGACTTGTTGGAGCGCGCCGACGAGGCGCTCTACGAAGCGAAGAACTCGGGCAAGCGTCGCGTGGTCGGCGACTTCTAGTCAGGCCGCGGCGTCGGTCCGCAGGCGCACGACCGTCGCCTGCAGCAGTCGCGCATCCGCGCTCGCGCGATGGCGGGCCGAGGCGCCCTCCTGGAAGACCTGGGCCTTGGTGCGATCCCAGCGCGACAGCTCTTCCTCGCTCAGCAGCTTCTGCAGGCTGTCGAGCCGGTAGCTGGGCCGGCGATCGACGAAGTCGTACATCATCGACAGCCAGCTGTAGTCGTTGCCCCAGCCGTCGGTGTAGACGGTGCGGCCCTCGAGGTGCCGATTGAGCCGCTCGACGACCTCATGGATTGGATGGCCGTGACGCACCAGCAGGTCGCGGCTGATGCGATGCAGGCTTTCGGCGACCGGGTCCCAGTGCAGCCAGGCCTCGTCGGGCTTGATCAGCATGCAGTCGCTGCGACCGTCGGGCAGCACGAAACCGACTTCGATCGGATAGCTGCCCTTGCCGAAACCCGAGGCTTCGACGTCGATCACGGTCGGCGCGGGCTGCAGCGCCAGCAGCGGTTCGGCTTCGAGGACGGAGGGCATCGCGCAGTCTAGTTCGAACGTCTTGGCCTCACGAGGATCTTCAAGGCGCCGGCATCACCGCCACCTGCGTCATCAGCAGGAGCTGTTCGTGCTGGGCCGTCATCGTGGCGACTGCGCGCGGCGTCTCGGCCTGCGGATCGAGGGCCCAGTGCAGCGTGTCGCGGATCGTGTCTGCGACCGCACGGACCTGCAGACCGGCGCCGGTCGCACGGCGATCGTTGCCGTCCATCAGGCCGCCGAGCCCGAGGTCGCTCTCGGGGATCCACAGCGGCATCTCGGTCCACGGCACGACGCCGACGGCGAGCAGCACGTCGTCGGCGACCCAGTGCAGGCGGACGTCGCCACCGATCGTCCGGTGCGCGACCTGGAGCAGGGCGGCCATCGTCTGCGACCGTCCGACCACGTCGTAAATGCCCGACGGCGTGCCTTTCACGAGCGCCACGCACCAGCGCGCGAGATCGCGGGCGTCGATGAACTGCACCTGGCGATCGGGTCGACCGGGCGCGAGCACGTCGCCGCCGCGATGCACGCGCAACGGCCAGTAGGTGAAGCGGCCGGTGGGGTCGAACGGACCGACGAGGAGGCCGGGGCGCACGATCGTCACGCGGCCCGGCATCACGGCTTCGAGTGCCTCCTCGCTGCTTGCCTTCGACGCGCCGTAGCCGTCGCCGCTGTCGAGCAGAGGCGCGCCGTCGCCGACGTCGACCCCGGGCGGGAAGCTGCGATAGACCGATCGCGTGGAGACGAACAGGTAATGCCCGACGCGGCCGGCCAGCGCCTCGCCGGTCCTGCGCATCTGCGCCGGCGTGTAGCCCGAGCAGTCGATCACGGCGTCGAAGGATCGCTTGGCCAGCGCGCTCACGTCGCCGTCGCGGTCGCCGTGCAGCGCCTCGACTCGCGTCGGTGCGGCGCTCGTTCCGCGGTGGAAGATCGTGACGTCGTGGCCCGATGCGAGCGCAGCGGCGACGACGTGGCGGCCGAGGAACACGGTGCCGCCGAGGACGAGGAGTTTCATCCGTGCATGGACCCGATGGTGGATTGGACGGACCGATGACCGATCAGCCGATCAAGTCCGTTCGACGGTAAAGCTACCTTAGTTACCGACGATGGAGAGCCTCGGGTGTTGGATCCGTTCCACGCACGCGACATCGCGGCCACCGAGTCAGGAGGTGACCCGATGACGCCTCGCCGGATCGACCCGGTTCGCCATCGCGTCGAAGCCGAACTGGACCAGCAGCGCAAGCGCGGCGGCGGGGATCGCGCCGGCCAGCATCGTGGTCCCGTCGTTCAACGCCAGGCCGGCCGTGATGCGTTCGCCGAAACCGCCCGCGCCGACGAAAGCGGCCATCGTCGCCGTGCCGACGTTGATCACGGCCGCGGTCCGGATGCCGGCGACGAGCGTCGGCGCGGCGAGCGGCAATTCGATCAGCACGAGTCGCTGGCGTGTGGTGAGGCCGAGCGCGGACGCGGCCTGCACGATGCCCTTCGCGATGCCGCTCATGCCGGCATGCGTGTTGGCCACGATCGGCAGCAGGGCATAGAGGAACAGCGCGATCAGCGCGGGCACGGTGCCGATGGTGCCGAGCAGCGCGATCAGCAACGCGAGCAGCGCGAGCGACGGCACGGTCTGCAGGATGCCGACGACGTTGAGGATGACGCGGCCGGCCAGAGGTCGGCGCACCGCCCAGACCCCCAGCGGCACGCCGATCACGGTGGCGGCCGCGACCGAGCCGGCGACCAGCACGACGTGCTCGTAGAGCAGGCGCAGGAAGTCGGGACCGAACAGCTTCCCGATGAAGCGGTTGCCGGCCACAGGCTTCGGCGCGCTGGCTTGCTTGGTGCGCTCGCGAACGAACTGGTCGGCGATGTCGGCGAACGCGACGTGATCGAGCTCGGCCCGCGCGTTGAGCGCGATCATCCGCGCGTTGTCGATCGCGCCGCGCAGGCTCTCGAGCGGTGCCGCGTCGACGTCGCGACGCATCAGCAATACCGCGTCGTAGGCCGGGAAGAAACGGCGATCGTCGATCAGCACGCGGATGCCGTCGCGGCCGATGCGCGCGTCTGTCGAGTAGATGTCGATCAGCGCCACGCGCTTTTGCGCGAGCGCGTCGTAGGCGAGACCGTGGTCGAGGCCCGAGGGCGTCGCGAGCGCGAGGCCGTAGGCCGCCTTGAGCGCGGGCCAGCCGTCGCCGCGCGCGAGGAATTCGTTGGACAGGCCGAGCCGCAGGTCACGGGTCTTCGCGGCATCGGCCAGGTCCGAGAGCTTCGCGATGCCCCGGGAAGCGGCGTCGTCCTCGCGCATCGCCAGCGCGTACGTGTTGGAGAAGCCGAGCGGGATGGCGACCTTGAGGTGCCTGGGAGCGAGCAGCGCGTCGAGCTCGGCCAGCGACGGGTGGTCGTCGCGCTTGAGGATCTCGCGCACGATGGTGCCGGTGTATTCGGGATAGACGTCGATCTCGCCCGCTTCGAGGGCCGACACGAGGATGCCGGTGTTGCCGAGGCCGGCCTTGTGGACCGCGGGGATGCCGCCGTCGACCAGCGTGCGCGTGACGATCTCGCCGAGCACGTACGACTCCGTGAAGCGCTTCGAGCCGACCCGGATCTCGGTCGTCGATGCCGCCGCGGACAGCGCAGGCAGCAAGGCCGCCAGCAACGTGGACACCGATGCGAGCTTGCGTAGCGATGGGAGCGGTGCCATCGCGCCACCTTACCCGAAGCCCGGCGCGCGATCGCTTGTCGGGACCTTGCGTATCGCCGGGTATGGTCGCGCCTGCGGTATCTTTCGACCCTTTCGCGCAGGCGCCGGTCCGCGCGTCCCCCGGTCGAAAGGAAATCGAATGTCCCGGAACACCCATCGCATCGCCGCGCTCGTCATCGCTTGCGGCCTGGTCGGCTGTGTCGACATGGAAAAGAAGGCCGCTCCCGTCGCAGCCGCATCGACGGCGGCACCGAAGCCGATCCGCGCGCAGGACGACTTCTATCTCTACGCCAACGGAAACTGGCTGGCCGCGAACGAGATTCCGGCCGATCGGGCCAACTGGGGCGGCTTCGCCCAACTGCGCGACGACGCGACGACGCAACTGCGCACCGTGATCGAGGAAGCCGAAGGCGCAGGGGCTTCGGGCACGGCTGACCAGCGCAAGATCGCCGGGCTGTACGAGAGCTACATGAACGAGGCGCGCCTCGACGAGCTGGGCATCAAGCCGATCGCGCCGCAGCTCAAGGCGATCGATGCGATCAAGTCGAAGAAGGAACTGCCGGCGGTCTTCGCGCAGTTCAACGAGGTGGGCATCGCGACGCCCTACGCCGTCGGCATCAACCAGGACCCCAAGGACCCGACCCGCTACATCCCGACCCTCTATCAGAGCGGCCTCGGCCTGCCCGATCGCGACTACTACCTGAAGGACGACGACGCGAAGCTCAAGGACACGCGCGACAAGTACGTCGTCCACGTCGCGAAGATGCTGACGCTGGCCGGCGTTCCCGACGCGGACGCCGCGGCCGCGAAGGTGCTCGAACTCGAGACTGCGCTGGCGCGCGTGCAGTGGACACGCGTCGAGAACCGTGACCCGATCAGGACCTACAACAAGAAGTCGCTCGCGGCGCTCGACGCGCTGACGCCCGGCTACGCGTGGAAGTCGTGGCTGACCTCGGCGCGCATCGCCGGCAAGACCGACGCGGTCATCGTCGCGCAGCCCAGCTACCTGGAGGGCTTCGCGAAGACCGTCGAGGCGATGCCGCTGGATGCCTGGAAGGCTTACCTCAAGTTCCGCGTCGTCGCGTCGTGCGCGCCTTACCTGTCGAAGCCGTTCGTCGACGAGAACTTCGCGTTCCAGGGCGGCGTGCTGGCCGGCACACCGACCAACCTGCCGCGCTGGAAGCGGGCGGTCGGCGTGGTCGAGGGATCGATGGGCCAGGGACTCGGCAAGCTGTACGTGGCCAAATACTTCCCGCCGGAGAACAAGGCGCGCATGGACGAGATGGTCCGCAACATCCTCGCGGCCTACAAGCAGAGCATCGACGGCCTGGACTGGATGAGCCCGGCGACCAAGAAGGAAGCCCAGGCCAAGCTCGCCAAGTTCGATCCGAAGATCGCGTACCCGAGCAAGTGGCGCGACTACACGGCGCTGTCGATCAAGCGCGACGACCTGCTCGGCAACGTGATGCGTGCACGGCGCGTCGAGTACGCGCGCAACAACGCCAAGCTCGGCAAGCCGATCGATCGCACCGAGTGGGGCATGACGCCGCAGACCGTCAACGCGTACTACAACCGCGGTCGCAACGAGATCGTCTTCCCGGCCGCGATCCTGCAGGCGCCCTTCTTCGACCTGAAGGCCGATGACGCGACCAACTACGGCGCGATCGGCGCGGTGATCGGCCACGAGATCAGCCACGGCTTCGACGACAGCGGCAGCCAGTCCGACGGCGACGGTCGCCTGCGCAACTGGTGGACCGACGAGGACCGCGCGCGCTTCAACGCCAAGACCAAGGCGCTGGTCGCGCAGTACGACGCGTTCGAGCCGCTGCCCGGCTATCACATCAACGGGGCGCTCACGCTCGGCGAGAACATCGGCGACAACTCGGGCATCGCGATCGCCTACAAGGCCTACAAGATCTCGCTGAAGGGCAAGCCGGCGGCGGTGATCGACGGCAAGACCGGCGACGAGCGCTTCTACACGGGCTTCGCAACGATCTGGCGCAACAAGGCGCGCGAGCCGGCGCTGATCGGCCAGCTCAAGTCCGATCCGCACTCGCCTGGCGAATGGCGCACCAACGGCACGCTTCGCAACCAGCCCTCGTTCTACGAGGCTTTCGGGGTCAAGCCGGGCGACGGCATGTACCTGCCGCCCGAGCAGCGCGTGACGATCTGGTAGGTCGACGGGCGCCGTGTGTCGCGTTGATCGCGACCCCAGCGCGGCGGTCGACCGACCCGTACGAGTCGGTCCGCTAGGAGCCGGCCGTCGTAGACCGCGTCGAGCCAGGCCTACGGTCGTACTTTTCATCCCACCCAGTCTTCGACCTGCAGGCCCGGCACTCGCTCGAACTCACGCATGTTGTGGGTTACGAGCGTCATGCCGAGTGAACGTGCGTGCGCGGCGATGAACAGGTCGTGGTTGCCGATCGGCGTTCCTCCGTGTTCCAGCGCTACACGCATGTCTGCATAGTGCTGGTCCGCGGGTGCATCGAGGGGCAGCATGTTCATGGCGGCGAGCAGTTGCTCGACTCGCCTGGTCAGTGCGTGCGAGCCCTTTCGCTCTGCACCAAAACGCAACTCGCAAGCAACCACGATGCTGGTACAAAGCGCGTCCGGGTCGATGCGGCCCAGGCGCTGCACAAGGGCCCCGCTCGGGTTTCGGATCAGATCGGACAGCGTGTGGGTATCCAACATCTATTCGGACGCTCCCATCAGAGCTCGTCCCGGATCTGGGGCGGTATGTCTTGCACGTCTGGCTTACTTTCGCCCAAAGGTTTCCAGGACGCCAGCAGATCCAGCAAGTGGTTCTTGCGAATGGGGATCAGGATGAGGCGGTCACCCTCCTTGCGCATCAGCACTCCAGTGCCTTCCATCTCGAACTCGCGCGGAATTCGTACCGCCTGATTGCGACCGTTGCGGAACAGCGAGGCGTGTCGTTCGGTCATGTCGGACTCCGGTCATTCGATGGCATATGGCAAAGCATTTACCACGCCTGACGCGGCAGCAAGCAGGTGGTTCTTCAGCCGATCTGAAGAGCGAGCCCGGCGTGGTGTGCTTGCGTATGAAGAACGATCGATCCCGTGCGACTTCACAAAGATTTCGACCCCAAGTCCACGTTCCGCAGCCGCAGCGCGTTGGTGATCACCGACACCGAGCTCAGGCTCATCGCCGCCGCGGCGAGCGTCGGGCTCAGCAACAGCCCGAACAACGGGTAGAGCACGCCGGCCGCGACCGGCACGCCGAGCGCGTTGTAGACGAACGCGAAGAACAGGTTCTGGCGGATGTTGGCCAGAGCCCTCTCGGACAGGCGACGGGCCTTGACGATGCCCGCGAGATCGCCCCGGATCAGCACGACGCGCGCGCTCTCCATCGCCACGTCGGTGCCGTTACCCATCGCGATGCCGACGTCGGCCGCGGCCAGCGCGGGCGCGTCGTTGACGCCGTCGCCAGCCATCGCGACCTTGTGGCCTTCGGCCTGCAGCTTCTTCACCCACGCCTGCTTGCCCTCGGGGTCGACGCCGGCCGCGTAGCGCCCGATGCCGAGTTGTAAGGCGACCGCTTTCGCGGTGGTCTCGTGATCGCCGGTCAGCATCACCACGGCGATGCCCTCGTCGGCCAGGTCCCTCAGGGCTTGTCTGGTCGAGGGCTTGATGGGATCGGCCACCGCGATCACGGCGACGGCACGACCATCGACGCCGACGAACAGCGCGGTCTCGCCGGCTTCGCGCTGCGCGTCCGCGCGTGAGGCGAGCGCGTCGAGCGCGATGCCTTCGTGCTCGAAGAGCTTCTGGTTGCCGGCCACGATGCGTCGGCCGTCGACGCGACCGGTGAGACCGAGGCCGGTGATCGACGTCGTTTCGGTCGCTTCAACCAGCGCGAGGCCGTGCTGCTTCGCCGCCGCGACGATGGCCGCCGCGAGCGGATGGGCGCTGGTCTGCTCGAGGCTGGCGACGAGTCGCAGCACGTCGTCCGCGTTCGACCCTTCGACCGTCTCGATACGCGACACGCGGGCCCGGCCTTCGGTCAGCGTGCCGGTCTTGTCGACCACCAGCACGTCGATGCCCGCGAGCCGTTCGAGCGCGTCGGCATCCTTGATCAGCACGCCCTCGCGCGCGCCTCGGCCAACGGCGACCGTCACCGAGATCGGCGTCGCGAGGCCGAGCGCGCAGGGACACGCGATGATCAGTACCGACACCGCGGCGACCAGCGCGTGCGCGAACGCGGGCGCCGGCCCGAAGGCGATCCACGCGACCGCGGCCAGCACCGCGACCGCGATCACCAGAGGCACGAACCATCCGGCCACGCGGTCGGCAAGTTTCTGGATCGGCGCGCGGGAGCGGCCCGCGTCGGCGACCAGCATCGCGATGCGCGCGAGCAGCGTGTCGGCCCCGACCTTGTCGGCGCGCATCACGAAGGCGCCCTGGCTCGTGGTCCCCGCGACGACGCGATCGCCCGCGCCTTTCTCGACGGGCACCGACTCGCCGGTGACCAGGGCCTCGTCGAGCGCGCCGCTACCCGACTCGATCGTGCCGTCGACCGGGACCTGGTCGCCGGGACGCACACGCAATCGATCGCCGACCACGACGTCGGCGAGCGGCACCTCGACGTCGAGGCCCCATGCATCGAGGCGACGCGCGGTCGTCGGCGCGAGGCCGAGCAGCGCGCGGATGGCGCCGCCGGTGCGGGCTCGCGCGCGCAGTTCGAGCACCTGGCCGACGAGGACCAGCGTCGTGATTCCGGCTGCGGCCTCGAAGTAGAGCGGCACCCGACCGTGCTCACGGAAGGCCGCGGGCAGCAGGTCGGGGAACACCAGTGCCGCGATGCTGAAGCCCCACGACACGCCGGTCCCGAGACCAATCAGGCTGAACATGTTGAGCTTCATCGTGCGGTACGAGACCCACGCCCGCTCGAAGAACGGCCACCCGCAATACAGCACTACCGGCGTCGCGAGCGCGGCTTCGAGCCAGGGCATCCAGCCGGCACCTTGCATCGATGTCCCGAGCACCATCGGTCCCATCGCGATCACCCACAGCGGCACGGTGAGCGCGGCCGCGATCCACAGCCGTCGCGTCATGTCGTCGAGTTCGGGGTTGCTATCGTCGCCCGCGATCGGCATCCGTGGCTCGAGCGCCATGCCGCACAGCGGACACGCGCCCGGCTGGTCGCGCACGACCTCGGGATGCATCGGGCAGGTGTACGCGGCACCGGGTACCGCCGGCACGGGCGCCACCGGCACGCGTGGCTTCGGAGGATGCGCGAGGTAGTGCTCCGGGTCTGCGATGAATTTGGTGCGGCAACCCTGCGAACAGAAGTAGTAGGTCGTTGCGCGATGGACGAAGGCCTTGTCGGGATCGGTGGCGGCGCGCATGCCGCAGACCGGATCGAGATGCGGCTTGTCGACGACGGGGTTCGACGGATGGGCAGGACTGGACACGGGCGGCCGCAAGCGGGGCAAGAAAAGGATATATGGCGCCGCCGTGACGATTTGCAATCGCCGATCGACCCCTTCGGTCTCGACGCCCACGAACCCGCATTTCGTCGCAAGCCGCGTGGCGGTTGAGGCATGGCCGGGTACTCTTTGGCGCCTGAATTTTTTTCGTGGATCCGAGCCCGTGAATCGATCGTTCCTCCTGCGTCTCTTGCCCTGCGCCATCGCCGTCGCGCAACTCACTTTCCCGGCCACCGGCCTCGCGCAGCGGAACCTGCCGATGTCGAGCGGCATCGACCGCGCCACGGCCGACCCGTCGGTCCGCATCCAGGACGACGCCTTCCGCTCCGTCGAGGGCAAGTGGCTCGCCGACAGCCCGATCCCGCCCGACCGCACCTCCATCGGCGGCTTCGAGGCGCTGTACGAGGAGACCCAGCCGCAGTTGCGCGACCTGATCGAACATGTGGATCAGCAGGGCCGCGGCAACGCCGACGCGACGAAGATCGGCGACCTCTACGCGAGTTTCATGGACGAAGGCCGCATCGCATCGCTCGGCCTGAAGCCGGTCGCCGACGACCTCGCGAAGATCGATGCGCTCGCGACGCGAGGCGACCTCGCCGCGTGGATCGGGACCTACGATGGCCTGGGCGTCGATACGCCGTTCTCGTTCGCGGTCCACCAGGATGCGAAGGACTCGTCGAAGTACGTCGTGGACCTCGTGCAGGGCGGCATCGGCCTGCCCGACCGCGACTACTTCCTCGTCAAGGCCGACCAGCGCTTCGCCGAGGCCCGCGCGAAGTACCAGGCCTACCTCGCGCAGTTGCTGACGATGGCGGGCGAGTCCGATGCCGCCGCCAAGGCCAAGGCCGTCGTCGGGCTCGAGACGTCGATCGCGCGCGTGCACTGGACCCGCGTCCAGAACCGCGATCCGGTGAAGACGTACAACGTCGTGTCCGTCGCCGCGCTCGGCAAACTCGCGCCGCACTTCGACTGGCCGCGCTGGATGGCCGCGGAAGGCATCGACGGCAAGGTCGACTCGGTGATCGTCAGCCAGCCGGGCTATCTCAAGGGTCTCGACGCTCTGGTCGCGAGCGTGCCGATGACGACCTGGAAGGCGTACTGCAAGACGCGTTTCCTGGCAGGCCGTGCGGCCTACCTCGACAAGGCCTTCGTCGACGCGCAGTTCGCGTTCAACGGCACGGTGCTGCACGGCACGCCGGAGAATTCGCCGCGCTGGAAGCGGGGCGTGCGGCTGGTCGAGGCCTCGATCGGCGAAGGGCTGGGACGGCTCTATGTCGCGAAGTATTTCCCGCCCGAGAGCAAGGTGCGGATGGACACGATGGTCGGTAACCTGCTGGCGGCCTACAAGACCAGCATCGACGGCATCGACTGGATGACGCCGGCGACGAAGAAGGAAGCGCAGGCCAAGCTCGCGACCTTCATGCCGAAGATCGGCTATCCGGTGCGCTGGCGCGACTACGCGGCGCTGGCGATCGATCGCGACGACCTGATCGGCAACGTGGCGCGCGCCGATCGCTTCGCGCACCGCCGCGAGATCGACAAGCTCGGCAAGGCGATCGATCGCGACGAATGGGGCATGACGCCGCAGACCATCAACGCGTACTACAACCCAGAGCTGAACGAGATCGTGTTTCCGGCCGCGATGCTGCAGCCGCCCTTCTTCAATGCGAAGGCCGACGACGCGGCCAACTACGGCGCGATCGGCGCGATCATCGGTCACGAGATCAGCCACGGCTTCGACGATTCCGGCAGCCAGTACGACGGCCAGGGCAACCTGCGCAACTGGTGGACCAAGGAGGACCGGCGACGCTTCGCCGAGAAGACGCGCGCGCTGATCGCGCAGTACGACGCGTACACGCCGGTCAAGGGCTATCGCATCAACGGCGCGGCGACGCTCGGCGAGAACATCGCGGACAATTCGGGCCTCGCGATCGCGTACAAGGCGTGGCACCTGTCGCTGGCCGGCAAGCCGTCACCGGTGATCGACGGCCTGACCGGCGACCAGCGCTTCTTCCTGGGCTTCACGCAGGCGTGGCAGGAGAAGAGCCGCGATGCGGCGCTGATCGCGCAGCTGAAGAGCGATCCGCATTCGCCCGGCGAGTTCAGGGCCAACGGCACGTTGACCAACCAGCCGGGTTTCTATGAAGCCTTCGGCGTGAACCCGGGTGACAAGATGTACACGGCGCCGGGCAAACGCGTGATCATCTGGTGATCGTCGCCACGTGATCGAAGCATGCGTTTTCCGTCGAGTGCCTCGTCGAGCGTCCTCCTGTACATCCTCGTCGGTTGTTGCGCCGTCGCTGCGCGCGCAGCACCGACCGTCGAAGGCGTGCAGGTTCCGTTCGACATGCTGCTCGATACCGGTGTCGACCCGTCCGTGGTCGATCTAGCTGTCGCGCGGCGCATCGGGCTGAAGCTAGCCGTCGGCGGCTTCCAGGGCAAGGGCGGAGGGACCGACACGAACCGCGCGCCCGAGACTCGCCTGCCTTCGCTGCGCCTCGGCGGTCTGCAGGCCAAGAACCTCGAAGCATCGGCGATCGATCTGTCGAAGGTCAGCGCAGCGCTGGGCCGGCCGATCGTCGCGGTGCTGGAGCGCAGCCTGCTCAAGAACCGCATCGTGCGGATCGACTTTCCAGGACGCGTCGTGCGCTTCTTCGCGAAGACGCCGGTCGAGCTGCGCGTCTACCGTTCTGTATCGCTATGACGACGAGATCCTGATCGACGACGTCTCGGTGAACGGACAGCGGATCACGGCAAACCTCGATACCGGCTCGAACGGTAGCTTCCAGTTGACGCCCGCCGCGGTCGCGAAGCGGGGCCTGGAGGCACACGTCGCACAGGCCGAAGTCAGTCGCTCGGTCGGCTTCAACGGCGCGACCGAAAATCGGCGGGGAACGGTCGGCAACATCACCGTCGGCGCCTTCTCGATCGAGGCGCCGCAGGTCGTGTTCTACGGCCGGGCCACCGGACGAGACGACGAGCGGTGGGGCGTCCGGATCGGCAATACCCTCCTGCAGGACTTCGTGGTCACGATCGACGATCGTGCGAAGCGGGTGACGCTGGAAAAGTCCCGAGCCGAATGATCGAGACTCTGGCCAACGTCGTCCTCGCGGTGCACGTGGCCATCGTCGTGTTCGTGGTCGGCGGTCTCGTGTCGATCCTCGTCGGCAACGGGTTGCACTGGCGCTGGGTCGATGCGCTGTGGTTCCGGCTTGCGCATCTCGCGGCGATCCTCGTCGTCGTGACCGAGTCGTGGTTCGGCATCGTCTGTCCGCTGACGACGCTCGAGATGTTCCTGCGCAGCAAGGTCGCGGCACCCATTTATGCCGGCGGGTTCATCGAGCACTGGCTGCAGCGGGCGCTCTACTTCGATGCCCCGCAGTGGGTGTTCACGCTGATCTATTCGGTGTTCGGGGCGATGGTCGCCGCGACCTGGTGGTTCTTTCCGCCGCGACGCATCGTGAAGCTGTCTCCTCAAGCGATCGTGTCCACCGTTCCGCCATCCACCCGCAACGCCGCGCCGGTCGTTGCGGACGCCTGCAACGAACACACGTAGACGACCATGTTCGCGACCTCGTCCACGGTCGCGGGTCTCTGCAGGATCGAGCTCGGCCGCTTCGACTTCACGAAAGCCACGCCTGCTTCGTCGATCGAGGTGCCGGCCTTCTTCGCGGAGGCGTCGAGCATCGCCCGGACGCCTTCCGACATCGTCGGTCCGGGTAGCACCGAGTTGACCGTCACGCCGGTCCCCGCGACCCGCTTGGCGAGGCCGCGCGCCACCGACAGGTTGGCCGTCTTCGTGAAGCCGTAGTGGATCATCGCGGGCGGGATGTTGAGGCCCGACTCCGACGAGATGAACACCACGCGACCCCAGTCGCGTTCGACCATGCCGGGCAGGTAGGCGCGCGATAGACGCACGCCGGACATGACGTTGATCTCGAAGAAGCGGGTCCACTCGCTGTCGGGGATCTCGAAGAAGTCCTGCTGCGCGAAGATTCCGAGATTGTTGACCAGGATGTCGACAGTCGGCACCGCCGCGAACAGCGCATCGCATCCGGCGGCCGTGCCGAGGTCGCCGGCATGTCCCTGCAGCCGGGCTTTCGGATACGTCGCCGTGATCTTCGCGATCGCCTTGTCGACCGCGGCCTGCGTGCGGCCGTTGATGACGACGGTCGCACCGCTGCCGGCCAGACCGCTCGCGATCGCATAGCCGATGCCGGAGGTCGAGCCGCTGACGAGCGCGGTCTTGCCGCTGAGGTCGATGTGCATGGTGGTCCATTCGGGTGGGGGGTGGGTCTGAGCGGGACGGCAGCGAGGTCAGGCGCGCTGCACGACCTCGAAGATCCCTGCCTCGCGGTTCTTGCGCACCGAGTGCCAGGGATGGACGCGGCCGTTCATCGCGATCCACACGCCTGGCGCCAAGGTTTGCGCGCACGCGCAGGCGAAACCGAGATTGAACAGCGCATCGGAGTCGGAGATCGCGTACGGGACCATCGCGCCGGTCAGCACGATGGTCTTGCCCGCGGCGTCGTCGAAGCGTGGGCCGAGCATGGCCGCCGTCTCCGGCATCGTGTCGGTGCCGTGTGTGATGACGATCGCCGTCTCGGGCGAGGCGTGGCAGGCTTCGAGCACGCGCTCGCGATGCGCGTCCCGCATGTCGAGGCTGTCGACCTGCATCACGGTCTCGACGACCGTCGCGATCGTTAAGCGCGCGCGCTCGACGATCGCCGGCAGTTGCGACTCGCCGAAGCCGAGTTCGCCCTTGAGCGGTTCGTAACGCTTGTCGAAGGTGCCGCCGCAGGCGAGCAGCCTGAGGCCGGAGGGGACGGGGGTCATCGATGGGGCCGTATAGAGTTCGTGGAAACGACAACGCCGCGAATTCTAGCCGCGGCACTTCTCCTCCCGATTTCAAGATGACGACAGCGTTCGAACAGGTGGTGTTCGCGGGCGGTGGCAATCGCTGCTGGTGGCAGGCGGGATTCTGGGACGTGGTTGCGCCCGCCATCGACCTCAGGCCACGCGTCATCGCCGGCGTCTCGGCGGGTGCGGCCACGGCCTGCATGCTGTACGCCAACGACTCGCGCTGGACCATGGACTACTACCGCGACGCGTTGAAGCACAACCGCCGCAACGCCTATTGGGGCAACCTCTTGAGGCGCGCGAACGATCCTGCGAACCCGCACGCCGCCCGCGTGTTTCCCCATGCGGCGATCTATCGCAAGGCGCTGACCGACATCCTCGGCGGCGCGCGTTTCGACAAGTTGAAGGCCGACGCGCCCGAGATCCGCATCCTGTTCGCGCGCCTGCCGCGTGGCCTGGGTCCGCATGCGGCGCTGGCGGTCGGCATCGTCGCGTACAACCTCGAGAAATACTGGCGGCGATCGCTGCATCCGACCTTCGGCCAGCGCCTCGGCTTCGCGCCCGAGGTCGCGCGCCTGCAGGACTGCGACGACATCGACGACCTGGTCTCGTTGATCACCGCGTCGTCGTGTACGCCGCCGTTCACGCCGATCGAACATCGCGGCGGCCGCCCGACGCTCGACGGCGGCATGGTCGACAACGTGCCGGTCTCGGCGGTCGAGGTCGGACCGACCACGCTGGTGCTGCTGACGCGTCGCTATCCCGGTCGCGCCGAGATCTTCAGCCATCAGGGGCGGCTGTACGTGCAGCCGTCGCAGAAGGTCGCGGTCAGCGCGTGGGACTACACCGATCCGCCGGCGATGCAGGCCACCTACGACCAGGGCCGGCGCGACGGCGAGCGCTTCGCGGACGCGTACCGGCGCGGGGCGCTCGCGATCCCGGTGGGACGTTCGTCGATGGTCGGATGATCGCGAGCGCCCCGGCTATTCGTCGAGGAAGGTCCAGGTATCCGCTCCGTCAAAGCGACGCACCCGCACGCTGGCGATCAACGTGGGATCGAAGTTGCCGAGGTTCACGCCGTGTTTGCCGCCGGGCTCCGGCTCCACGGGCTCCCAGTGCGTCACGCAGCCGCAGATCCTGCAGTGGATCGTGCGCAACGTCCTATCGCCCGAGACGTATGCCGCCGTGGCTTCCGGATGCCCTTCGATCTTCACGGTACCGAACGCGAAGTACACCCACGGCCCACCGATGCGACGGCACTGCGAGCAGTTGTAGCCGGTCGCGACTTCGGGAGTCGCCGGCAGCGTGAGTCGCACGGCACCACAATGGCATGAGCCTTCATGCATGGTGAATCCTGATCGATGGCGGGTCGGGCTGCCCCAGCGTCGAATCGTAGACGACGATGGCTGCAAAGCGCCGCTTTCGCCCTGGGCTACTCCGCACGAGCCATATGACATTCGATATGGCTGCCCGCAGTCACTGCGATGAGGAATAACTGCCTAAGCAGCGTATATTCCTGCCTAAGCAGCAATTGTCTTCATCTTCCTTGTCATGAATCCCCTAGAACCAGCCATTCGCGAGCAGCCGCTGTACAGCGTTGCCGACTTCGTCATCGACGAAAGCATTGGTTACCTGATCAAGCGCGTGCGCTCGATGCTGAGCATGGCGGTCGAGCGCGAGATCGCCGATTACGACGTCACCTACGAGCAGTGGGGCGTGCTGCTGATGATCCTTACCCGGCGTGGCGACACGGCGGCGGTGCTGGCGCGCGGCATGGAGTGCGACACGGGCTCGATGACGCGGATGCTCGACCGGCTCGAAGCCAAGGACCTGATCGTCCGGACCCGCAGCACCGACGATCGCCGGCGCGTGCAGCTCGAACTGACGGCCGGCGGCAAGCGGCTCGCCGAGCGCCTGGTGGCCGCGATCGTCAAGGTCCTCAACAAGCATCTCGAAGGCTTCTCGGTCGAGGAGCTGGATTCGTTCAAGGGTTTCCTGCGCCGCATGCTCGCCAATCGGGAGCCGACATGGTGATGGCGCTGTTCGATCTCATGGGTCATCGACTCTCTCAAATCATGGTCACGCTCGGCTTCAACCATCCTCGCGCCAGCCTCAAGGCCGGCGCCCGCGTCGTCTGCTCCGGCATCGAGCCGGTGCTGCGCGTCGAGGTCGCGATCTGGGCGCTGCTGCAGAGTCTCGCTGTCTGGATGACGATCGCCACCGCGATGCTGCTGACCGGTTGTGCCGCCTTCGACGGCTCGAAAACCAGGAGCAACCTACGCCAGCCCGAGTCGTACGCGGTCGCCCGCACTTTCGGCGAAGCCAACACGGCACAGGATCCGGTCGCGGTCGCGTGGCCGTCGGATACGTGGTGGAAGAACTTCGGCGATCCGCAGCTCGACGCGCTGATCGACGAGGCGCTGGCCGGCGACGGCGTGGGTCCGCTGCGCCAGGCCGAGGCCCGGCTGCGCAACGCTCAGGCGGTGGTGCGCGGTGCACAGGCCCGCGAATATCCCAGCCTCGCGCTCAACGCAGGTTCGAACCGCGAGCGCTACACCGAGAACTACATCTATCCGCCGCCGCTCGGGGGCGCGACCTACACGCTCAACCGCGCGACGCTCGATCTCGGCTACGACCTCGACTTCTGGGGCAAGAATCGCGCCGCGATCTCCGGCGCCCATTCGCAGGCGCAGGCGACCCAGGCCGACGGACAGGCCGCCCGCCTGGCGGTGACCACGTCGATCGCGCGCGGCTGGTTCCAGCTGCAGCGCCTGTATGCGCTGCGCGACGTGACGCTGCAGGCGATCCGCCAGCGCGACGACACGCTCGGCCTGGCCCGCCAGCGCTTCGATGCCGGCCTCGACACCAACGCCGAACTGCGTCAGGCCGAGGCGCTGCTGCCCGCAGCGCGCGTCGACCTCGCGCAGATCGACGAGTCGATCGGGCTGGTTCGCAACCAGATCGCAGCGCTGCTCGGCAAGGGTCCGGACCGCGGTCGCGAGATCGGCATTCCGCATGGCACCGGCACCGCGATGGTCGCGCTGCCCACGACGCTGCCGGCCGAGTTGCTCGGTCGCCGGCCCGACCTGGTCGCCGCGCGCTGGCGCGTCGAGGCGGCCCGCTCGCAGATCGACGTCGCGAAGGCGCAGTTCTATCCGAACATCAATCTCGTCGCGTCGGCCGGCTTCCTGGCGTTCGGCGCGTCCAATTTCCTCAACGCCGGCAGCCGCGACCTCTCGGCCGGTGCCGCGCTGACGCTGCCGATCTTCGAGGGCGGCGCGCTGCGCGCCAACCTCGCCGGGCGCAACGCGGACTACGACGTGGCCGTCGAGCAATACAACACGGTGCTGGTCGACGCGGTGCGCGACGTCGCCGACCAGATCGTCTCGATCCAGTCGGTCAACGCGCAGTTCGCCGACCAGGAACTGGCGCGCGTCAAGACCGAGGAAGCCTACGACGTCGCGGTGATCCGTTACCGCGCCGGCCTCACGACCTACCTCACCGTCCTCAACGCGCAGACCGCGGTGTTGCAGCAGGAACGTGCCGATGCGGAGTTGCGGGCCCGCGTACTCGACCTCGACGTCGCACTGACCCGCGCGCTCGGTGGCGGCTATCGCGCGGATGCGGCATCCACTCCGGTCGCGGCACGCTGATCGGCGCCACCAAGAACACGAACAGGGAAACACCATGAGCACCAACGACTCCACCAGGGCCGCGGACCCGTCCGCAGCCGTCGCCGCATCGGGCGTCACGACGCAGGCGCGCGCGGCCGACACGCCCGCAGCGGCTCCCGCCGCGCAGCCGGCCCCCGAGAACTCCGGCAAGCGGAAGCGCCTGCTGGCGATGATCGCGCTGGTGGTGGTCGTGCTCGGCATCGGCTACGGCGTCTGGTACTTCCTCGTCGGCGCGCACTTCGAGTCGACCGACGACGCCTACGTCGCCGGCAACGTGGTCCTGGTCACGCCTCAGGTGGCGGGGACCGTCATCGGCATCAAGGCCGACGACACCGACATCGTCCAGCAGGGTCAGGACCTGGTGATCCTCGACCCGAGCGACGCCCGCGTCGCGCTCGACCAGGCCGAAGCGCAGCTCGCGCAGACCGTCCGCGAAGTCCGCACCGTGTACGCCAACAACGGCACGTTGTCTGCCAACATCGCGACGCGCCAGGCCGACACCATCAAGGCCCGCTCGGCGCTGGTCCGCGCCGAAGACGATTACAAGCGCCGGGCCGCGCTGACCGCGTCGGGTGCGGTCTCGAAGGAAGAACTGCAGCACGTCCAGACCGAACTCGACAGCGCGAAGAGCGCGCTGGCCGCAGCCGACGCCAACGTGCAGGCCGCCAAGGAACAGCTCGCGTCGAACCAGGTGTCGACCGACGGCATCAGCGTCGCGCAGCACCCCAACGTCCTGCGCGCCGCCGCCCGGGTTCGCGAAGCTTATCTGGCGCTCGAACGCAACACGCTGCCGGCGCCGGTCTCGGGCCAAGTCGCGAAGCGCGGCGTGCAGCTTGGCCAGCGCGTCGCGCCAGGCACGCCGCTGATGGCGATCGTGCCGCTCAACCAGTTGTGGGTCGATGCCAACTTCAAGGAAGTGCAGCTGCGCAAGATGCGCATCGGCCAGCCCGTCACGCTCGAGGCCGATCTCTACGGCGGCAAGGTCGAGTACAAGGGCAAGATCGTCGGCGTGTCGGCCGGGACCGGCAGCGCCTTCTCGCTGCTGCCCGCGCAGAACGCGACCGGCAACTGGATCAAGGTCGTGCAACGCGTGCCGGTCCGCATCGAGTTCGATCCGAAGGAACTGGCCGACCATCCGCTGCGCATCGGCTTGTCGGTACTCGCGAAGATCGACACGTCGAACCAGGACGGGGAACAGCTCGCGAGCGCGAAGCGCGTGGAGCCCAGCTACCAGACGCAGGCGTTCGCGCCCGACACCCACGCTGCTGACACGCTGATCAACGGCATCGTTGCGGCCAACCTCGGCAAGTCGGCCGCGGGCAAGGGCACGACGGCCGAGCCGGTCGCGAGCCGTGGCAGCGCCGCGCCGGCGCGGCTGGCCAAGGCCGACTGATCGCCGCCTCGCGCGGAGCGTGACTCGATGACCGCCATCACCGCCGAAGACATCCCGGCCTCGCCTGCGCCGCCCCCGGCGCCTTCGGCCGCGTATGCGCCATTGACCGGCGCCGCCAAGATCGTCGGGACCATCTCGCTGGCGCTGGCGACGTTCATGAACGTGCTCGACACGTCGATCGCCAACGTGTCGCTATCGTCGATCGCCGGCGACCTCGGCGTCTCGAGTTCGCAGGCGACCTGGGTCATCACGTCGTTCGCGGTCGCCAACGCGATCGCGCTGCCGCTCACCGGCTGGCTCTCGCAGCGTTTCGGCGCGGTCAAGCTGTTCACGGTATCGGTGCTGCTGTTCGTGCTCTCGTCATGGTTGTGCGGCCTCGCCACGTCCCTGCCGATGCTGATCGCCTTCCGCGTGCTGCAGGGCTTCGTGGCCGGTCCGATGATCCCGCTGTCGCAGGCGCTGCTGCTGTCGAGCTATCCCAAGGCGCAGGCCGGCATGGCACTCGCGGTGTGGTCGGTGACGACGCTGGTGGCGCCGGTGATGGGCCCGATGCTCGGGGGCTGGATCACCGACAACATCGCGTGGCCGTGGATCTTCTACATCAACATCCCGGTCGGCTTCCTCGCCGCGTACGTGACGTGGATGATCTTCAAGAACCGTGAGACGCCGATCCGCAAGCTGCCGATCGACGGGGTGGGCCTCGCGCTGCTGGTGCTATGGGTGGGCTCGCTGCAGATCATGCTCGACAAGGGCAAGGAGCTCGACTGGTTCAACTCGGGCTTCATCATCGCGCTGGCCTCGGTCGCCGCTGTGGCTTTCGCCTGCTTCCTGGTGTGGGAGCTGGTCGACAACGACCATCCGGTCGTCGACCTGCGACTGTTCAAGATCCGCAATTTCTGGACGGGTGCGCTGACGCTGGCGCTGGGCTACGGCGTGTTCTTCGGCAACGTGGTGCTGATGCCGTTGTGGCTGCAGCAGTACATGGGCTATACCGCCACCGACGCTGGCCTGCTGACGGCGCCGGTCGGACTGTTCGCCATCCTGCTGTCACCGCTGGTGGGCAAGTACATCTCGAAGGTCGACCCGAGACTCTTCGCGACCGCGGCGTTCATGATCTTCGGCGCGGCGCTCTACTGGCGCACCTTCTACAACACGCAGGCGAGCTTCGGCTACCTGGTGCGGCCGATCATCCTGCAGGGCGCGGCGATGGCCTTCTTCTTCATCCCGCTGGTGACGCTGACGCTGTCGGGCCTGCCGCCCGACCGGGTCGCCGCGGCCTCGGGCCTCTCCAACTTCGCGCGGATCACGGCCGGCGCCTTCGGGACCTCGATCGCGACGACGATGTGGGAAGACCGCGCGATCCTGCATCACGCCCAGTTGTCCGAGGCCATCAACAACGGCAGCACCAGCGCGACGCAGTACATGCAGGGCTTGCAGAGCAGCGGCCTGTCGCCCGACCAGACGATGGCCGCGATCAACCGCACCATCGACGTCCAGGCCTACATGCTTGGGGCCAACGACATCTTCTACGCTTCGGCGATCCTGTTCTTCCTGCTGATCGGCGTGGTGTGGATCGCCCGTCCCGCGAAGGGCGGCGGCGGTGGCGCCGAAGCGGCCGCCGGAGCGCACTAGCCGCTATCAGCCCGGCGAAGGCCGGGACCCAATTTGCTTAACCCGCTCAAGGAAGCCCCGGCCTTCGCCGGGGTGACATGGTCGGGTTCAGGCGCGCTTGCGCGCTTCGCTTAGAAATTCTTCCAGAATTGGACTGCAGTCCATCAGGCCCGAGTCGTTGAGCCGATGGAATTCGGGGTGCCACTGCACGCCGAACACGTAGCTGTCCGCGTCCAGCCGGATCGCCTCGGGCAGGCCGTCGGGCACCGAGCGCGCCTCCACCTTGATGTGCCGCCCGAGTTGCCGGGCTGCCTGGTGATGGATCGAGACCACGTTGCCAGTCACGCCCTGGGGATAGAGCTTCGCGAGCCCCGACCCCGGCACGACCTCGATCGGGTGCGCATGTCCGTCGTACTGCTCCTCGTGCCGATGCACGATCGCGTCCGCGTGCTGCGACGGGACGTCCTGGTACAGCGTCCCGCCGAATGCGACGTTGATCAGCTGCAGGCCACGACAGATGCCGAGCACGGGTTTTCGCGCATCGACGAATTCGAGCAGCAGCTCACGCTCGAAGTCGTCACGCGTCTTGTCGCCGGCCCACTCTGGCTTGAGCGCCTCTTCACCGTAGCTGGTCGGACTGAGGTCGGCGCCGCCCTGCAGTACCAGCCCGTCGAGGTGGTCGACGTAGTCTTTCAGCTTGATGTCGCTGCGCGAAAGCTTCGCGTCACGCGTGATGACCGGCACCATGAAGACCATCACGTCGCGCGCCATGACCCACCAGGCCACCGACTCCTCGAGATACATCACCGATTTGGAGTGCAGGCCGACCGAGCCGGCCTCCGGATGGAAGAGTCGGGGCGAAATGCCGATTTTGAGCGGCTTCCTGCGGCGGTTGCGAGCGGTGAGCATCGGTGCTCCAGATTTGGGTTGCTCATCCTACGCCGACGGCTCCCGCGCACGCGCACAGCAACACAGCGCAACATGCCCCAACTTGGACGCTCCGCACCAGTCCGGGCAGGTTGGCTCGCGGATGTGAGCTTTTCGTGTCGTTCGCGGGTGCGCCGACGGATGGCACAGGACTTGCAAAGCATCCATTTGGTCTTTACCCGGAGCACACAATGAGCAGAAAAGCCGTCGCCGTCCGTACTGGACTGGCTTTGATCGTATTGAGTTCAGTCGCTTCAACCGCTTGGTCACAAACCACCGTTCCGGCGGCCGCCGCGGAGACAGCAGCACCCGCAGCCCCCGGCCCCGGCATCACCTTCGGCCCCGATCTCACGCTGACCGCCAACGCCGGCCTGTTTTCCGACTACCGCTTCCGCGGCTTCACGCAGACCGGCTACAAGCCGGCCTTCCAGGGCGGCTTCGA
>JANXTA010000075.1 GCA_025356395.1 Betaproteobacteria bacterium
ATGTCAAGGCCAGGTAAGGTTCTTCGCGTTGCATCGAATTAAACCACATACTCCACCGCTTGTGCGGGCCCCCGTCAATTCCTTTGAGTTTCAGTCTTGCGACCGTACTCCCCAGGCGGCGAACTTAACGCGTTAGCTTCGACACTGAGCACCTAAGTGTGCCCAACATCCAGTTCGCATCGTTTAGGGCGTGGACTACCAGGGTATCTAATCCTGTTTGCTCCCCACGCTTTCGTGCCTCAGCGTCAGTACTGGTCCAGGTGGCCGCCTTCGCCACAGATGTTCCTCCCGATCTCTACGCATTTCACTGCTACACCGGGAATTCCACTACCCTCTACCGCACTCTAGCTGTCCAGTATCCATTGCCATACCCAGGTTGAGCCCGGGGCTTTCACAACAGACTTAAACAACCACCTACGCACCCTTTACGCCCAGTAATTCCGAGTAACGCTTGCACCCTTCGTATTACCGCGGCTGCTGGCACGAAGTTAGCCGGTGCTTATTCTTCCGGTACCGTCAGAACCCCGGGGTATTAACCCGAAGCTTTTCTTTCCGGACAAAAGTGCTTTACAACCCGAAGGCCTTCTTCACACACGCGGCATGGCTGGATCAGGCTTTCGCCCATTGTCCAAAATTCCCCACTGCTGCCTCCCGTAGGAGTCTGGGCCGTGTCTCAGTCCCAGTGTGGCTGGTCGTCCTCTCAGACCAGCTACGGATCGTAGCCTTGGTGAGCCTTTACCTCACCAACTAGCTAATCCGACATCGGCCGCTCCAATAGCGCGAGGTCTTGCGATCCCCCGCTTTCACCCGTAGGTCGTATGCGGTATTAATCCGGCTTTCGCCGAGCTATCCCCCACTACTGGGTACGTTCCGATGTATTACTCACCCGTTCGCCACTCGTCGCCAGGGTTGCCCCCGCGTTACCGTTCGACTTGCATGTGTAAGGCATGCCGCCAGCGTTCAATCTGAGCCAGGATCAAACTCTTCAGTTTAATCACTGTTAAATGGTTCTTTCGAACCGGTCACTCACTCAAAGAATCTAGGTTGTGTATACCTACATTCATCTTGCGAGCATTTGATGCTTTTAGTATTGCGCCTTGAATCATCTTGCGATGGTCCTTGAGCGCAGCACTTTGATCATCAAGTGCCCACACTTATCGGCTGTTGATTTTTAAAGAACGAGCGCAGAATCAAGAACTTACTTCACCTTGATCCGTGCAGCGAAGGAGGAAGAGTATGACGGGCTGTTTTCAGCTTGTCAAGTTGAGGGGAAGAAAACTTCACTCTTCACCAAAACTTCCCTTACTTTGCTGGCTGCGACTCAATGTCTGCAGCGGGTTATTACTATATCAGGAGTTCTTGAATTGTGCGCGCCGCTTAGAACTAAAAGCTGCCATGCCCTCCTTCTGGTCCTCCGTCGCAAAGGTCGCGTGGAAGACTCGTCGCTCAAAAAGGATACCCTCGGCCAGCGACGATTCATAGGAGCGGTTCACCGATTCCTTGATCATCATGGTGATCGGCTGTGAGAAGGAGGCGATCTTTTCCGCGGCTTCCAGGGCTTCTTGCATGAGTCGCGCGGAAGCAACGACACGCGACACAAGGCCGGATCGTTCAGCTTCGATCGCGTCCATTGTCCGTGCCGTGAGGCAAAGGTCCATCGCCTTCGCCTTGCCAATGGCGCGTGGCAATCGTTGCGTACCCCCGGCTCCTGGAATGATGCCGAGCTTCACCTCGGGCTGTCCGAACTTCGCGTCTTCCGACGCGATGACGATATCGCACATCATCGCCAGCTCGCAGCCGCCTCCCAGGGCGTAGCCCGCCACTGCCGCGATGACAGGCTTGCGGACCTTCCGCAAGGTTTCCCAGTTGCGGGTGATGAAGTCGGATTGGTAGACGTCCATGTAGGTCCACGCAGCCATGGCCGAAATGTCCGCCCCCGCAGCGAATACCTGGTCGCCTCCGGTAAGAACGATGCATCCGATGGCTGCATCCGCATCGAACTCCTGCAAGGCGAGCGTGAGCTCGTCCATCAACGCATCGTTCAGGGCATTGAGGGAAGCAGGGCGGTGCAGCGTGACCACCCCGACGCGCCCGTGCGTCTCGGTCTTGATGTTCTCGAACGGCATGTCGCCAGACTTTCTCGGGATGGGCGCGACAGAAGGTCGCGCCTTCAATGGATGGGGGTCTTCTTGTTCGACTCGACGAAGGTCTGGATCTCGACGGCCGAAAGCGGCGCGCCCAAATAGAAGCCCTGTCCGACGCCACAGCCGATCTCGCGCAGGTGTTCGAACTGCTCGCGCGTCTCCACGCCCTCGGCGATGACCTGGTACTTCAGTTTGCGAGCGAGATCCACGAACGCCGCGACAAAGATCGCGCTTTCGGGATCCTTCGGCAGGCCCTTGACGAAACCACGATCGAGCTTGATCTGCGACACGCGCAACTGACGCAGATACTTGAATGACGCGTGCCCCACGTTGAAATCGCTGATCGCGATGCGCACGCCGAGTCGCGACAACTCCTTGACCACGCGTTCGATAGCGGCGTCTTCGCCGACGAAGCTCTGCTCGGTAATCTCGAGCACCAGCAGCCGGGCCGGCAGTCCGCTCTTCATCAAGGCCGACGCCACCAGCGCTGGCAGCCTGCGGTCGTGGAACTGGCGTCCGGACACATTCACCGCGACCGGCAGTTCGGGCATCGTGCCGGCCCGTCCCCACGAGGCGATCTGTTCGCAAACCTGGGCGAGGACGGACTTGGTGATGGCGTCGATCAGGCCCTGCTTGAAGGCCACACCGATGAACGCATCGGGCAGCAACAGGCCACGGGTCGGATGCTGCCACCGCAGCAGCGCCTCGAGCCCGACCACTTCACCGCTCATCAATGAAATCTGCGGCTGATAGAAAATCGTGAACTGATTGCGCGACAGCGCATCCTCGATCTCTCCGTCGAGTTCCATCTTGAGGCGAAGGCCGGCACCGAGCCTCGGGTTGAAGACGAACTTCTGTGCGCCCCCCCGATTCTTGGCTTCCCGCATCGCCAAGTCAGCCTGGAGCATCAAGGTCGAAGCGTCCGATCCGTCGAATCCGAAGCCGGCCACACCGACGCTCGCTTCGACCGGGATTTCGCCGGCGGCATCCGGCTCGCCGATGCGATCGAGGATCGATTGCGCGAGCGCGTCGACCTGCCCCGCATCGGTCGCATGGACCACGACGAGGAACTCGTCGCCGCCGATGCGCGCGACGAAGCCCTCGGGGCCGGCGACCTCGGCCAGAAGGCCGGCTGTCCGGACAATGGCTGCATCGCCGGCAGCGAACCCGACGCTGTCGTTGACGTCCTGCAGCCGGTCGAGATCGACCATGATCGCGACCAGCGCGTCGCCGGGACTCGCCGAAGCCAGCTTGGCCGCCAGGTGACGCTCGGCCTCCACGCGATCTGCGAGGCCGGTCAACGCGTCGATGGTCAATGCCGGCGTTTGGGAGGACAAAGTGCCACGCCCCTTGACCGCGAGCGCTACCAGTAACGCGCTTCCCACCAGGAAATCGACTTCAGCATCGATCCACTGTCGCGGCTGGCGCGAGGCGACCGCGAGCCAGCCCAACGTCCGACCATCGTCGAGAACGGGCACCTCCACCAGCGCGCCCGCCTGGGACGCTTGCAAGACCATTGCAGCCTCGGCGTGCTGAGCCACGTCGTCGAGAATCAGCGGCATGTCGATCACCGCATTGCCACTCCCGCTCAGCAGCACGGGGCCGGCGGCGCCTCCTTCGTCCGACGCCGGCTCGCGGTGCCGCGCGTGCGGCACGAACGAACGCTCGGGACCTTCGCCGGTTGCCTGCCAGAACGTCACGACTGCCGCGCCGATGCGTTCGCAGATCGTGCCGAGCAAGGCGGCGATGCGTTCGTCGGGTGTCTGCGACGGCACGCCGGCGAATTCGATCAGCGCGGCGCGCAGTCTCGCGGCCTCGGGGCTGCCCGACTCGACATCGCCGATGTCCTGCGCGCCGTTCGTCACGTCGCGCGCATGAACCACCATGCCGGCGATGCGGGGGATCGCGAAGCAGTCGCGTGGGCGGCAGGCGAGCACGCGGACATTGCCGTCGCTGTGAAGTACCCGCAGCGGAAAGCCATCACCTTCGTTCGCGGCCTGCTCGCCCTGTCGATGACGGCTCGCCGCGCGCAACCACTGCTCCGCCTCGGACGCATGGGTCGGGTCGAGCAACGACGCGAAGGGCTCGCCGAGCATCGCGTGGACCCGGTAGCCCAAGGCCACTTCGATCGACGAACTGGCGTACGAGATCCGTCCCTTGCGGTCGATCACGAAGGTCATGTCCCACTGGTGCCGCGACAGCTCCCGGTGGTAGTCCTCCAGATCGCGCAGCTCGCGCCGCAGCGTGCGCTCGACCGTGATGTCTCGGACCTGCCAGATCGCGTCGCCGCCGAGCGGTCGATCGGCATCCTCGGCACTGAACAGCCAGACGACGACTTCGGCCAGGAATGCGCTGCCGTCCCGCCGTGCCAGCAGATGCTCGGAGCGGGCCATGGAGGTTCCGTTGATGCTGCTCGCCAGATCGCTCCGCAGGCCTCGCTCGAATCGATCGGCACTGGTCACGTTGGGGAACAACGTCGCGACATGCGACTCCACGGAGACTCCCGGTGGCAAGGCAAACAACGTCTTCCAGGGCACGTTCGTCTCGCGGATACGACCTTTCTGGACCGCGGCCACCGCGAGCGTCGGATGCTCAAGCATCGTAGCCCGACGCAGAGAGGGCGGGATGACCAGCGCTTCCGGAGCGCCGATGTTGGTTTCGATGGGCTCGAAGAGGGACACGCGCTGGATGGTGGTCGGTTGGGGTTCTGGTTTCGGAGAGCTCGACGCATCGAGCCCGAGCCATATTACCGTCGCACGATTTGATTGGACGGAAAGGAGAGGCCGCTCGCTACAATCACTTCACCGCGCGCACACCGCTCCGGGGCCGTTTACGTCGCCACGACACCGGCCTGGAATTCCCAGCTCGACTCGCTCCCGAGGACACGAATGAACAAGAAGAAGCCTGCACCCGACCTCGAAACGCCGACCCGCGAATCGCCGACCACCGACGAGGAGCGCATCGACGAAAGTGTCGACGAGAGCTTTCCCGCGAGCGATCCACCAGCCGTCCACATCGACCATCCTTCGCGCGGCTGAGCGGAGGCATGATCGATCGACCGTCGAGTGGACACGACGCACCACGTCTCCTCGCGATCCGCGCCCCGCCCACAAATCAGACTTCGAACTTTCGCTTCGAAATTCGCCCGGAGGTTCGTCGATGGTCACGCTGAATGTCAATGGCAACACGGTCGAGGTCGATGCAGACCTGACGACGCCCGTCCTGTGGGCCTTGCGCGACGATCTCGACATGACAGGGACCAAGATCGGTTGCGCGGCGCGACCGGACTGGCGATCATCGCCGACGGCTACTACCCGGCTCTGCAGGGACGTCAAGCGCTCAAGGTCGAATGGACCGACGGATCCGGCGATCCCTGTCGAGCCTCGCGCTGTTCGCGCGCTACAAGGACCTGGCGAAAGCGCCGACGAAGGGCGCGCTGCAGGGCGATATCTCCAAGCTCGCCAGCGCCTCGAAGACGCTCGCCGCCGAATACGAATTTCCCTATTTCGCGCACGCCCCGATGGAGCTGCTCAACGCGACCTTCGACCTGCGCAGTGATTCGTGCACGGTGTGGGCCGGCTCGCAGTTCCAGAGCGTAGACCAGGCCGCGATCGCCGAGGTGCTCGAGCTGCGTCCCGACAAGGTGACGCTAAACACGATGCCCGCGGGTGGCGGCTTCGGCCGCCGTGCGGTCCCGACGTCGGACTACCTAAGCGAGGCCGCGACGATCGCCAAGGCCTACGCGAAGGGGCCGATCAAGATCGTCTGGAGTCGCGAGGACGACCTGCAGGGCGGCTACTACCGGCCGATGCACGTCCATCGCGCCGAGCTCGGCTTCGACGACGCGGGTACCGTCGTCGCGTGGACGCACGCGATCGTCGGCCAGTCGATCCTGCGCGGCACACCGTTCGAGTCGATAGTGGTCAAGGACGGTGTCGACAGCACGATGGCCGAGGGCATCGTCGAGAATCCCTATGGCATGCCGATGCACGTCGCGGTCACGCATCCCGAACTCGCCGTGCCCGTGCTGTGGTGGCGCTCGGTGGGCAACACGCACACGGTGTTCGTGATGGAGACGCTGATCGACGAAGCGGCGCAAGTCGCGAAGGTCGATCCGGTCGAGTTCCGCATGAGCAGGCTCGATCCCAAGAAGCACGCGCGACGACGGGCTGCGCTGAAACTGGCGGTCGACAAGTCCGGCTACGGAAAACCGCTGCCCGAAGGTCACGCCTGGGGTGTCGCGGTGCACGAGTCCTTCGGCACGGTGGTCGCGCACATCGTCGACGTCTCGATCGAGAACGGACGACCCAAGATCCATCGCGTGACCGCGGGCGTCAACGCCAATCGCATCGTCAACCCGATGACCGCCGAGGCGCAGATCCAAGGCGGTGCAGTGTTCGGCATCGGCATGACCCTGCCCGGCTTTGCGATCACGTTGATGAACGGCCGCGTCGAACAGACCCAGTTCACCGACTATCCACCGCCGCGCATGCCCGATGCGCCGCCGGTCGACGTGTTCGTCGCCAAGAGCGATGACCCGCCTACCGGCCTCGGCGAGCCGGGCGTGCCGTTGATCGCTCCCGCCATCGCCAACGCCGTCTTCGCGATGACCGGCAAGCGGCTGCGCAAGCTTCCGTTCGACGACCTGACGGGCTGACGAAGAAGCATCCATGAAGCGTTTCATCGCCTTTTGCGCAGCGGTCTCCTGCGGCCTGGTCGGGTCCGTGTTCGCGCAGTCCACCGCACCCGCGAAGGCCACCGCGGTCGACGCCTCGAAACTGTTCGAACCAATCCGTCGGGTGTTGCAGAACCCGCGCTGCCAGAACTGCCACATTCCGGGCGACGCGCCGCTGCAGTACGACGGCGGCATGGTGCATGCGCAGAACGTCAAGCGCGGCGCCGATGGCAAGGGCTTCGCCGCACTCCAGTGCAGTGCCTGCCACCAGAGCGAAAACTCCGCGGCGGTGCTCGGACCGGATGCACCGCCCGGCGCGCCCGACTGGCACCTGCCGCCCGAGAACATGAAGATGATCTTCATCGGCCTGAACGCGCGCAATCTGTGCCTTACGGTCAAGGACCCTAAGGGATGGTCTGCGTAAGTCAGCATTGAGGTTGCGACATTGAATCGATGGTCAGCGATCGATGGAATCTTGAATTGGCGACCACGAACTGCTCGAATCAAGGCGGTATTGATCGATTGATCGGCTCGTTTCTGAATTACGGACGGACTGGTCCCACCGCTGGCATCAATCGATGACGCACCATCCACAGATTCGACAGCGCAAACAGTGTGATCGATTGCGCCGTGTTCTTGGCCACGCCGCGATAGCGAACCTTGACGAAGCCGAACTGCCGCTTGATGACGCGAAACGGG
>JANXTA010000096.1 GCA_025356395.1 Betaproteobacteria bacterium
CGGGCGGTGTTAAGACAGCGGATGCGGTCGTCGTCACGCGCATCGCGCAACTGTCGCGGCCCAAGTCGGGCTCGCTGCATTATCCGTTCGCTGCCATCGCGACGCCCGCGCGCAGCGCGTTCGAGTTCACGCTGGTCGACGCCGACGGGACCCGTAGCGATCCGCGGCGCGTCGTGGTGGACGTCACGGCCGCCGCACTTGGGAACGTCGCGGTGGCGTGCACGCGCGGCACCTGCGGCAGCGTCGTCTCCAGCCGCGAGATCGCGAGCAGCGCCAAGACCACGACACGGCTCTACGAGACGGTGGTCCGCCTGGACGACCGCACGATGCGGACGGTCCGTCAACCGAACCGCTGGAAGGCCGGCGTACGGGTGCGCCTGACGGCGGCCGGCAGGTTCGTCGCCGTGGAAAAGGTCGCCTCGAAGGTGGCCAGGCGTCCGACCAGCGAACGGGTCCGCAGCACCCGTCCCTGAAGCCGTTCAGGCGAGGTTGGCCAGGCCCATCTGCCGGAAGATCGCGACGTAGCGCGGGTCGTCGCGAACCAGTTTCCATCGGCTGTCGTAAGGCACGATCGTCATGCGGACGTCGCGCGCCGCGTGGCCACGCTGGAGCGCGGCGAGCGTGGCCTCACGGTCCCCGAGCCCCGCATGGATCAGGCCGGACGAGGTCGGCGGCACGTAGCGCGACCTGCCGAGATCGGCGAAGCGCACCAGCAGCGCGCGGGCCTGGTCGGGTCGTCCGTTCGTCGCGAGCGCATGGCCGAGCGCCGCTGCGGCCTGCGAGCTCCCATCGGCGTTGCGATCGGCGCGCTCCATGCTCGCGATCGCTTCGTCGATCTTCTTCTCGTGGAGCAGCATCGATCCGAGCGTGAGGTGGGCAACCCAGAAGTCGGGCTCGAGGTCGAACACGCGCTGCAGGTGCGCGTGGCCCTCGTCCGGCTTGCCGCTCCAGTACAGCGAGTTGCTCTCGAGGGTCAGCAGGATCAGCGACTGCGGGTCGAGCTCGCGCGCGACCGCCATCTGCGCCGCGGCCTCGGGATCGCGGCCGAGCGTCGTCAACAACTGCCCGTAGCCGAAACACGCGTTGACCTCGTTGGCGTTCAACGCGATGGCCTGCTGGAAGGTCTGTTCCGCGCTCTTCCAGTCCCAGTCCGACCAGAACTGGTTCCATCCCCGGCTGCCGTAGGCCTCCGCGAGGTCGGGATCGATGGCGATCGCGCGTTCGACGTGGCGCTTGGCTTCCTCGAAGATGACCCGGGGTTCGCCGTCGGCACCGAAGATCATCCGACGATGGGATTCGGCGAGACCCACGTAGGCCAGCGCGAAGCCGGGATCGAGCGCGATCGCCTGTCGATAGAGATCGATGCTCTTGACGAGGCCCGCGGTGCGGATGCCCTGGGCCTGATGACGGGCCGCGAGGTAGATCTGATAGGCGTCGATGTCGTGCGTGCCGCCGGCCGCCATCAGCCGCCTGCGGCCGCGCGCTCCGAGATGCGGCGCGAGCACCTGCGACACGCGCGTGGAGATGGCGTCCTGCAGGTCGAACATGCCCGTGAAGCGCTCGTCGAACTTGCCGCTCCAGGCCGCTTCGCCCGTCGCGGCGTTGAGCAGGCGTGCCGTGACGCGCACCTCGTCGCCCCACCGCTGGATCGAGCCGTCGACGATCCACGCCACGTCAAGGTCGCGCGCCGCGCGCAGTGGATCCTGCTCGGGTCCGGCATAGCGCCGCACCGAGCCGACCGAGCGCACCACCACGCCGGGCAGCGTCGACAGGCGTGCGACCAGGCTGTCGGCCATGCCGAATTCGAGAACCTCGTCGCGCGCCTCGGCGACCAGCGGCTTGAAGGGCAGCACCGCCAGCGTCGTGGTCGCGTCGTTTCCGGCCGGGCGCCATGGCCGCCACCACCACGCCGCCGCGCCGGCGGCCACCAGCGTGACGCCCGCCATCGTGACGCCGAGCAGAAGACGTCGCCGCGGGGCGAGCGGCGGCGGAAGCGGTAGCGGCTCGGCCACGTCGCCGGCACGACGGGTCTGCGGAGCGTCAGGCACTTCCGGAGACGGCTGGGGATCGACGACCGTCACCGGCGCGATGAATCGAAAGCCGCGCCGGGGCACGGTCTGGAGGTAGCGGCTCCCCTGCGCCTCGTCGCCCAGGGCGCGGCGCAGCGACGAGATCACCTGGCTGAGGTTGTTCTCCTCGACGATCAGGCCCGGCCAGAGCGCCGCGAGCAGCGCGTCCTTGTCGAGCAGGTCGCCGGGGCGCTCGACGAAGAACTGCAGCGCATCGAAGAGCCGGGGCGACAGCACCACCTCTTCGCCGTCGCCCTGCAGCAGGCGTCGCTGCGCGATGTCCATGACGAAGGGGCCGAATCGGTACTGCCGCATCGCGCGCCTCCTGGGAGCTCGGTGTGAGCCATGGCGATCGATCGTATCAAGTCGGCGCGCGACCGGGCGAATCACGATTCTTCAGCTTTTCTCAAGACGCGGCAAAGACTGTTCAGGGCTTCGAAGGCGATGGTGATTGCGGCCGCAGCCATCCGGGGGCGGCGACCCTTCTGCAGGAGACACGATGAGAACGTTCAACTGGAAATCGGCCACGCTGTGCACGGCCATGAGCATGGCGATCGCGGTCGCCATCCAGGCCTGTGGCGACGACAACGCGGCCATCGCACAGAGCACCACGCCGGTGGTTGCCACCCCCGATCCGATCGAGGGACTGTGGCAATCGGCGGTCACGATCCGCGACTGCACCAGCGGCGCGACCGTGACGACGTTCCGGGGACTGACCGACTTCCATCGCGGCGGCACCGCGACCGCCGACAACAACCAGCCCTCCACCACCAAGGGTGTCGCCATGGGCGTCTGGAGCAAGGGCGCGACCGGGCTGTACACCTTCAACGCACGCTTCTGGCGTTATCTGGTCGATGCGACGCCAGCGGGCTCGCAACGCTTCACGCGGGTCATCACGCTGTCGGCGGACGGGCTGACCCTGACCAGCACGATCTCCGCCCAGATCTTCGACAACAACGACAACGTCGTGCAGACCATCTGCGGCGTCGAGACCGGCACGAAGGTGGGTTGACGCGATGGACCGACGTTCGATCCTCGGCTGCGGGACGCGAGGCGCTGACCACGGAACCCTTACGATGCGCGGTCGCAGCCCACCTTCGATTGATCATGTCCTTCATCCGCATCGTCCTCGCCCTCTGCATCGCCGTGGCCGGCATCGCCGCCGATGCGAAGACGCTGCGCTGGTCCACGCGCGGCGACGTGCTGACGATGGATCCGTACAGCACGGACGAGAGCGTCTCGGCCAACTTCGCCAACCTGATCCACGACGCCCTGGTAGAGCGCGATCGCGTGATGGCCATCACGCCACGTCTCGCCACGTCGTGGACGCGGGTCGACGACACGACCTGGCGCTTCGTGCTGCGCAGGGGCGTGCGCTTCCACGACGGAACGCCGTTCACGGCGGACGACGTGGTGTTCTCGATCGAACGCGCGCAGCAGCCACGGTCGGCTTACGCGCAGTACGCGCGGGCGCTGGGCAAGCCGATCCGCATCGACGACTTTACGGTCGAGCTGAAGCAGGAGCGGCCGAACCCGCTGCTGCTCGAGCACCTCGCCGCGCTCTTCATCATGAGCCGGACATGGTCCGTCGCGCATCACGCCGAGCAGCCGCTCGACCTGAAGGCGAAGGAGGAAAACTACGCGGCGCGCCATGCCAACGGCACGGGACCCTACAAGCTGATGTCGCGCGAGCCTGGCGTGCGCACCGTGCTGGTCCGCAATACCGACTGGTGGGGCCCGACGGAAGGCAACGTCACCGACATCGTGTACACGCCGATCGCGTCCGACGCGACGCGGGTCGCGGCCCTGCTGTCGGGCGAAGTCGACGTGATCGAACCGGTTCCGCTGCAGGACATCGACCGGGTGAATTCGAGCGGCAGCGCCAAGGTGATGACCGGCCCGGAACTGCGCACCATCTTCCTCGGCATGGACCAGATCCGCGACGAATTGCTGTATTCGAACGTCAAGGGCAAGAACCCGTTCAGGGATATCAAGGTGCGCGAGGCCTTCTACAAGGCCATCGACGTCGAGCTGATCAAGA
>JANXTA010000100.1 GCA_025356395.1 Betaproteobacteria bacterium
ACCGTGCATCGAGCCGCCGGCGTCCCTTCCCGCGCCAGTTTCCGCCAGACCTTGTCGGCGCCGTAGACCTGCATGTTGGCCTGCCAGACCCGCTCGATCTGAGGTGCCAGGACTTCGTCGCGTCGAGCGCGTGCGCAGCGCAGTTGCGGGCTGCGCTGAAGTGCCACATGTCGTCGATATCCAGACGGGGAGACCTGCAGAACCTTGCAGATCGGCTCGACCCCGAACGTATCGCGATGCTCGTCGATGAGTTCCCTCAGGACTTGAATCGGCGGTCGAGCTCCGCCTGGGCGAAAAACGCGCTCGCCACCTTTAGGATCGCGTTGGCCCGGCGCAGTTCTTTGTTCTCGCGCTCGAGTCCCTTCATGCGCTGCGCGTCGGCCGTGGTCACGCCGTCTCGCACACCGGTGTCGACCTCCTGGCGCTTGACCCATTCCAGCAGCGTCTGCGGCACGCAGCCGATCTTCGGTGCTATCGACTCAACGGCCGCCCACAATGATGGGTACTCCCCCCCGGTGCTCCTGCACCATGCGCACAGCCCGCTCACGGACCTCAGGTGAAAACTTGTTCGACTTGTTCATGGCTCCATCTTCTCAAGAGTTGGAGCCTCCTCAAAACCCGGGGCGATTCAGCCACGGAGCTGAGTCGTCAGGCCACCAATGTTTTTCCTACGAGTCTTGGGAAGCTGCGCGTAAGGGTTGCTGTCGCTTGTCTACCTGCTGCTTGTGCTTCGCACATCCGTGATTGGAGACATCGTTGCCGTCTTCACGCTGCTCGCATTCGTTCCGGTCATGATCCGTCCGCGATCCGCGCGGAACAGTCGAATAGGGTCGGGTGCACGATCTGGCTTGATCGTCCTGGCATTCCAAGGTGTCCCAAGCTTCCTGCCTCTGTTGATCGAGCGCGTGCTTCCGCTCGAAACGTGGCCGAGCAGCCCTGCGTCGATCTCCAACCCGTCCCGTTGACCGCTACGCGACCGCCGGGGTCCGCTTGGACTTCGAGATGCTGAACCACACCAGCACCCCGGCCGCCACCAGCAAGCCACACGACGTCAGCGCCGCGATGTGCAACCCCGCCACGATCGCCGCCGCATCCCCCGCCACAAGCGCCCCGAACAGCGCCACCCCCACCGTCCCACCCGCCTGCCGCGCTGCGTTGAGCACCGCCGACGCCGTACCCGCGCGATTCCGCTCGACACTCGCCAGGATCGCCGTCGTCATCGCCGGCACCGCGAGGCCCATGCCGAACGGGATCAGCGCGAAGATCGGCAGCATCGTCCACGCGGTCGTCTGCGCATCCAGCAGCGACAGCAGGCCGTAGCCACAGGCGGCGACGGCCGAGCCGATCAGCATCGGTAGCCGTGGCCCGTGATGCGCCACCAGTGGGCCGCTGATCAGGTTCGACACGATGAAGGTGCCAGTCAGCGGCAGGTAGGCGAGACCGGCCTGCAGCGCGGAATAGCCGAGCGCGCGTTGCAGGTAGAGGCTGAGCGCGAACAGCACGCCGTAGTAGCTCAGGTTGACGAGGATGCCGAACACCACGGCCGCGCTGAAGGTCGGCAACCGGAACAGGGCCAGCGGCAGCATCGGCGTGGCCACGCGTGATTCGACGCGACAGAACGCGACGGTCGCCACGACGGCCGTGGCGAGCGCGGCAACGATCGCCGGATGCACGATGCCAAACGCATGCAGTTCGATCAGTGCGCCGGTCAGCGACGTGAGTGCGATGACCGCCAGCGCCTGGCCTGCGGGATCGAGACGCATCCACCACGCGCGCGCATCGACCACGGCTCGCGGTGATGCGGGCACGTGGCGCATCGTCGTCCACGCCGCGATCGCGCACAGCGGCAAGTTGACGAAGAAGATGCTGCGCCAGCCGAAGGCTTCGAGCAGCAGCGCACCCACGATCGGTCCGGCAGCGATCGACACACCGCCAGCGGCCGTCCAGGCACCGATCGCGCGCGCTCGCAGTCCGGGTTCGTGCTGGGTGGCGTGGTTGAGCAGCGTGAGCGAACTCGGCACCATGAGCGCCGCGGCGATGCCCTGCGCACCGCGCGCGAGGATCAGCATCGTCGCGTCGTTCGCGACTCCGCAGGCGGCCGACGCGACAGCGAACAGCGCGAATCCCGCAACGTAGATCCGGCGGGCACCTAGCCGGTCGGCGAGCACGCCCGCCGACAGCAGCAGCACCGCGAAGCTCAGCGTGTAGGCATCGACCACCCACTGCAGCGACGAGACCGATGCGCCGAGGTCGGCCCCGATACGCGGCAGCGCGACGTTGACGATGGTGACGTCGAGCTGGACGACGACGAAGCCGAAGCTGGTCGCGGCGATGGTGCGACCGATGGATCGCAACGGGACGTTCGTGGACATGGGCATCTGCTTTGTGAGGAAGCGCCCAATCTAGTCATGAACCGATCGTCGATGTTTCGTCGTGGGACGAACGAATAGGTCGTACCGGGCTGGATTGCCGGCACCTCGCGTCAACTCTTCTCCCGCGCCAGCTTGGCGACTATACGAGGAGCGCGTTTCGTGGGCCTTGCGAGCCTGATGATCCAGCCGCCGAAGGACGCGCTTCGGCAACGAGATGTTGATCGGCTACACCTCGCCCGGCACTTCGGCCAGGTCGATCTCGACGAGCGACGGTAGCCAGCCCTTGAAGTCCTTGAGGTGAGCGTCCACCGTCTTCGCGACGGGCGCCGTTTCGCCAAGATCGAGTTGCGATTCGAGCCAGGCCGCCACCGCTTCCCGCGCGTTGGTCAACGCTTCGTCCAGCGTGTCGCCTGCCGAGAAACAGCCGGGGAGATTGGGCACGACGACGCCGAACACATGCTTCTTGTCGCCCATCTCCACGAAGATCGGATAACGCATGGTGTTTTCCTAAAGACCTGCCTGCTTGCGGATCACCTTGACGAGTCCGATGCCGAGATCCTTCTTCGGGTGCGACAGCGTCACTGCATGTCTTCGGTCAGGATGGCGGAACGTGTGATGACAGCCGTTGACGCGATCGAGAATCCATCCGTGAGCGACGTGGGTTCGAGGCGTCCGTCCGCTATCGAGTCAGGCGACGCTGCCCGGCGCCCGCGCCAGCCCCGCATCCGATCTCGCCGAAGGCACCGCGAACCCCGCCTTCGGCATCCAGTAGCGCAGCAGCGGCGTCGTCATGATCGTGCTGACGATCGCCATCAGCACCAGCATCGTGAACATCTGCGGCGAGATGACGCCGAGGTCGAGCCCGACGTTGAGCACGATCAGCTCCATCAGCGCGCGCGTATTCATCATGATGCCGAGCATGCCGCTCTCGGCCCGCGGCAGTCCTGCGAAGCGTGCGGCCGCGTAGCAGCCGCCGAACTTGCCGAAGGTCGCGAGCGCGATCAGCAGGGCACACCAGCCCCAGTCGCTGGCTGATGCAAGTCCTCCGATGTCGGTCCGCAGTCCGGTGAAGGTGAAGAAGATCGGCAGGAAGAACACCATCACGAAGGCACCGATGCGCTGCTTCCACGCGGCCACCAGCTCGCGTTCCTGATGCAGGATCACGCCCATCATGAAGCCGCCGAAGATCGCGAAGATGCCAAGCTGGTACGTGACCATCGCGCCGGTGAAGACGACCGCGAGCATCAGCCCGATCAGTGAATGCGGGAGCGCATCGGTGGCCGTTCCCAGTCGCCGGATCAGCCCGCGCACCAGCGGCCGCACGATGAACCACGACACCGCGAAAAACATCGCGACCAGCACGATCTTGAGCGCGAAGGCGCTGGTCGAGAAGTCCGAGACCGTGATGGCCGTGACCATCGCGAGCAGCAGCCAGCCGACGACGTCGTTGATGGCTGCGGCTGCGATCGCGATCACGCCGATCGGCGTGCGCGACAGGCTGAGGTCGATCAGGATGCGTCCGAGGATCGGCAGCGCCGTGATCGAGAAGGCGACCGCGACGAAGAGCGCCGACGCAACCGGATTGGCGGCCGGCGACAGGATCGGCGCGACCCAGTGGCCGAAGCCGTAACCGAGCGTGAACGGCAGCACAAGCCCGGCGATGGCGACGCTCCAAGCGACCTTGCGGTTGCGCTTGTCGGTCAGGTGGCCGAAGTCGAACTCGAGGCCGATCTGGAACATCAGCAGGATCAGCCCGATCTGCGACAGGATCGTCAGCGGTGTGGCCGGTACCGAACGGAAGACGTAGTGGAACGCGTCGGGGGCCACGGCGCCGAACAGCGACGGCCCGAGCAGCAGCCCGATGACGATCTCGCCGACCGCAGCGTTCTGGCCGATGCGCACCGCCAGCGGCCCGGCGATGCGGGCGGCAACCACAATGATGACCAGCTGCAGCAACACAAAGTACAGCATCAGTTCGTTCTGGTGCACCGCGCTCTGCGACGCGGCGGCGGGGGCTGCGCTGGCCACGGCACCGGCGAGCGTCGTGATGCTCATGACGGGATGCCTCCGTTGATGGAGATGACCTGGCCGGTGATGTAGCCGGCTTCGGAAGATGCCAGGAAACCGATCAGGTCGGCGACCTCGTCGGGCGTGCCGGCGCGCTTCATCGGGACCATGCGCGCGACGGCGTCGGCATCGAAGGAGCCTTCGGCCATCGAGCCCGCGATGATCCCGGGCGCGACCGCGTTGACCGTGATGCCGCGACTCGCGAGTTCGAGCGCGAGCGACTTCGTCGCGCCGTGCAGCGCGGCCTTCGCGGCGGCGTAATTGACCTGCCCGCGGTTGCCGACCAGTGCGGCCAGCGACGACACGGTGACGATGCGGCCCCAGCGCGTGCGGATCATCGGCATCGTCAGCGGCTGCGTGACATGGAAGAAGCCGTTGAGCGACACGTCGATGACCCGACTCCACTGCTCGGCCCGCATGCCGGGGAAGACGGCGTCGTCGTGGATGCCCGCGTTGTTGACCAGGACCTGGATCGGGCCGTCGGCCAGCAGCGTGTCCAGCGCGGCCTGCGTTGCCGCCGCATCGCAGACATCGAAGGCGACGGCCGTAGCGTGGCCGCCCGCGGCGACGATCGCATCGGCCACGGCCTGCGCTCGCTCGAGGCGACTGTTGGCATGGACTACGACGTCGTGATCCCGCGCGAGCCGCCTGCAGATCGCGGAGCCGATATCGCCGCTGCCGCCGGTGACCAGCGCACGCTTGCGGGCCGGCTTCGCGTCCATCGTCAAGCGGCGATGCCTATGCGCGGCTCGGGCATCTGCAGCACGACGGCGGCACGACCCGACACCAGCATCCGGTCGCCCGACCGCACTTCGAAAAGATAGAGCACCCGTGCGTCGTCGCCCGACTCGCGCGTGGCCTGGATGGTCAGCACGCCGCGCACGTCGTCGAGCCGGGCGACCTCCATCTGCACGTTGCGCACGCTCGCGAGGAAACCGGCTCGCGGCTTCATCGTCACTGCGCTCGTGGGCGAGGCGGGGCTCGGGCCCGTCAGCAGGCTGCCGTGCACGGCCATCGCCTGCGCGGCGAACTCGATCGCGCAGACCGACGAGAGCTGTCCGGCCACGAGCAACGGGTTGCCGCGGTCCTGATGCATGGCGGTGCGACAGACGATGCGCTCGTCGTCCCACTCGGTGACTTCGTCGAGCAGGACCATGCGGCCGGCGTGGGGAATGCGGGCGGCGATTTCGTCGCGGTTCAGGCGCATTGCGTGTGGCTTTCGCGATTGACTGGGGTGGGGGACGAGATCGACTGGACGTGCAGCAACCGATGCGTGCCTTGGGCGTCTTCGAGCACGATCGTTCGCTCGTCACCGGTCGCGATCGCGGCCAGCAGGGGGAGCGCACGCGCAGCGGGGATGGCGGAGCGCACGCGTTCGAGCGAGGCGATGTGCATCGCGTTCCGATGTGGATCGGCGACGGCCGTCGCGCGCATCTCGATGCGGGCCACGGCGCGCGGTCCCGGCGCGCGCGTGAGCACGAGGGCGATGCCGAAGGTGTCGGGCGTGGGTCGCGCCGCATGCAGGGGTTCGGGGTAGGGCGCGTCGTAGGCCACCAGCACGATCGCCTCGATGCCGCCCGCGAGCTGCGTCAGCGCGTCGTCGAGTCCGGCTGCGAAGCTGTCGTCGTAGGCGCACAGGCTGGTCGACGGCGCCATCGAGTGCGACGCGATGCCCCAGTAGCCGGAGGGCGCGTTGTGGACCGAGTTGTGGAAGCGCGTCGGCGAGATCAGGCGGTCGTCGGCGAGCGAGCGACAGATCGCGTCGCAGTTGTCGCCGTCTCCGGACGACGACGTGAAGACGCTGGGCAGGAAGGCGGCATCGAGTCCAGCGTGCGCGACCGCCTCGAAGCCCACGTCCAGGGCGATCTTGACGCCCTTGCCGACGCGGCGTCGCTCGGCGGGCGGCAAGGCGGCCGGGGCGACGAGGACGGTCGATACTTCGACGTGCTCCACGCGACCCGCGAGGATGTCGGCGCTCGCGGCCCAGCCGGGAAGTCCGGGTCCGCGCAGGCCGATGCCTTCGATCCACGCGAGCAGTGGTGCGTCGTGACGCGTCATGACCCGGCGAACAACAGACTGCAGTTCGCGCCGCCGAAGCCGAACGAGTTCGACAGCACGTGACGCAGCGGCGCACGGTCGTTGACGATGCGGTAGTCGCTGCGCAACGCGGGATCCACGGTCGTGGTGTTGAGGCCGCCGGGGATGAGCCCCTCGCGCAACGCGAGCAGGGCGATCACCGCTTCGCAGCCGCCGGCGGCGCCGAGCGTGTGGCCGGTCGCGCCCTTGGTCGAGCTGACGGGCACGTCGCCGCCGAACAATCCGAACACGGCCTGGTCCTCGGCCGCGTCGTTGTTGCGTGTCGCGGTGCCGTGCAGGTTGATGTAGTCGATGTCGTTCGCCGCGAGACCGGCCGATTGCAGGGCCGCGGTCATCGCGAGCCTGGCGCCGAGTCCTTCGGGATGCGGCGACGACATGTGATGTGCATCGCTCGACTCCCCGAAGCCGACGAGGCGTGGGCCGTCGTCGTCTTCGGCGCCGCGCTCGACCAGTGCGAACGCGGCGGCTTCCCCGATCGACAGTCCGTCGCGATCGGCACCGTAGGGTTGCGCGGGCCGGCTCGACACGAGCTCCAGGGAACGGAAGCCGTATAGCGTCGTGAGGCACAGCGAGTCGACGCCGCCGACCACGGCCGCATCGATGCGGCCCGCCGCGATCATCCGCGCCGCATTGCCGAACACCTTCGCGCTCGAGGCGCACGCGGCCGAGACCACGAACGATGGGCCGCGCAGGCCGAACCAGCGCGCCACGAAGTCGGCGACCGAGTAGGTGTTGTGGGTCTCCCCGTAGCGGAACCACGACGGCAGCGTACCGGTCGAGCCGGCTTGCACGAATTCACGATAGGCGAGCTCGGTCTGCAGGATGCCGGCCGTGCTGGTGCCAAGGAAGACGCCGATGCGGTCGGCGCCGTGGCGGGCGATCGAGGCGTGCACCGCTTCGACGAAGCCATCCTGCCGAAGACCGAGTTGCGCGAGCCGGTTATTGCGGCAGTCGAAACGTGCAAGAGCCGGGTCGATGACCTCGTCGTCCACGCTGTCGACCGCTCCGATCCAGGTGTCCAGGTCGACCGTCTCGAAGTCGCAGCGGCGCAGCCCCCCGCGCTGCGCGAGCAGCGACGTCAGCGTCGGAAGATTGCCGTGGCCGAGGCAGCTGGTCATCGTGTAGGCGGGGATGCGGAGGGTTTGCAACGGGAGATGAGGCGCGTGGATGTTCGACGATGTTACCGGACCGCCGGGGTGGCTTCGGCATCGATGCGTGAAGCGCGCAACAGCACGTTGGCGAACTTCGACGATCCGGTCTCGCGTTCGTCGTCGAGGATCTCGACCGTGAAGCCGATGCGGCCGAGCAGCGCGATCCATTGTTCGACCGGTCGGTGATGCAGCCGCAGCCGCGGATGGCCGCGTACCGCACAGACGACGAGGTCGACGGCGTTGACGCGGCGCGATGCCATCGACGACGCGCCGTCGCCGACCCGCAGCAGCAGCACGCCCCACGGCGGCTGGCCCGCGTGGACCGCGGCCAGCAGCTTCTCCTGAACGGCTGGGTCGAGGTACTGCAACACGTCGAACAACGTGGTGACATCGCAGCGATCGAGCAGCGTCGTGCCGAGCGTGCCGACGTCGCCCCTGAACGATCGCGCGAAAGCCGGCAATGCCCGCTGAGCGCGTGCGATGTCGTGGCGCGACTGGTCGATGCCGAGGTAGGTCCCGACCTTGGGTGGTGCGGGCCATTCGGTCGGCCAGGGGTCCGGCTTCTCGGTCCAGGCCCGGCGCGCAACGTGGATCCACGCGGCGAGCAGGCCCTGGCCGCAGCCGAGGTCGACGAGGCACGACGCATCGGGGATCGCGCCGGTGCGTAGCAGCGTCGCGAACAGCGGGTCCTGCGCCAGCTTGCCGCGCGCGAAGCGCCACGCGAAGTGGCCGGCGGGTCGGAACAGCGCAGCGGCTTCGTCGACGAGCCTACGTTGCAACGTGGCCGTCATCGCGCCGCGTCGGCCATCGTCACCGGCACCAGCGACCGGCTCTTCATCGCGCCGACGACGATCGGCAACGCTTCGAGGATCACCCGCACGCCGGCCTGTGTTCGCGCGGCGTGTCCGTCGTGCAGCAGCAGGATGTCGCCCGCAGCGAGACCGTCGACCAGGCGGCTCGCGACGCGTTGTGGGTCGCGCCTCACCGTGTCGAAGCCACGCCGCGTCCAGCTCGCCAGCGTGAGTTGATGGCGCTCGAGCGCGCCTTGCAGGAACACGTTGCGCAGGCCGGCCGGTGCGCGAAAGTAGTGCGGCGCGACACCGGTCGTGTCGGCGATCGCCTGCTGCGCCGCCGCGATCTCGCGATCGAACGCGCGCGGGCCCAGCAGCGAGAAGTCGTGGCGATGGGCGTTGCTGTGGTTCTCGATCGCGTGGCCGCGGGCCACGATCGCGCGGGCCAGCGCGGGGTGGGCGAGGACGCGCGTGCCGATGCAGAAGAAGGTCGCGCGCGCGCTGAGCGTGTCGAGCAGGTCGAGGACGCGCGGCGTCACTTCGGGGTCGGGCCCGTCGTCGATCGTCAGTGCGACTTCGTGGCGGGCGATGGCCCGGGCAGGCAGTCGCCGCAAGTTGGGTCCGAGGAGGGTGCTGGTCGGCCACAGGCCGGCAGCGGTGATCACGGCATGGTCGGCGACCAGCGTCGCCAGGGCCATCGGCCACCACGAGGGGTTCATCGTCACGACCCCGGCCGCAAAGACATGCAGGCCGATCGAGGCCCGCACCAGCAACGGTTGCTGTGTCGTATTCATCGGGATACGACGCACGAACGGTCGCGTGGCAGCGGCGCCGTATCGAGCATCGCCGACCACACCGTACGCCACGCCGGCCAGTCGTGATCGCCGGGCGCGGTGAAGACGTGGTCGGCGGGCAGGGCGGCGGCGAGCAGTCGATGGCCGGCAACGAAGCGGTCGTCGACGCCGAAGCCGAGATACATCGAGGGCGTGGACGACGGATCGGCGGCGAGGCGCGTCGTGATCTTTTTCAGCCATTGCCAGATGCGTCGATCGACGTCGTCGTCGGGGATGCGGCCCGGCGGCGCCCATGTCGCGATGCCGCCCGATGCGGCCACCTCGGCGACCGTGACGCGCTCGCCGAGATAGGGCGCAATCAGGATCAGGCCGTCGACCGTGTCGTGTCCCTCGTTCGCGTAGATCAGGCTGCCGAGTCCGCCGAGCGAGATGCCCGCGAGCCAGATGTGGCGGATGCCGCGTGCGCGGGCCGGCGCGATCACGTCGGCGTCGAGGCGCGTGACGATGGTCTGCTCGCGGTAGTAGGGGATCGTCGCGTCGACCAACGCCACGTCGGCCGCGATGCCGCGCGACCGCAGCGCGTCGACGAAGCCTTCGGCGACGAAGTCCTCGGGCCGATCGAAGGCGCCGGGCAGCAGGACCACCAGCGTGTCGACTGGCGTCGCGCAGGTCGCGGCGATGCTCTTCACGACGATGGGGGCCGGCGCGTCGCGCATGCGGGCACAACCAGCGAGTCCGACGAGGGCGAACATCAAGCCGATCGTGCGTGCGATGCGATTCATGTCATTCGCTCCATGGGTGCGGCCGCGGCGAAGACGGCCGCGCAGATCAGCGCCAGCAACGCGCCCGGTGCGACGGTCGTGCCGATCGCGTGCAGCACCGGCAGCGACGACAGGCCGAGCACGCCGAAGCCGATCGCGCTCGTCAGGTTGGCGACGACCAGCGACACGAGCAGCGCATGGCCACCCGTGACGCCGGCACCTGCATCGACCTGCGCGCGTCGATCGAAGAACAGCGTGTAGTTGGAGCCCACGGCGACGATCAGCAGCAGCCCGATGAAATGGAATAGCGTCAACGGTCCCTCGATGACGACGTGCGCGGCGGCGACCAGGACCACCGCGATGGCCAGCGGCGCGATGACGCGCAGCAACCGCGACGCGTCGCGCAGGAACGCGGCCAGCAGGACGACGATCGCGAGCGCACCCAGACCGGCGAGGTGCAAGGCCTCGGACAGGTAGCCGGCGTAGAGACCCTGCGTCTCCGCGCCGATATCGATGGCGCGGATCTGTTCGGTGCGGGCATCGGCCTTCGCCGAGATCGGCGCCACGGCCGCAGCGATGCGTGAACGACGCGACGCTTCGTCCGCCTCCGAGGGCGAGGCCGTCGTCGGCGAACGCAGCGCGACGACCGCGGTCCAGCGCTTCGACATGTTGGCCGGGTCGGTGGAAGGCGGCGTCAGCAGCGCGCGGATCGCGGGACCGAGCGACGTGCCATCGAGATCGGCCCGCGTCAGCAGCGGACCGCGCTTCTCGCGCTCGACATCCGTGAAGAACGCGTCGAAGCCGGTCTTGACGAAGGGCAGTCCATCGAGCGCCTGCGTGAAGTCGCGCCGCAGTGTGTCCGACTCGGGCAGGGCTGCCTGCCGCGCGTGTTGCGTCGCCTGGCTCGGCAAGTAGCGCGACGGAGCCTCGAAGCCGATCAGGGTGCCGTCCGCGATCAGCGGCGTGAGCGCTTCGACCACGCGCTCGCTGTTCCGCAGCGCGCTCTCCTGGTCCGGTGTGCGGATCACGACGACGTCGCGCACGTCCGGCGCGCCGAGTTCGCTGCGCAGCCGGCCGTCGGTCTCCTGCAGGTCCATCGATACCGGGCTCAACGACGACAGCTCGCGGCTCCATAGCGCATCGCGATGCAGGACCAGCGTGACGACCGACGCGATGGCGAGCGCGACCAAGATCCAGCGCAGGCGCGGCGCGTTCGCGACGAGGATCGAGATGAATCGGCCGAGCGTGGGCATCGCGCGGACCTTGAAGCCTTCCGGCATCAGCACCGGCACGACGAAGCGCGTGACGGTCGCGGCGACAACGAGTCCGGCGATCGACAGCAGGCCGATCTGCTGCAGCCCCGGGAAGCCCGAGAACATCAGCGCTGCGAAGCCGATCGTCGAGGTCGCCACGCCGAGCGCGATGGTCGACCAGAAGCCGCGGTCCTGCGCGGACGCATTGCGTGGTCCCTGAACGAAAAGATAGATGCCGTAGTCGACCGCCTCGCCGATCAGCGTGACGCCGAAGCCGAGCGCGATGCCGTGCACGACGCCGTAGCCGGCCGCGACGATCGCGATGCCGCACAGCGCGCCGGTGATCATCGGCAGCAGGCCGAGCGCGAGCGCGCGCAACGATCGATAGACCACGCCGAGCAGCAGCGCGACCAGCAGTGCGCCGATGATCGACAGGCGCTTCGCATCGTGTTCGATGGTCTTGCGGGCATCGACCGCGAACACCGGCGGCCCGGACAGCACGAGGCGCGCGCCGGATGCCGTGGGTCCGACCTCGCCACGAGCCGCCTCGAACGCCGCGCGCAAGGCCTCGATGGCGGCTTGCTGTCCGTCGATGTCGGAGCCCGCGGCACGCGACTCCGCGACCAGCAGCGCATGCGGGCCCTGTTCCTTGGAGCGCATCAGCCACACGCCTTCGACGGTCGGCAGGTCACGGCCGGAGGTCAGCGACTCGACGATGTAGACCAGCTCCGCGGTGGGGTCGCGCGTGATCAGCGACTGCAGCATCAGGCCGGCCGACGACGCCAGAAGGTCGAGGCTTTCGCCGAGGGCTTCGTGCAGTCCTGCCGATGTGAAACGCTGGGTGCTTACGCGGTCGGACAGAAGATAGCGATGATTGAAGAATAACTCGCGATCCCGCGTGCCGGTGACGCTCTCGCCGTTGTTGACCGACAGGAAGCCTTGGTCGCTGCGCATCCTCGCGGCCGTCGCACGCGACAGCGCCGCCAGCGTGGCGTCCGCGACCTTCGCGCCCTGGCCGTCGATCGCGATCAGGATCAGGTGCGACGCGGGGCCTTCGCGCAACTGGTCGATCAGCAGCGCCTGTTCCTCGGTGGGTCGGGTCGGCAGGAAGGCGCTCAGGTCGGCGACGAAGCGTGCGTGCGCGATGACCGTGATCGCCGCGATCAGCACGACCAGCCACACGACGATGACCGCGCGATCGCGCATCCGCGGCCTGCCGGGGCGCGGGCCGCTCAACGCGCGTCCGGACCGGTTTTGGGAACCACCGCCGTGATCGAGCGGCTGCCGTCCGCCTGCAGCACCTCGATCGTGTCGATCAGCGCGTCATGGCCGTCGACCGTGACGCGGCTCACGAGGGCCGCGATCTTCTGGTCGGACGGCAGCAGCGTGAGGCGCCACTGCGCGGGCTTGCCGTCGAGTACGACCTTATAAGAGCGGCTCAGTGCATCGAGGTTGCCCGATAACGTGCCGCGCAGGCTCTCGGTGAAGGCCGCTACCTCGGGATAGGACGACAGCGAAATGCTGCGTCGCGTGCCGTTGCGTTCGACGCTCAGCGTGTCGCCATCGATGATCAGCACCTCGGGTCTGGGCTTGACGGTGCGCTTCTCGAGGCGCGACGGCGCGGTGTACAGCAACTGCCCGGACGACTCGACGGGCTGGCTCAGCGACGCGAGGTATTTCTTCTCCACGAAGTCGACCTGGCTCGCCTTGTTCTGCGCCAGCGCGGCCATCAGCGTCTTGCTCGTGAACGGTTCGGCAGCGAGGACCTGCGTGGACAGCAGCGCGAGGACGAACAGCCAGTGACGCGCGTTCATGAAGGAGCTCCGGGACCGGGCGACGATTGATCGCCGCGGTCGGCCAGGTGCGTACCTGGTCGCGCGTGGTCGTTCCAGTAGTCGTAGAAGTTGAACCAGTTGTACGGCGCATCGCGACAGTAGTGCTCGAGCCGCCCGACGTAGCGGGCGATGGCCTCGTCGATGGCGGCGTTGACGGCGATCGCGCGATCGGCACCCGTGGCAGCGATCGTGGAAAAATCGAACAACTCCTCGTAGCGGATCTCGTAGCGGTTGCCGCCGCGATACAGCCCGGCGATGAAGACCACCGGCCGCTTCAGCATCGCGGCCATGCGGAAGGGTCCGGTGGGGATCGTCACCTGGCCGCCCAGCAGCATGACTTCGCGGACCGCCGTCGTGCCGACCTCCTCGGCGAGCGTGCGGTCCGCCAGCATGCCGACGAAGCCGCCCTCGTCGAGCGCGCGCTTGACGCGCAGCATCGAGTCGACGCGACCCAGCGGAATGATGGTCTTGGCCAGCTTGGGGTTGATGGCGGCGAAGACCTCGTTGAGGTATTGCGCGTTGTCCTCGTACATGACCATCGAGACGTGCAGGTCCTTCTCTTCGCGACCCGCCGCGCGCACGGCTTCGAAACTGCCGAGATGCGCGCCGATGACGAACGCGCCGCGCGTGCTGCGCTGACCCTCGTGCATCGCCTTCTGGATGATGTCGCTGCCGTGCACCGTGATGTCGAACAGGTGATGTCGGTCGTTGAGCAGGTAGAGCCGGTCGAGGATGGTCGAGGCGAAGCAGAACACGTGGCGGAAGCCGTCGATCATGCGCGGCTCGCGGCCGAGCGCGCGCTTCATGTAGTCGCGGGACGCGGCTCGCGCCTCGCCGCCCGCGATGACGAAGTAGCCGACGATCGGATAGAGCAGCACGCGCGCGATCGGACGACCCAGGCGCAAGGCGATCCACGTGAACAGTCCGAGGATCGCCGGATGGCCGCGTTCGCGATGCGTGGTCCAGATGGCGGCCATCAGGAGGGCTCGGCCGCTGCCGGCTCGAAGGTGATGTTGCTCGACAGTGCGAGGCGTTCGTGCTCGCGCGTGCCGGCATAGATCTGCAATCGATAGCCCTCGGTGAGCGTGGACGAACGTTCGAACTCGAGCCGCACGGGTTCGCCGGGTCCGACCGGCGAGAGGAACTTGGCGGCAGCGATGCGGCAGCGGTCGCTGGCCGCGATGTCGCGCTGTCCGGCGATGGCACGCAGGCCGCAGTCGAGCAGCACGACACCAGGCACGATCGGTTGCGAAGGGAAGTGACCTTCGAAGGCGGGGTGCGCGGGGTCGATCGCGAGCGGGATGCGGATCATCGCAACGAGGCTCCGTCGCTTTCGCGGGCATCGTCCGGTCGCGGTCCGGTCGAGGACAGCAGTTGCTGCAGCGTCGCGTGGGTCACCTTGCCGGTCGCGTT
>JANXTA010000015.1 GCA_025356395.1 Betaproteobacteria bacterium
ATCTCGTTCGCCGTCTTCGACGGCACGGCGTCGAAACGAAAGCCCATGCGGATCTTCAGCGAGCCATCGCTCGCCGCGACGGTCGGTGTCACCGTGCGTAGCGTCGCCTCGAGCTGGATGCGGCCGACGTCGGGCAGCGACAGGATCAGGTCGTGATGGGCGCCCGGCTTCGACTGTTCGGCCGACGCGTCGCCGATCAACAGGGCCGCCCCGCCCGCGCTCAGATCGATCGCCTGACCCGGCAGGGCGTTGCCGTCCGTGCGCAGCACTGTGCAGCGGATCGGCGGCTGCACCGGCAGGGCCGCGCGAAACCATTCGCGCCGCTGCAGGCGAACCACCGACGCGGGCATCTCGACCAGCGCGGCGGGCCCATCGGCCAGCTGCACCAGCAACGCGCCATGGGTCTCGAAGCTGACCTGCACATGGTCGAGTTCGGTCACGAAGTGGAGCACCTGCGAGGCGAACAGCCTGCGGTTCTGCTCGGCATCGCGGGCGATGTCGAACACGAGCGCGTTGGTGTCGCGTCGGATTTCTAGCAAGCTGGAGACGATCGCGTGACCATGGTCGAACCCAATCGTCGTCAGCGAGCGGTCGCGGTGCATCTGTTCGATGAGCGCGAGGATGTCGGCGCGGTGATGCAGCGTGAAGTCGGGGTCGCAGGTCGCGCTCACAGCGGTCCTCGCGGCGCGGCCCGTCCTTCGAGCTGATAGAGCCAGGCGAGCAGCTGCGCCACGGCCTGGAAGAGCTGCGGCGGAATGGCACGGTCGATCTCGACCTGCATCAGCATCGCGGCCAGGTTGTTCGAGACGTGGATGGCGACGCCGTGCTCCTCGGCCCGTCGCACGATCTCGTCGGCGACGAGGCCGCGCCCCTTCGCAGTCACGACCGGCGTGGACAGGCCGCCGCGATAGCGCAGGGCCGTGGCGACGCGCTGCGGGTCGAGCGGGTCTTCGTCAGCCACCGCGCAGCTGCCAGAAGGTCGTCGCGAGCGGCTGCAGCATGGGCTGCAACACCGGTCGTCGGTGGTCCGCGGACTGCGTGCCGACCGACAGCGTGCTGACGCGCAGGTTGGCGACCGCGAGGGCGTTGGCGAGCTCTGCGGCACCGGAAGTCATCGCGTCGACGGCGTCTTCGTCGTTGCCTTCGAGGCGGATGCGGAGGCCCTGCATCGAGAGCGCGAGGTGTCCGGCGATGCGCCCGAGATGGGGCAGGTCGATCACCACTTCGCCACACCAGTGGTCGAGCGCGGGGTTGTCGAACTGGTCGTCCTTGCGTTCGCGACGGACGACGAGTTCCATCGGCTGTGCCGGCCAGGCCGGGCCCTGCAGGACCAGCGGCACGAAGGCGGTCGGAATGCGCGAGCCGTCCTCGGTCGCGCGCGGGATCAGCGGGCTGTCGACCCCGTCGACCAGCGCCGTGCTGCGCGCGACGATGACGTCGTCGAGATCGATCTGCGTGTGCGGCCCGGTGTCGACAACGGCCCGCGAAGGCAACGATGCGTCGAGACGCAGGTCGTTCGGCGCGTTGCTTTCACCCCGGCCCGGCAGCGGCACGATGTCGATCTCGAGGATGGGCACGTCGAAGCGCACGGGGCCCGTGCCGCGTTCGGGCGACGCGCCGGGCTGTTGCAGTCGAAGGGCATCGCTGCTCCAGCGGGTCTGCGGTTCGTGGCCTTCATCGCCGGAACGTTCGCCTTCGCCGGGCACGCTCTGGAACAGCAGCATCGGCTTGTGAGCGAGCACGCGCAGGCCGATGTCGCTGCCCGGTTGCGGCGTGATGCCGTTGCCCTTGGGCCAGGCGAGCGCGACGCGCAAGGCGCCGATCTCGGCGATCACGTGATCGGGTTGCGGGACTTCGACGATACGTGCGGAGATGACCTCGCCGAGAGGCAGGCGGGCCGTCAGGGTCGCGGCCGAAGTCGCGGGCCCGTTCGTCGTGGGCGTCGGTGTCGAGGGTCGCGGGCCGGGGGGCGTCGTCGATCGGGCGATCGCGGTGAGGGGATCGATCGCGAGCAGGGGATCGACCTGCAGCCTGCGGTCGAGGGCTGCGAGCAGGATGTCGGATTCCTGGACGATCATGGTCGGCGGCCCCTCGAATCAGTCGCTTCGCTCATTTGAGGCCGCGAGTGACGGTCAACTCTGGAACGAGCCCGAGCCGTAGGCGCGACCGAGTCGCGCCGCCGTGGCGGGGCTGCGCAGCATCGCGTCGAGCTTCTTCAGCCAGGGCTGGCTGAGCTGCCGAATCTCCGCATCGTCGGCGAGCACGCGCTTCATCAGGTCCACCTTCTGGCGGCGCAGCGCCGGGTCGGCGGGCGCGAGATCGCCCATCCCCGAAAGCTCCTTGACGAGGTGCGCGCATTCCTTCTCGGCGACGCACACCTGGTCCCAGTCGTCCCGTTGCGCGGCGCTCAGCATGCGTCGACTGGCATCGGCCATCAGACGATAGCGTTCCACGATCTGCTGTTCGGTTTCGAAGCGTGAGGTCATGCGTGCAGGCTCCGGCCGTAGGCTTGGATTTTTTCCGAATCGCGTTTCGAGGGCTCGACGGCATGCGCGGCTGCTTCCAGCGCGCTCGCCTGCCCCTTGGTCAGGCGCAGCGTGACCCACGACGTGCGCAGGTCGGCAAGCAGCGTGCGGACTTCCTCGTAGATGGCGGGGTCGCCGGTCAGGTTCGCCGTGAACAGCCGACGACCCATGTAGTCGTACAGGGCCGCCAGGCTCTCTGCGAGCGCGCCGCCGACCTTGGTGTCGAGGCTGGCCGCGAGTCCGAGCTGGATGATGTCGATCGCCTTCGACGTGAAGCTGCCGCGACGCTCGATCTCGCCGTGGGCCAGGTGACCTTCGGCCCGGGCGATCGCCTGGATGGCGCCGTCGTACAACATCACGACCAGGCCGAGCGGATCGGCTGCGGCCACGCCGGTTTCGATACCGACGGCGCGATAGGCATTGGCGCCATACGGGGTCTGCTGAAGCATGGGTGCGTCCTTGTTGCTGTTGTTCTGGATCAATTGCTGCTGGTTGATTTCTTGAGCGCGTCGAGCTGCTGCGTGAGATAGGTCGACGTGCTGTTGAGGCTGGCGACCAGCGCGTCCATCGCGTTGTACTGGCTCGTGATGCGGGCGCGGATCGCGACCAGTCGCGTGTTCCAGCTGTCTTCCTGGCTCTGCAGGTCGGTGATGCTCTTCTGCAGTCCGGAAGTCGCGACGCTGACCAGTCCGTTGGTCGGATCGAGGTATTGCGTCAACGCCGCGTTGAGGTTGCCGGCGATGCCGCGGTTGAACGTGACGGAGCCACGGTTGCCGGTCAGCCCGCCGGTGATCGAGAGCTTGAGACCTTCGGCCGACGTGGTCGTCGCGCCGGTGGCCGTCTGGCCCTGTCCGATGAACGCCACGCCGTCGAGCGTGCCGGCGACGTCGAGTCCGGTGGTACCGGTCGGCGTCGCGCCGAACAGGCCGGCCGCACCGTTGCCGTCGCCGACCACCACCGACGACGCCGAGCCGTAGCGTTGCGAGGTCACGTTGAATGTGCCGCCGGTCGATGTGATCGAGACGCTCGAGCCGGCCGTCGACAGCGCGCTGTTGCCGTTGATCTGGGATTGCAGGGTCGAGCCGAGCGCATCGGCGCTGGCGTAGGTTCCCGGCGGCACGGTGATGGTCGCCGCGACGTGATCGACCGTGATCGAGAAGGTGTCGTTGACGCCCGCCGTGATGGTCAGTCCCGCAGCCGCCGAGCCGGTGGTCGTGCCGTGCGTGGCGAGCTGGCTCACGGCCAGCGCGTGGTTGCCTTCCTGGGTCTTGGCGGTCGAGCCCGAGTAGGCGATCAGCGAATCCGTGGCGGTGCCGGTGGTCGCGAACAGCTTGCCGACCGAATCCGGGTCGCTGGTCAGGGCGGAGGCCAGCTTGGTCTGGTCCGCCGTCAGCGTACCGTCGCTGTTGAACTTGATGCCGATGTCGGCCAGGGTCGTCAGGCTGCCGCCGGTCGGGACCACGCTGGCGACGAGCTTCTGCAACTGCGTGGTGATCAGGCGGATCGACGAATCGCCGTTGAGCGGGCCGGCGGTCTTGGTGGTGGCGTTGTAGCTGGTGAGCTGCCCCAGGTTCGAGACCACCGCGTTGTAGGCCGCGACGAATGCGTTGACGTTCGACTTGGCGGTCGTGGTGTCGCGCGAGATCGTGAATGCAGTCGTCGTGGGGCCGGCCGCGGCGAGATCGATCGTGAGGCCGGCGATCGCGTCGGTGACGTGATTGTCGGCCTTCGAGATGATCAGTCCGTCGAGCGAGAAGCTGGCATTGGCGGCATCGGCCAAATGCGAGGTCTGCGCGGTGCCGCCGGCGGCCGACGGATCGAAGGCCAGTTGCGACAGGCCGCTCGCGTCGGTGTTGTTGCCGTCGCCGTCGGCGGTACTGATGCGGAATCCGTTGGCCGCACCGGTCGCCGAGCTGGACAGGACGAGTCGGTTGCCGCTGCCGTCGTTGACGATCGATGCCGTCACGCCCGCACCGGCCTGGTTGACGGCGTCGCGAATGCCCAGCAGCGAGTTGTTGCTGCTGTCGATGGTGATGGTCTTGCTGCCGACGCTGGTGTTCGGCGTGAAGGTCGTGTAGCCGCTGTTCCATGAACCGATGTCGATCGTCAGCGTGCCCGTGCCGATGGTCGTCCCGGTGCTCGCGACGCCGGCCGCCGCGGTGCGCTGCGACGTGGCCAGGCTGTCGACGCGCAGGGTGTGCGAACCGGCGGAAAGACTGCCGCTGGCGGTCGGATCGACGGTGACCGATGCGACGCTGCTGGCGTTGATCGACGCCGTGAAGCTCGAGAACGCCGTCGCGCTCGACAGCGACTTCACGGCATTCTGGAAAGACGACAGCACGCCGCTGGCCGAGCCGTACGCCGAGACCTTGGTCTGGTAAGCGTTTCCGCGCGCCTGCAGCTGGTTCAGCGGGATCGATTCCACCGAGACCAGCTTGTCCACGATGGACGCGATATCGAGGCCCGAACCGACGCCTTGGGTGGTCACGGAGCCGGAAGTCGACGAGGAGATCGAGGTGGTCATTTCAGCGGTGTGCTCGGGAGATTGGCGTGCGGCATGCCATGAATTGGTTCAGGCCTTGGCCGACACGAAAAAGCCTTGCAGCCGGTCGATCGCGGCGGCGAGTCGAACCACCTCCGCGTCGGGAATCTGTTCAACCACGGTGTGGTTCTGTGAATCGATGATGGTCGTGATGATCCGGCCGCCGTCGACCTGGAAAGCGATCGACCGTGGATCCCGCAACGGTGTCACCGCTTCCTGCGATGGCTCTTCCACGGGTTTCGCGCCGCTCGTCGCGGTCTGCGTCTTCACGGCGGAGCCGACCTGCGTGGTCGGCGCGGTCTTCGTCGTCTGATTCGGCGCCGCTGCCGGGGCGATTCCGGAGTAATCCATGGTCGTTCTCCAATCGATCGCCGTAGCGATCTGATCGTTCTCAACTGAAGCGGCACCGATGAGAGTGCCGTCGCGACATGCCTTGCTTCAAACCGAAAGGCGCGTCTCGAGAAGACGCGCCTTTCGTGGTCTAGGAACGATCAGCCCTTGAGCAGCGAAAGCACGTTGTTCGGTGCGCTGTTGGCCTGGGCCAGGATCGCCGTACCGGCCTGCTGAAGAATCGATGCACGGGTCAGGTTCGCCGTTTCGGCCGCGAAGTCGGTGTCCTGGATGCGGCTGCGCGACGACGAGAGGTTTTCGCTGGTGCTCTGCAGGTTCGTGACGACCGACGTGAAGCGGCTCTGGACCGCACCGAGCGTTGCACGCGCGCTATTGACTTGGTTGAGCGCGCTGTCGATCTGCTGGATGGCGAATTGCGCGCCTGCGGCAGTTGAAACGTCCAAACTCGCCAAACCCGTAGCGGGTGTCGTGTTCTGGGTACCGGCCACGGAAGCGCTTCCGAGTGCCGTTGAGCCTGCGCCGCCAGACGTGATTGAGAAATTGGTTCCATTCGACGTGAAGGACAGAACTCCGGCAGTCGCAGTAGCCGTGACGCCGGTGGCCGTGGTCTGCGCGTTCACCGCGGCCGCGATGTTCGTCGCCGAGGCCGCGGCGCTGGTGCCGGCAGCGATATTGCCGATGTCTACTCCGTTGACCTTGATGTAGTCGGTCGCGTTGCTGGTGTAACCGGTCGTGTTCGCCGCCGTCGACGTGCCGGTGAACTGGTTGACGCTGGACAGGCCAGAGAGAGTCGCGTTCTGCAAGCCGGAGACCGAAATGACATCGTTGGCGGACGTGTTGGCGCCGACCTGGAAGACGAAGTTGGGGCTGGAGCCGTCGAGCAGCTTCACGCCGTTGAACGAGGCGCTGTTGCCGACGCGGTCGATTTCCGACTTGAGCTGCGAGACTTCCGTCTGCAGGGCAGCGCGGTCGCTGGAGCTGTTGGTGGCGTTTGCCGACTGGACGGCCAGCTGACGAATGCGCTGCAGATTGTCGGTGGTGGCCGACAGCGAACCTTCAGCCGTCTGGGCCAGCGAGATGCCGTCGTTGGCGTTGCGTGCTGCCTGGTCCGAACCGTTGATCTGCGACGTGAAGCGCTGCGAGATCGCGAGGCCGGCGGCGTCGTCCTTGGCGCTGTTGATGCGCAGGCCCGACGAGAGGCGTTGCAGGGCGGTCTGATAGGCCGCTTGCGAGCCGCTCAGGTTGCGCTGTGCATTGAGTGAGGAAACATTGGTATTGATGACGCTTGACATGGAAATTCTCCTGGGCTGTCGATAAAGACCGGCATCGCTGCCGGGCTAACCGGTGCTCCAGAGTGGAAGTCCGCCGGTGTTGTAATGCTTATCGGTGAGGCCCAGGAAAAATGAAGGTTGTTCCGGGTATTTCCGCCGATGGACGCCAATTTAAGGCGGGGCACACCACCGGAAAGCGCTGAATAGAAGCGCGAAAGCGCCGCTGTTTGGGGCGCCCCGGTGGTGCGGTGGAATACGGGGGAACGCGCGGTCCGGAACGCGTGTCCGGACGCGATCTCTCAGGCGGCGGGATGATCCTGCAGCGCCGCGACGACGATGCAGTTCTTGCCCGCCTGCTTGGCATGGCGCAAGGCGCGGTCGGCCCGGGTCATGACCTGCGACAGCGTCTCGTCCGGTTCGACCTGCGCGACACCCGCCGAGAAGGTGATGCCCGGCAGATGCGACGCCGCCGCGCTGAACTGGTCGGTCAGGGCGCGCTGCATCTTGACGATCGCGAGTTCCGTCTCCTCGACCGAGAGGCCGGGGAACATCAACGCGAATTCCTCGCCGCCGTAGCGCGCGACGGTGTTCCGGGGCGACGCGCAGCGATGGAGCACTTCGACGACGCTGCAGAGCACTTCGTCGCCCACCGAGTGACCGTATTCTTCGTTGATGCGCTTGAAGTTGTCGACGTCGATCAGGGCGAGCGCCGGCAGCGCGCCGCCTTCCGCCCGGACCATCTCGGACTTGAAGGCATCCCCGAAGCCACGGCGATTCATGGCACGCGTCAGCGGATCGGTGCGGACCAGCATGCTGGCCTCGCGCAGCTCGTTCTCGAGCGTGGCCGTGCGGTCCTGCAGGGTCCGGGCACGCGCCTCCGCATCCAGCAGCAACGCCCGCTCGGAAGCGACATTGGCCGACATCAGACGCGCGTCGGACACCAGTATCTGGGTCAGCGCGGACAGTTGGCCGAGGTCGTTGGTCCCGGCGATGCGCTCGGCCATGTCGACGATCTTGTTCGAGAAGGTATCGGTCGAGGTCGCCAGCGTCGAGAGTCGTCCGAGCAGCGTCTCGGCCAGGTCGCGCACCGCCCGCTTGGTCTCGTCGAGGCTGTGCTTGATGGCGCCCTGGCGCACGATCAGCGCGCGCAGGCAACGCTCGGCTTCGTCCAGTTTCTTCTCGGTCAGCGGCGCCGTGAGGACGCGCCCGATCTGTTCGATCTGGTTGCCGAGCAGCGCCGATTCGGGCGTGAGTTCGTCGATGTTCTTCAGCAGCAGAGCCAGCAGGCCCGCGAGGCGGTAGCTGATCATGCGTTCGGGCATCTCGCCCGGCACCGACAGCGGCGTGCGCGAACCGGGCGTGGCCGCCACGGCGTGGAGATGCGCCGCCGACGACTGCGGTAGCGGGAAATCGCGCGGCTCGAATTGCGCGGCGGCCAGCGAATCGCTGTTGAAGAAATGCGAGGTCGGCTTGAAAGTCTGCGATCCGCTCGGCCGCTCGCCGTGCGGCTCTTCCGCTTCCCGCGTCGAACCGAAGATGTCGGTGCCGAGGAACTGGCTGACGTGATGGCCGGCTTCGGCGTTCGGGCCATTCCACGAGTCCATCAACCGGTTGAGACGGGCGAACAGTGCGTCGAGCGGTTCCAGCCGAGGAACCAGCGCGCGCTTGAGGCCTTCGCGCTTGCGGGTAACCGTGATGCCCGAATGATGCGAGTCGAGCTGCGTGAGCAGCCGCGAGATCAGGGCCGCGCTGGCCTTGCCTTCGACGCTGATCGCCGGCCCCGCCGTGCAGCCCGGATGATCGGGATGCGTCGCGGCGATCTCTTTATAGATGCGTGCGTAGGTTTCCGGCGTCGGGCTGATGCGCTCCTGGGCGATTCGGCGCAGGGTTTCGCGGGCAACGGCATTGACGGCCGTGGCGGAACGCGTGGTGGTGGTGGGCGAATTGGTCATGGCTCAATGCGATGTCGAGGTGCCCGACCGGGGTCGATGTTGGGGTGGTGTCTGGGGAGTCATGGAAGTCGCATGCATCTGCCGGATCGGGTGTTGACGGGGTGACATCGCTTTGCTGCAAGGAAACGCCCCTGGCCGCTAGATCGCCGATGAAATACATCCTGTTCGGAAGGGGATCGGCAGTTGCGTTTGTTTCTTGATCATCTCTTCGTCAAAAAGCGTCGACGCAAGAGAGAGATGCCGCCGGTATCAGCGTTTGTCCTACAGACTGGACTTTGGCATCATCTTTCGTTCATCGCCGGCAATGGTTCAAACGGTTGATAGCAAAGAAAAACCCCGCAGAAGCGGGGTTTTTCGGAGCAGTGCCTCGACACTGTCGAGGCGGGATGCCGGACTTACATGTCCATGCCGCCCATGCCACCCATACCGCCCATTCCACCACCCATGCCGCCGCCCATTCCACCACCGGACTTGTCGTCGACCAGCTCGGCGACCATCGCGTCAGTGGTGAGGATCAGACCGGCGATCGACGCTGCGTTCTGCAGGGCCGAACGGGTCACCTTGGCCGGATCGAGAATACCCATCTCGATCAGGTCGCCGTACTCGCCCGTGGCAGCGTTGTAGCCGAAGTTGCCCGTACCGGCCTTGACCTTGTTGATCACGACCGACGGCTCATCACCGGCGTTGGCGACGATCTGACGGAGGGGCTCTTCGACCGCGCGCATCACCAGCTTGATGCCGGCTTCCTGGTCGGCGTTGTCGCCCTTGACCTTGATGTTGGTCACGGCGCGGATCAGCGCGACGCCACCACCGGCCACGACGCCTTCTTCGACGGCTGCGCGCGTGGCGTGCAGGGCGTCTTCGACACGGGCCTTCTTTTCCTTCATCTCGATCTCGGTCGCAGCACCGACCTTGATGACCGCGACACCGCCGGCCAGCTTGGCGACGCGCTCCTGCAACTTCTCGCGATCGTAGTCGGACGTGGCTTCGTCGATCTGCACGCGCACCTGCTTGACGCGCGCCTCGATGGTCTTGGCTTCGCCGGCACCGTCGATGATCGTGGTGTTTTCTTTCGTGATCTCGACGCGAACGGCCTGGCCGAGGTCGGTCAGTTGCGCCTTCTCGAGCGTCAGGCCGACTTCTTCGGCGATGACTTGGCCGCCGGTCAGGACGGCGATGTCTTCGAGCATGGCCTTGCGACGGTCGCCGAAGCCCGGTGCCTTGACGGCGCAGGTCTTGAGGATGCCGCGGATGTTGTTGACGACCAGCGTGGCCAGGGCCTCGCCTTCGACGTCTTCAGCCACGATCAGCAGCGGCCGTCCGGCCTTCGCGACTTGTTCCAGGACCGGCAGCAGGTCGCGGATGTTCGAGATCTTCTTGTCGAACAGCAGGACGAACGGGTTGTCCAGGACGGCGACCTGCTTGTCCGGGTTGTTGATGAAGTACGGCGACAGGTAGCCGCGGTCGAACTGCATGCCTTCGACGACGTCGAGTTCGTTGTCGAGCGACTTGCCGTCTTCGACGGTGATGACGCCTTCCTTGCCGACCTTGTCCATCGCGTCCGAGATGATCTTGCCGATGTTCTCGTCTGCGTTGGCGGAAATGGCGCCGACCTGGGCGATTTCCTTGCTGGTCGTCGTGGGCTTCGACAGCTTCTTGATCTCTTCGACGATCGCGATGACCGTCTTGTCGATGCCGCGCTTCAGGTCCATCGGGTTGATGCCTGCCGCGACGTACTTGAAGCCTTCGCGGACGATGGCCTGCGCCAGCACGGTCGCGGTCGTGGTTCCGTCACCGGCGTTGTCGCTGGTCTTGGAGGCCACTTCCTTCACAAGCTGGGCGCCCATGTTCTCGTACTTGTCCTTCAGTTCAATTTCCTTGGCGACCGAGACACCGTCCTTGGTGACGGTGGGTGCGCCGAACGAACGCTCGAGGACGACGTTGCGACCTTTCGGGCCCAGCGTGACCTTGACCGCGTTGGCCAGGATGTTGACGCCGTTAACGATCTTCGCGCGAGCGTCGTCGCCGAAGAGAACTTGTTTAGCTGCCATGAATGTTTTCCTTTTGTCAGTGCGGACGGACCGGCGCGTGGACTCAAGCGGCGCGGTGCGCTCTGGAGTGAATCCTGATTACTTGGCGGCGCCTTCGACGACGGCCATGATGTCTTCTTCGCGCATGACCATCAGGTCTTCGCCGTCGACCTTGACGGTCTGGCCCGAATACTTGCCGAAGAGGACGCGGTCGCCGACCTTGACGGCCAGGGCAGCGATGTCACCCTTGTCGTTGCGCTTGCCGGGACCGATGGCGAGAACTTCGCCCTGGTCAGGTTTCTCGGCCGCGTTGTCGGGGATGACGATGCCCGACGAGGTCTTGGTTTCCTGGTCGAGACGTTTGACGATCACGCGATCGTGCAACGGACGAAGATTCATAGATACTCCTCTTGGAATTGATAAGTTGGATCGAAGCGGATGGGCTCCGGTGTCCGAAGCCCAGTCGTTGCGAGCGGTCCCGCACGACCCTGCAAACCGGATCTGCTAGCACTCGACGACAACGAGTGCTGATTATAAGGCCAAGTCAGCCGAATTCAAGGTGTTGCGCCGATGGGGCGGGCAGCGGTCCCTTATTATTCGACGTTCCTCACGATTCCCCAGCGCGTACCGCTTTTCCCTTGATCCGACGCTGACATGGCTTCGATGAAGCCGACATTCTTATTGGCCGTCGTGCTCGCGACGCTGTCGTGCACGGCTCTCGCGGCCGACGACGAGTTGCCGCCGACGATCGCCGCGGCCTTCCTGCGCGCGCAGATCCCCGAGAGCGCCATCGGCCTCTACGTGCAGCGTGTCGGGGCTTCCGACCCGGGTCTGGGCGCCGACGAGGCCGCGCCGCGCCGCGCGCCCGGGCGTGCCGACATCCAGCCGCTGCTGTCGCTGCACGCCGAGCGGGCGCTCAATCCCGCGTCGACGATGAAGCTGGTCACGACCTATTCGGCGCTGGAGCTGCTCGGGCCGGCGTTCACTTGGAAGACGGTTCTCGCCACCAGTGCGCCGCAGGTCGGCACGGCCCTCGAAGGCGACCTCGTGCTGCGCGGCGCGGGCGATCCCAAGCTGGTGTTTGAGGGGTTGTGGCTGATGCTCAGGCAGTTGCGCAGCCGCGGCATCAGGTCGATCAAGGGAGACCTGGTCCTCGACCGCAGCCTGTTCGAGGTCCCGCCCTACGATCCCGGAGCCTTCGACGGCGAACCGAACAAGCCCTACAACGTCGGTCCGGACGCGCTGCTGGTCAACTTCAAGTCGGTGACCCTGCGCTTCCTCCCCGACGACGCGCGGCGCGAGGTGCGCGTCTCCATGGAGCCGGCGCTCGCCGATTTCAGCGTGGGCGCCATTTCGTATGCCGACGGGCCCTGCGGCGACTTGCGGGCGAAGGCCTTGCCTGACTTCACCCGCAGTGACCGGATCGCGTTCGGCGGAGTCTACGCAGCCGAATGCGGCGAGCAGACCTGGAACGTGTCGGTGCTCGACCATCGCCAGTACGACGGCGCACTGTTCAGGGCGTTGTGGACCGACCTTGGCGGAACCCTTGCCGGAACGGTCCGTGACGGCGTGACACCGCCCGATGCGCAGGTCCTCGTCGAACACGAGTCGCCGAGCCTCTCGGAGGTGGTGCGCGACATCAACAAGTACAGCAACAACGTGATGGCGCGCGAGCTCTTCCTGTCCCTCGCGGCAGAGGTCGCGAAGATGCCCGCCAATGCCGATCGTGCGCAGCGTGTCGTGCGTGCCTTCTACGCTGCCAAGAACCTCGCGATGCCGGAGCTCGTGCTGGAGAACGGCTCCGGCCTGTCGCGCCGCGAGCGGATCAGCGCGGGGTCTATGGCGCGCGTCCTCCAGGCCGCCTGGGCGTCCCCGGTGATGCCGGAGTTCATCGCGTCGCTGCCGCTGGTTGGCTTCGACGGCACGATGCGCAAGCGGCTTAACCAGCGCTCGGTCGCGGGGCAGGCCCATGTCAAGACCGGCACTCTCGCCGATGCGCGCGCGGTGGCGGGTTATGTGCTGGCCGCCTCGGGCCGCTATTACGTGGTGGTGGCGTTCGTCAATCATCCGAACGCGAACCGTGCGCAGGCCGGGCAGGACGCCTTGCTGCAGTGGATCTACGAGCGCGGATGAACACCGGGTTTTGGGCATCCGTCCGACAAACCCGACGGCCGGCTTCCCACAACGTGTCGGCGGATTGCTCGCTAGACTACGGATGTCTGCAGGTAGACTCGCCTGCAACGCCAATCCACCGGAGGAACCGAGATGACGACATACGAAGACGACCGTTTCAATGCCCAGAAAGACAAGATGGTCCAGCACAAGGACAAGATCGTTTCCGAACTGAAGTCCGGTGTGGACGACGCGGAAGGATTCCTGCGCGCAGCAGCTTCGTCCACGGGCGAGAAAGCTGCCGAACTTCGCGAGAAGGCAACCGCGGCCCTCAAGCGCGCCTCCGATTCGCTCAGCGATCTGCAGGCCACAGTGGTCGAAAAGGGCCGTGACGCGGCCATCATGACCGACGACTACGTGCACGAAAATCCGTGGCAGGCCATCGGCATCGGCGCGGCCATCGGCTTCCTAGTCGGTGTCGTCGTCGCCCGCCGCTGAGTTTTCCAGCTGGTTCCATCCGGGGCTTGCGAGCCTTGGTTCGTTTGTCGCGACGCGTGTCCGCATATCGGCGGATCGTGTCGCGAACGATCCATGAAGCAATGAGTTCAAGACCATGATCTTTGGCGCCAGTCGGCCCCGACGTCCTCGCAGTGCATCCCGCTCCAGCCGCAGGCCGCCAGATGAAATCGTCGCCGCGGAAGACCTGCCGCCGAAGTTGATCCCGTCGCTTCGCTTGCTGGTGTCCACCGCCGTCTCCCTCGCGCACACGCGCCTTTCTTTGGCCGGTATCGAACTCGAAGAAGAGGTGCAACGGCTGCTCGGCGCCGCCGCACTCGCATTCCTGGCACTGTTGCTCGTGTCGCTGGCGCTGGTCGTCGGCACCTTCACCATCGTGCTCGCCGTCGCACCCGAGTATCGCGTTGCGACCATGGGCGGCATCACCTCGGTGTACTTGATCGGGGCGATCTTCATCGTCCTCATGATCAAGGGCGTCTTTTCCAATCGGCCCCCGATTTTTGGCGCGACACTGGCCGAACTCGAGAAGGACAAAGAAACGCTGTCGCAGATGTCTCGCGCACACGAAGCTGCCGAGGAAGCGCGCGATCGCGAGCAGGCCCGGCGTCGTGAAGAGGATACGTTCGCGCCGATGCGCCCCGCGACCCGCAGGACGACGACCGAGGGGGTTCTTTGATGGCGCATTCGCAGGTTCCGTTGAAACTGCGCAAGCAGATGTTGTTGATGCGCGCGGCGGTGGAGCGCGTGGAACTGGCGCACCACGTACTTGACGTGCGTCGGGCCGCGACGATCTCCGCGATCGTGCGCAATGCGATGCCGGGTGATCGCACGCGCAGCATCGCGTCGCGCGCCTTCGAAGTCATCAAGCGCTATCCGTTCGTGACGTCCGCGACGTCGCTGATCGCCGCCCGCTTCAAGTTCCCGATCCTCGCCGCTGCGACCAAGTGGGGCGGCGGCGCCGCCCTCGGCTACAAGATCTGGGATCTCTGGCAGAAGAATCGCGAAAGCAGCACTTCGCAGTCCCGCGCTCGCCGTCCGGGCCGCTGAAGCTCGCGCCATGCGTCTGAGCGACAAGCTGGCGATCACGCTGCTTGTCGTGCTGTCCGTTGGACAGTCGTGGGCTGCCGAGGACGATGGTAAGCCCGACGCGGTTCCCTACCGACCGACTGTTTCGACCCCCGCCACGCTGACCGCTGCCGGCTGGCTCGAAAGCGAGTTCGGCGGGCTCTACCTGCAGCACCGACACGTCGAAGATGGCGGCGATCGGCGCACCAGCCTGCCTTACACGTTGAAGTACGCCTTCACCGACGACTGGGGCGTGCGCATCGGCGGCGAAGCCCTCGCGCATGTCAACCATGGCGATGGCAGTCGCGACACCGGGTTCGGCGACACCTCCCTGGTGGCGAAGCGACGCTTCGCCGTCAACCCGTCGTCGGCTTTCGGCCTGGAAGTCGGCACGACCTTCCCGACCGCCAGACCCGCTCTGCAGACCGGCAGCGGCAAGACGGATTGGTCGCTCAACGGCATCTACAGCGCGGACATCGGCGCCTGGCATGGCGACGTCAACCTGCTGAACACGCGACTGGGAACGCGGATCAATGGCCAGTCGCGACTGCAGACTCTCGGCGCCTTCGCGATTTCGCGACCGATTTCCGAGCGTTGGACGCTCGCCGGCGAACTCTCTGGCGTCCGTCAGCACGGGGCGCCCGGCACCTCCCAATTCCTGTCCGCGGCGAGCTTCGCGTTACGCCGCGACATCGTGTTCGACGTGGGCGCTGCGCATGGCCTCAACCGCGCGTCACCGACCTGGCAGGCCTTCACCGGCGTGACCATGGTCCTCGGCCGTATCGACTGACGGTTGCCGGGTCGCAGCCGCTTCGACGTGGGCGAGCAGATGTTGCAGGCAGCGATCGATGTCGCCCTGAGTGGCGATGAAATAGCGCGCCGAACTGCCTTCGCTCAGGCCCACGCGAACGGTCATCCAGGATGCTGGCGCGTTCTCGAACGCCGCCTCGTCGGTCAGGTCGTCACCGATGAAGAAAGCGCCATCGCATTGTTCGAACTGCACCAGCGAGCGCAGCGCGCTCCCCTTGTCCGGCGCGCCCTCGGGCAGCAGGTTGAACACGCACTTGCCGCCGATGATCCTGGGAGCAGGCTCCAGTCGTCCGATCGCGGCGTGGATGACGCGTATCGCCGCCTCCTGATTCTCGGCCAGCCGGTGATGGACCGACAGCGAGTAGCTCTTCGGCTCGATGAAGATGCCGGGGACGTCGGCCTGCGCGGCGATGGCCGCCGGCCACTGCGCGAGCCAGCCTTGGACCACTTCGCGATGGGCGGCGTTGCCGCCGCGCGCGCCGAGCGAGTCCGCCAGCGAATGATGAAGACGATCGGGCACGCCCTCGGCCCCGTGATTGCCGACCAGATGCAGCGGCGTGAATGCGATGCGCCGCCGTATGTCGTCGACCGCGCGACCCGTCAGGATCACCGTCGGGACGAGCGTGCCCAATCGCGACAGCAGGGACACGGTCGACGCTGCGGCGGCCGCGTAGTCGGGCAGCTCGACGATCGGTGCGAGCGTGCCATCGAAGTCGAAGGCATACAACGTCTTGGCGTGCGCGATGCGCTCCAGCGCCGCGACTCCTTCGGCACTGAACAGGTCGATCACGCGGCTTCCTTGCGCCAGCGACCACGGTCCTCGGCATCGCTGTGATGTTCGGCGATGCGCGCGCGGATGCGCTCGCGGTGCCGTACCCGCGAGGCGTCGAGCAGCATGCGCGCGGCCCAGCGGAACACGTTGTGGTCACGGACCAGCGCACGCATGGCGCGCATGCGCTCGCGCTGTTCCGCCGGCGGCATGGTCAGGGCCACGTGGATCATGTCGGCGGTGTGTTCGACGTGATACGGATTGACGATCAGGGCTTCGCGCAACTCGCGCGACGCACCCGCGAAGGCCGATAGGATCAGCGCGCCCTGCTCGTCGTCGCGCGCTGCCACGAACTCCTTGGCCACGAGATTCATGCCGTCGTGCAGGCTCGTCACGACGCACACGTCGCAGGCGCGGTAATGCGTGAAGACCGACGACTTGTCGTGATGCTCGATCAGCAGCGCAATCGCATCCGTCGCTCCGACCGTGCTGCGGCCCGAAGTCGGCCTCGCGAAGCGCTGGTTGATCCGGAGCGCCTCCGAACGGACCCGCACCTCAAAGTTCTGGTACTCCTCGAGCGCCGAGCGCGACGGCGCCGCGATCTGCACGAACGTGAAGCGGCCGATCATCTCAGGATGACGTTCGAGCATCACCTCGACCGCGCTGAAGCGTTCCAGGATGCCCTTCGTGTAGTCGAGCCGATCGACGCCGAGGCCGACCAGATGCGAGTCCGGCAGGCCCAGTCGGGCGCGGACCTCGTGACGGCACTCCTCGACGGGCTTCTCCAGCGACGGCGCATCGGGCCAGTCGATCGAGATGGGATAGCTCTCGACCTGCGTGCGCATGCCGCCGTACGAGATCAGCGAGGTCTCGTGCTCGATGCGCGTCTCGAGGAAGCGATCGGCCGTCTCGATGAAGTTCTTCGCCTGGTAGCGCGTATGAAAGCCGAGGATCGTGCTGCCGAGCAGCCCCTCGATCAGCTCGGTGCGCCACGGGCAGATGCCGAACGATTCGGGATTGGGCCAGGGAATGTGCCAGAACGTGATGATGGTCGCGAGCGGCAGGCGGTCGCGGATCAGACGGGGCAGCAGCGCGAAGTGATAGTCCTGGATCAGTACGACCGGATTCTCGGTGCGGGCTTCGGCCACCACCGCATCCGCGAAACGGCGGTTGACCGCGACGTACTGCTTCCAGTCGGCGCTGCGAAACACGGGTCGCACGTGCGCGATGTGACACAGCGGCCACAGGCCTTCGTTGGCGAAGCCGTAGTAATAGCCTTCCTCTTCCTCCTGCGTGAGCCAGATGCGGCGCAGCGTGTAGGAAGGGTCGTTCGGCGGCACGGCGATGCGATCGTGGGCATCGACCGTATCGCGATCCGCGGAACCCGCGCCGTGCGCGATCCAGGTGCCCGAACACGCGCGCATCACCGGCTCGACCGCGGTGACGAGGCCGCTCGCGGGACAGTGGACCTCGATGCCACGCTCCGTCTTCTCGTGGATATAGGGTTCGCGGTTCGAGACGACGATGATCTCGTCGTCCGAAAGATGATCCTTCAGCAGCTTGCGCAGCCGCTCAGGCGTCCACTCGCCGCCGTCGTCGCTGGATCCTTCGCGTAGCCGGCGCTCCTCGTCGACCTCGCGCAGGATGCCGCGCAGGTCCGACATCAGCGGCCGCAGCTCGGGGTCGAAGCCGACGCCTTCGCCGCCCATCTTCGCTTCCACGCCCGAGAGGCCATCGATGCTCGAGAACGGTCGCAGCACGCCTTCGCCGCGCAGCATCGCGCGCACGCCGGCGATCCAGCCGCGCCACGACAGGTGGGCCACCAGCACCGTGACTAACGAGACCACGACCCCGAGCACGAGGAACAGCAGGATGGTGTACTTGCGCGTGTCCTCGCTGCGGCTCTCGATGAAGCTCATGTCCGAGACCATCACCAGCTTGCCGGTCTCGCCTTCCGAGGTCTTCACCGGGATGCGCGCGATGTGCAGCGCCCCCTTCGGCAGTCGGGCGACGGTGCCGACCACCTCGTCGTTCGATTTGCCCGCGTTCCGTTCGTTGGGGCTCTCGTCGCACTCGATCGCTTTCGGCAGGTTGGAACTGCGGTAGGCAATGCGTCCGGTCTGGTCGCAGTACGCGATGGCGTAGAGGCGTTCGGTCTGGGTCACGCTGTTGAGCAGCGCCGTGATGCGGCCCTGCGCGCGCTCCGGGATGAGTTCGGCGAGCTGTTCGGCCAGGGGGGCCGCGGCGCGCTGCGCGCTGGCGTCGAGGTCCCTCACGAACCACCGTCCCGTCAGTGCGTCGACCTGCGGTACGACGATGTAGGCGAGCAGCGCGAGGACGACGAAGAGGGGAACGACGAACCGCAACGACAGGCGCATGTCTTGCGACTTTCTGAAGAGGGAGGCTAAGCGCCGACCTGACGGCATCGGACCGAAATCATTCTAGGCAGACCACCCTGTGGTTCCGTCCGACTAAGGCTGATTCGGACCCGCCCCAACGCCCCAAGTTCGCGACACGTGCTTCAGGCCAGCGTCGAGAAAACCTCGCGCGCGGCGTCCAGAGTTGCTTCGATGGTCGCCGCGTCGTGGGCAATCGACACGAAGCCTGCCTCGTAGGCCGACGGCGCGAAGTACACGCCCCGATCCAGCATCGCGTGGAAAAAGTGCTTGAAGCGGTCGATGTCCGACGCGCTGACATGCGACAGGGAGGTGGGCACGTCGTTGCTGAAGTAGAAGCCGAACATGCCGCCGACCGCGTCGCTGCTGAACGCGATGCCGGCGTCGCGCGCGGCCTGCGTCAACCCGTCCGCGAGCAGCTTGGTCGTCGCGCCGAGACGTTCGTGGAAACCCGGTGCGGACACCTCGGCAAGCGTGGTCAGACCCGACGCGACCGCGACCGGATTGCCGGACAGCGTGCCCGCCTGGTACACGGCGCCTTCGGGCGAGAGGTTGCGCATCAGCTCGCGACGACCGCCGAACGCCGCCACCGGCATGCCGCCGCCGATCACCTTGCCCAGTACCGTCATGTCGGGCGTCACGCCGTAAATCGATTGGGCGCCGCCGAGGGCGACGCGAAAGCCGCTCATCACCACGTCGAACACCATCAGCGCGCCGTGTTGCTGGCACAGCGACTGCATGCAGGCGATGAATTCGGGCGTCGAGCGTACGAGGTTCATGTTGCCTGCGATCGGCTCGACGATCACGCACGCGATCTGGTCGCCGTGCGAAGCGAAGGCCGCCTCCAGCTGGCTGCAGTCATTGAAGTCGAGGACGATGGTGTGCTGCGTGATCTCGAGAGGCACGCCGGCGGAGCTCGGCGTGTTGAAGGTCAGCATGCCGGAGCCGGCCTTGACCAGCAGGCTGTCCGCGTGGCCGTGGTAGCAGCCGTCGAACTTGACGATCTTGGAGCGACCCGTGGCGCCGCGCGCGAGACGGATCGCGCTCATCGCGGCCTCGGTACCCGACGAGACCAGGCGCACCTGCTCCATCGACGGCACGAGCTTGCACAACAGCTCGGCCATCTCGATCTCGCCTTCGGTCGGCGCCCCGAACGACAGGCCGCGCGTGGCGGCCTCCTGCACCGCGCGGATCACGCCCGGGTGTGCGTGCCCGAGGATCGCGGGCCCCCAGCTGCCGATGAAGTCGATGTAGCGCTTGCCGTCTGCGTCCCAGAAATACGGACCTTCGGCGCGAGTGACGAAGCGGGGAACCCCCCCGACCTGGCGGAAGGCGCGGACGGGCGAGTTGACGCCGCCGGGCGTGGTCTTCTGGGCACGTGCGAACAGCTGGTCGTTGCGGGAATCGGTCACGGTCGGGGAGAGGATCAGGTGGAAGGGTGGCCGGCGAATGCATCGGCCAGCATGCGGGCCCGCGCCCGGACGGCTCCGGTCTCGTGCACCGCGAACAGGTCTGCGATCACCGCCGCGGCGTCGGCACCCGCGTCGACCAGCGACGGCAGATTGTCGCGCGTGATGCCGCCGATGCCGACCAGCGCGACACCGAGATCGCGGGCTTCGGCGAAGGTCGCGAGGGCGGCCGCCGGGGCCACGGGCTTTGTGGTCGACGCGAACACGCTGCCGAACGCGACGTAGTCGGCGCCCGCCGCGACCGCGCGACGAGCCTGGTCGACGCTGCGGTAGCAGGACACGCCGAGCAGGCGCGACCGGCCCAGGGCTTCGCGGGTCGCGCGCAGCGCGTCGCCGTCCGCGAAGCCTTCGGCGCCGATATGGAGGCCGGCCCCATCGATGGCCAGTGCGAGGTCGAGATGGTCGTTGACGATCAGCGGGCGCCGATGTTTCGCGCAGGTGGCAGCGAGGGCCAGCGCCTGCTGCATGCGCAACGCGGGGTTCGCCGACTTGTTGCGGTACTGGACGAGCGTGGCGCCACCGTCGAGCGCGGCATCGACCAGCGCGACCAGCAAAGGCGTGTCCGCGAGGTCGGGCGTCACCGCGTACAGCCCGACGATCCGCGGGTCGGGCAGCGTCCGCGCACTGCCGTCCATCATTGGCCGCTGCTGAGGCCGGTGCCTTGCAGCCGCAGGCCTTCGGACGGCCGGCGCGCCCAGAAGAAGCGGTCGGGGATGAGCTGGCCCATGCCGGGGCGGAAGCCGGCGTTGAGCGTCTGCCAGGTGTATTCCTGCGCCTCGCGTACGGCGTCCTCGAGATCCACGCCGCTCGCCAGCAGCGACGCGATCGCCGAGGCGAGCGTGCAACCCGAGCCGTGGTACGAGCCGGGCAGGCGCCTCCACGAATCGCTGCGGATCATCACGGTCCGGTCACCTTCCTCGCCGTAGAGGACGTTGACGACCTCGGTGGTGTTCTCATGGGTGCCGGTGATCAGGACGAACTCGATGCCCCAACTGATCAGCTTGCTTGCCGAGGCCTCGAGCGAGAGAACCGTGCGGCTCGGATCGTCGGGATCGCCGGGCTCTTCCAGCGCCGCCAGTCGCCGCGCCTCGTAGCTGTTGGGCGTGATCAGCGTGGTCTGGGGGATCAGCAATTCACGGATCGCGAGCAGCGTCTCCTCGTCGGCGAAGACGTCGCCGCGGCCGCTTGCCAGCACGGGGTCGAGGATCACTGGCAGGTCGGGATAGTCCGACACGATCTCGGCGATGGTCGCTACGGTCTCGACGTCGCCCATCACGCCGATCTTGAAGGCCGCGATTGGCATGTCCTCGAGGATTGTGCGGGCCTGATCGTCGACGTGGTCCGCATCGACCGGCACGAAGTCCTCCACGCCTGCCGTGTCCTGGACCGTGAAGCCGGTGACGATGGTGGCCGCGTAACAACCCATGCTGGTGATTGTCAGCAGGTCGGCCTGCATGCCAGCGCCACCGGTCGGATCGCAGGCCGAGAACGTCATGACGATGGGGAGGGGACGAGGAATCGGAGGCGACATGCGGGCGGTCGGGAAGGGTGGGTGGTGCTTGGGCAAACGGGAGGGCGTCGCTTTCGCCGGTCGCCGCGCATCAAGATAAACTCCGCCGCGCGGTCCGATCGACGGTCACCGTGAGGCCTAGCGCCGATGCATCGAAGAGCGGCGCATTCTACGCCCCGGCCCGCGTGCGGCAGGCTCCCGCACCGACACTGCGAAGCAGGCTCGATCGATCGGAAACGCCCCTCTCCCAACAACGATTGCGAATCGAACATGAAGACCTGGATGTGCCTGATTTGCGGCTGGATCTACGACGAAGCAGCCGGTGCGCCCGAGGAGGGCATCGCAGCTGGCACCCTGTGGGCCGACGTGCCCATGAACTGGACCTGCCCGGAGTGCGGGGCACGCAAGGAAGACTTCGAGATGATCGAGGTCTGACTCGGGGCACTAGCTGTTCCCCGGACGTTCGCGGTACCGCGTTAGAGCTTTCACCTAAGCGACGTTGCCCATGCACAACGGGCCGTGGCGAAGGCGCCTTTCATTCGCGCGGCCGACCGTTTTTCTGACGCTACAATCGTTTCAGCCTTGTCGTTCGCGGTCGCTAACGCCTTCATGGGCAACCGCTTGCGACGCATTGCTCATCGAAACGATGAATGCCGCCACGCCGCGAACGATGCACCATGCGGCCTCGACGATATTGCTCGCCAGCCGTGTTTCGCGGTCGCGCGTTCCCTGAAGAACCGGAAGGAAATCATGGCCCATACCGATATCGCCGGACTCAAGGTCATGGTGATCGATGACAGCAGCACCATTCGTCGCAGCGCCGAGATCTTTCTCGTCCAGGCGGGCTGCCAGGTCATCCTGGCGGAAGACGGCTTCGATGCGCTGTCGAAGGTCAACGACTACCAGCCCGACCTGATTTTCTGCGACATCCTGATGCCGCGTCTCGATGGCTACCAGACCTGTTCGCTGATCAAGAAGAGCGTCCGCTTCCACGCCACGCCGGTCGTGATGCTGTCGAGCAAGGACGGCCTGTTCGATCGCGCACGCGGCCGCATGGTGGGCTCCGACGAATACCTGACCAAACCGTTCACGAAGGACAGCCTTCTCAAGACCGTCGACCTGCACGCGCGCCGCGCCGTCACTTGATCGATTTACGTACTCAAGCAATGCCCCCGGCTGCCGATCCTTGACGGGTGACCGCAGTCCTACAGAGCAAACCATGGCCCTCCAGAAGATCCTCGTCGTCGACGACTCCGCTACCGAACGCTTCTTCTTCGCGGAGCTGCTGAGCAAGAACGGCTATCAGGTCGTGACGGCCGAGAACGGTGCCGAAGCCTTGACGATGGCCAAGAGCGAACGGCCCGACCTGATCCTTATGGACGTCGTCATGCCCGGCCAGAACGGCTTCCAGGTGACCCGCACCATCAGTCGCGATCCCGGCACTTCGCACATCCCGATCATCATCTGCACGAGCAAGAGCCAGGAGACCGATCGCTACTGGGGCATGAAGCAGGGTGCCCGCGATTACGTCGTCAAGCCGGTCGATCCGAAGGATTTGCTGACCAAGATCCGGGCCTGCGAAGCCTGAGATGGCCGACTTTCCATCGCGCCTGCGATCCCCTAAGTCGATCCCGACGCGAGGCGCGACCCCGCAGACTTCGACAAACCATCTCGCGTCGGCCAACCGTCGCGAGCGCCTGCGCGAGTTTCAGACCGGCCTGTCCGAAAAGCTGAGGAAGGCGCAGACCGCGCCGCTCGCCGTCAACCGTCTCGGCATCCAGATCGGTCCGCATCGCCTGCTGGTCGACCTCGCGGATGCGGGCGAGATCCTCGCGGTTCCCGACATCGCGCCGGTCCCGCTCACCAAGTCCTGGTACCGCGGTCTCGCCAACGTGCGCGGCAACCTGCTCGGCATCGTCGACCTGTCGCTGTACGCCGGCGGTCCCGCGACCCCGCTCGACAAGGACAGCCGCGTGCTCGCGTTCTCGACCGACCTGCGCTTCTCGGTCGGCATCCTCGTGTCGCGCATGCTCGGCCTGCGCAGCGCCGCCGACCTCACCACGGCCGACGTCAGCGGGAAAGAGGCGCCGGAGGGCGCACCCGGCGAGATCTTCGCGCCGTGGGTGCGCGCGCTGCTGGTCGATGCGCAGGAAATCCATTGGCAGGAACTCGATCTGTCGGCCGTCACCGCGGACGAGCGCTTCATCGACATCGCCCGTGCCTGATCCAATCGCCGGTCCTCCCATCGATCGCATGAACAGACCCATGTCGACCCCGATGTCCCGCGCTTCAGTTCGTTCCGTCTCTGCCGATACTCGTAATGTTGGCGCGGGTCGTCGGTCGGCCCGCCCGTCTTCACTCGAAGGACAGGAATGGCATCCACGTGGTCGGTCGACGGGTTCGAGCCCGCAGCACAACGCAACCAGGCAGGTCCGATGAACGCGCTTGCCGAACCCCTCGATCCGGTCGTGAGCGACGCGACGTCGTTCGCCGCGACGCCGGGACTTTCCGGTGGCGGAAGCGCCGGCGACAGCTACGCGGAGAAGTTCGCGCGCCGCTTGCGCCTGTTGATCTGGGCCACGATCGCGATGCTGGTCGTCTTCATCGTGATGGTCGCACTCGACCTGCGCGGCAAGTCCGACGAAGCAGCCTTCGCTGAAACCACCGGCGACCTGCTGATGCATTCGCAGCGACTCGCGAAGGCGGTGCCCAACGCCATCCAGGGCGACCCTACCGCGTTCGTCCAGTTGCGCGAGAGCCGCGACCGCCTGGCTACCGGCCTCGAAGCGCTCGACAAGGGCGGCACCGTCGGCAACAGCGCCGTCCCGGCGACGGGCGTCGGCGCGCGACCGATGCTGGCGCGGGTCCAGGCCGACTGGAAGAACACGCAGGCCAATGCCTCGATCATTCTCGATAACGAGAAGCTTTTGACGTCCGTCGGCGCGACGCTGCGATCGCTCGACGATGCGACCCCGGCACTCGCCGAGGCCAGCGACGCGATGGCGACGCTCAAGCTGCAGGCCAACGCGCCGCAGCGCGAGGTCGCGGCTGCCGCGCAGTTGCAGATGCTGACGCAGCGCCTCGCCCGCAACGCCAACGAGCTGCTGGTCGGCGCCGGCGTGAACCCCGAGTCGGCGTTCAGCCTCGGCAAGGACGCCAACACATTCCGCGACACCATCGAGGCCCTGCTCAACGGCAACGAGGCGATGCGCATCGGCGCGGCCCGCGATACCGACACGCGCCAGGTCGCGGCCGGCTTGCAGAAGAGCTTCGCGACGTACCAGGCCCAGATGCGCAGCCTGCTCGAGAACCTGCCCAGACTGGTGGCCGCCAAGCAGGCCGCCGACAAGGTGTTCAAGGACAGCGAGCCGATGCGCGTGCACCTGGGCGAACTGCGCAGCGCGTATGTCGATTCGTCGTCGATCTATCTCTGGCTCGCGTTCATCACCGGCCTGCTGTCGTTGCTCGGAGCGCTGCTGATCGCCCGCACCTACATCGCGGGCGCCGCCCAGGGCGCCGAGGAGGCGCGTCGTGGTCGTGGTGAAGCGGAGCGCCAGGAAGAGAGCCTCAAGGCGGCGAACGATGCAAACCAGGTCGCTATTCTTCGGCTGATGAACGAACTGCAGGAAGTTGCCGACGGCAACCTGACGATGCAGGCCACGGTGTCCGAGGACATCACCGGTGCCATCGCCGACTCGGTCAACTACACCGTGGAGGAGTTGCGCACGCTGGTCGGCCGCATCAACAGCACGGTCCAGCAGGTCACCGAGGCGTCGTCCGCCGCGCACGACACGTCGAGCCGTCTGCTCACGGCATCCGACGAGCAGTCGCGTGAGATCCGCTCCACCGGCGACGCGGTGCTGACGATGGCCCGGCAGATCAGCGAAGTCTCGGGCTCGGCGGCCGAGTCCGCGACCGTGGCGCGCCAGTCGCTGACGGCGGCCGAGGACGGCCAGCGCGCGGTGCAGAACTCCATCTCGGGCATGAACGAGATCCGCGACCAGATCCAGGAGACCAGCAAGCGCATCAAGCGCCTCGGCGAGTCCTCGCAGGAGATCGGCGAGATCATCGAGCTGATCTCCGACATCACCGAGCAGACCAACGTGCTCGCGCTCAACGCCGCCATCCAGGCCGCGTCGGCCGGCGAGGCGGGACGCGGCTTCTCGGTCGTCGCCGAGGAAGTGCAGCGACTCGCGGAGCGATCCGGCGAGGCGACCAAGCAGATCGGGGCGCTGGTCCGCACCATCCAGACCGACACCCAGGACGCCGTCTCCGCGATGGAGAAGTCCACCGAGGGCGTCGTCGAGGGGGCCAAGCTCTCCGATGCGGCGGGTCAGTCGCTCAGCAACATCGGTCGCGTCTCGAAGCAGCTTGCCGAGCTGATCGAGGCGATCTCGCGCCGCACGTCGCAGCAGGCCACCTCGGCCGGCGAGATGGCCTCCAGCATGGAGCACATCCTCGCCGTGAACGAGCAGGCTTCGGCAGGCACCCGTCTCACAGCCACGTCGATCCAGCAGCTCTCGAAGCTCGCGCTCGAACTCAAGAGTTCGGTCGCGCGGTTCAAGGTCAATTGATCGCGGTCGTCTGACCGCGTGTCCGATGTCGTGCGCAGGCGGAGGGTCGTCTCGCGACACCGAAAGGATATTTCTCGATGAATGACGCAGCCGATCCTCAAGGCATCGATCCCGGTCAGGGCGCCGGGTCCGTGGACCTGGGCCAGCACGCGATCGATATCGGAACGATCGCATGGCTGCTGCCCGAGATCGTCAAGGCGTTCGACGCGGCCACCACAGCATTGCGGGCCTTTCGTGCGGGCGCCGCAGGGGTCGACAAGCAGGAGGTCGATCTCGCGCCCTTGCGGGTCGCGCGCTCGCATCTGCATCAGGCCCACGGCGCTCTCGAGCTCGGCGAAGTCGCCGGGGTCACGCGACTGACCGAGGCGATGGAGGATCTGCTCGAACTGTTTGAGGGAGAGCCCGAGCGCTGCGACGCGATCGCGCTCGACGCGATCATCGGCGGCTGCCGGTCCATCGTCGAGTACCTCGAAGACCTGCAGGGCGACGCACGTCAGCAGCCGTTGCTGCTGTTCCCCAGCTACCGCGACCTGCTGACCGCACGCCGCGCCGACCGCATCCATCCGGCCGACCTGTTCCTCGTCGACCTCGGCGTGCGCCTGCCGAAGAGCGCCGACGACACCGGCCTCGACGACGCGGGCCTGCGGGTCCAGCGCAACTTGTTCGAGCAGGGGTTGCTGCGCTTCCTCCGCAACGAGGACGACGAGAAGGCGCTCGCCCACCTGAGTCGCGCCGTGACCGCCATCGAGCAGTCGGTCGCTGCCAACGAGAAGCAGGGCCAGGCCCGCAATCGCGCGTTCTGGTGGGCCACCCGCGCGCTGTTCGAGGCGCTGGCCCACGGCGGCTTCGCGAAGGCACGCGCGCAGCAACCGCGCCTCAAGCGACTGGCCGGTCGCGTCAACCTGCAGATCCGCAAGCTGGCCGATGGTTCGAGCGCCGTCACCGAGCGGCTCTACACCGACACGCTGTTCTTCGTGGCACTGGCCGAGCCGGTCACGCCGCTGGTGCGCGAGGTCCAGGCGCGTTATGCGCTGGCCGGCTCCGTGCCGACCGACTACGAGACGCAACGCTACGGCCGCATCGACACCGTCGCGCTGCGCACCGCACGCGACGCGATCGGCGCCGCCAAGAGCGCGTGGTCGGCGATCGTCGCGGGCGACGTCGCGCAGGTAACCGCCTTTACGAAGGAGATCGGGGCGGTGGTGGAAGCCGTCGGCCCGATCAGGCGTCGCGGCCTCGCGCAGGTCGCGCAGGTGATCGACGGCATCGCGACCGATCTCGGCTTCGATCCGCGCGTGCCGCGGGCGGCCGTCGGCCTCGACGTCGCGACCGCGTTGCTGTTCCTCGAAGGCGCGCTCGAACGGGCGCGCTGGCTCGACGATGCGTTCGACGCGCGCGCGGCGATGGTCGTGGCGCGGGTCGAGGCTTCCGCCGTCGGGCAGGACGCACCGCCGGTCGCGGTCGACTGGCTGGACCGCATGTCGCAGCAGGCCGAGGAACGCCTGACGATGGCGACCTTCGTCGCCGAACTCCAGGCCAATCTGCGCAACGCCGAGAAGGTACTCGATGCCTTCTTCCGCGACCCCGCAGAACGGACCGCGCTGAAGGACGCGATCAAGGCGCTCGCGCAGGCCAGTGGCGCGCTCGCGCTGCTCGGCCACGACGACGCGCATCGCGCGATCGATCACGCTCGCGAGACGATCGCGCGCTTCGAGACCGATGGCGCCTTCGTCGATACCGCCGCGTTCGAGCATCTCGCTCAGAGCCTCGGCGCCGTCGGTTTCTACGTCGAGCAGATCAAGCGCGAACAGATCGACACGAAGGCATTCCGCTTCGATGCCGCGACCGGCCGCTTCAGCGCCGAGATGGCGCGTGCGCCGCTGGGCGCAGGCATCGATGGCGTTGCCGACGTCGCGCTGGAAGACTGGGCCAGGACCACCGCGATCGAGACGCCGCCAGCGCCGGTTGCCGCCGCGCCCGCGATCGACGGCAGCGACGCGCCGCAGGTCGATCGCTTCGCCGCGACCGACGTGCTGTTCGCGGAGACCCAGATCCTGGAGCCCGATGCCACGCTCGAGGACGAGATCGCTCTGCGGGCCGCCGATGCGCAGGACCGCGCGGCCCGCCTGCGCCGCCAGCCGGACGACTTCGCGGCGCGCCAGGAGCTGGTCGCCGCGCTGGAAGACGTCCGTCGCAGCGCGATGCTGATCGACGAACGCGAACTGCAGGACGAGGCCGCGGCCATCGTCGCTTCGCTGCGCGACGGCAGGCACGAGCCGCTCGGCTTCTCGTCGGCGGCCGAGCTCGCCGATCGCGTTGCCGAGCTGGCGATCCATGCGAACCGCGCGGCCGGACTCGCGCCCGCGTCCGTCGCGCCGAGTGAGCCGGCGATGCCGGTGCCGTCCGCGGAGAACGTCGAGGCGATCGACGCCGAACTGCTTGAAATCTTCCTCGAGGAAGCGAAGGGCGTGCTGGTCGAGGCCGAAGCGTCGATGCGCGTGCTCGATGCCGATCCGGAGAGCGCCACCGCGACGGCCAACCTGCGCCGTGCCTTCCACACGCTCAAGGGCAGTGGCCGCATGGTCGGCCTCGTCGCGCTGGGCGATGCGGCCTGGAGCATCGAGGACACGCTGCACAGCCATATCGCCGACCAGCAGCCGGCCTCCACCGACCTGCGTGCGTTGATCGACTACGCGATCCGCTACCTGGCGGACTGGGTCGAGGAACTGAGCAGCAGCGGACACTCGTCGCGCATCCCCGATGCCCTGATCGAAGCCGCGCGCGCGGTTCGCCAGAAGAGCGCCGCCAGCAGCCCGTTCGAAGAGGCTGGCGGCGAGATACTCGCGTTGCCTGTCGACGTGGAGATCGAAGTCCGGGCGGCGATCGAAGCGAGCGACGTGGCCGAAGAGGACTTCATGCAGACGGTCTTCGCGCCGAGCGGCTCGCTGCCGAGCGACGACAGCTACTTCGCGGCCACGCAGGTGCTGGACACCGAGAGCGAGTTGCCCGACCTGGAGTTCTTCGGCGATCAGCCTGAGCTGCCGCCTTCCGACGCGCTGAGGTCCGACGAGCTCAGCGAGGCCGAGGCTCTGGCGCTGCTGTTCGGCGAGCCGGTGCCCAGCCCGGCCCCGGTTTTCGTCGAACTGAACCTGCCGCCGGCCCCCCCTGCAAAAGAGATGGCGGCAGCCGAACCGGAAACCTTGGAGGCCGTTGCGCCCTTCGAAACGGCAGCACTGGTCGACCCTTATCCCGGCATCGATCTGGACTTCGATCTGGAGGGTGCCGAAACGCCGTTCGAAACGACGCTCGAGCCCGTCGGCGAAGTCGCCGATGTCGCCGATGTCGCCGATGTCGAGATGAGCGAGGCAGCACCACCACCGGACAGGTCCGCCCCCGTGCTCCCGTTCGGGATGCCGCCGCCTGTCGTGCGCACCGATGACACGCGCCAGATCGGGTCGATGACGTTGTCGGTCGCGCTGTTCAACATCTATCTCAACGAAGCCGACGAGCTGCTGCGGATCCTGACGCAGGATTTCTCCGAGTGGCGTCACGAGCTCGATCGCTACGTGTCCGAAGGCGCGATGCGCGCGGCGCATTCGCTGGCCGGATCGTCGGCGACCGTCGGCCTCGTGCCGGCCCATGACCTCGCGGCTGCGATCGAGGATGTGCTGCAGACCCTGTGGCGCGAGCCGGTGATCCTCACCGAAGAGCAGGTCGGGCGCCTCGAGCAAGCCGTCGAGTCGCTGCGCAAGATGCTGCATCGTTTCGCGGCCGAGCGGATGCCCGAGCCGGACGCGGTGCGTCTCGCCAGCCTGATCGCGCTGAAGCGTGAGATCAGCGGCGCGCACGAGGCGCATGCCGCACCGCCGGTCGCGCTCGATCTGCCGACGCCCCCATTGCCTTTTGAGCCGCTCGACTTCGGTGAGCCTGTCGCAGTGGCTGCGATCGAGCCGCAGATGATCGTCGACGAGTTCATCGAAGCGACGCCGGTGGCCGATGAACAAGCGCCGCCGGAGATCGTTGCCGAGGCACCACGCCCGCACGCGCCCGAACCCGAGGACGACGAGTCCTTCGACGCGATCACGTCGCTGGGGGTCAGCGAGACGCCGTTCGATGCGGACGGCAGCGTCGAGCGGCTGTCGGCCAGCGACGAAGCCCCGATCTTCCAAGGCCCCGCTCCGACCATCGAGGCAGAACCGGTCGTCGAAGTGCCCGAGGATTTCTTGGCCGTCTTGGAGCCCAATCCTGAACTCGAACCCGTCGTCTTCCAGTCCACCTCGGTCGCCGAGACGCACGGCCTCGTCGACCCGCGCCGGGCGCCGCTGGTCGACCACGCAACCACGGTCCAGGACGACATCGATCCTGAACTGCTCGATGTCTTTGTCGCCGAGGGCGGCGAGATCCTGCCGCAGATCGGAGAGCTGCTGCGCACCTGGCAGGCCCACCCGTCCAGTCCGGCGCCGGCGCGGATGCTGCTGCGTCACTTGCATACGCTGAAGGGCAGCGCGCGCATGGCCGGCGCGATGCGTCTTGGCGAAGTGGCGCACGACCTCGAGGCGCGCGTCGAATCCGCGGCCCGTCTTCACGAAGTTCCGCCGACACTGCTCGACGAACTGCTCGGCGCGCACGATCGCAGCCTCGAACTGTTCGATCGACTCCAGCAACCGGCCGGGGCGGAAGCCGTGGTTGCGCCAGCCTCGGACGATCACGTGGCGCAGGCCGCGACCGACGCCGTCGACACGACCCCGGCCGAAGCTGCGACGCCGCGTCAGCGCGACACCAGGCAGACCGCGCAGCAACCGGCCGTGCGCGTCAATTCCGAGACGCTGGACCGTCTCGTCAATCTGGCCGGCGAGGTCAGCATCTCGCGGGCGCGGATCGAGAACGAGGTGCTGCAGATCAAGGGGGCGATGTCCGACCTGGGCGAGAACGTCGAGCGGCTGCGATCGCAGTTGCGCGAGATCGAGCTGCAGGCCGAGTTCCAGATGCAGTCGCAGATGCAGTCGCAGCAGGCCGCGGGCCAGGAGCGCGAGAAGTTCGATCCGCTCGAGTTCGATCGCTTCACGCGATTCCAGGAACTGACGCGGATGATGGCCGAGTCGGTCAACGACGTGAAGACGCTGCAGCAGCATTTGCAGAAGAGCCTGGACTCCGCGGAGACCGACCTCGCCTCGCAACGGCGCATGACGCGCGATCTGCAGCAGGACCTGATGCGCGTGCGCATGGTGCCGTTCTCGAGCATCGCCGAGCGGCTCTATCGCGTCGCGCGACGCGCGGCCAAGGAAGTCGACAAGCGCGTCAACCTCGACATCCGCGGCGGCTCGGTCGAACTCGATCGCAGCGTGCTCGAACGCATGGCCGGTCCCTTTGAACACCTGCTGCGCAACCACATCGTCCACGGCATCGAGAGCCGCGAGGCGCGGCGCGCCGCGGGCAAGGACGAGACGGGCGAGTTGCTGGTCGAAGTGCGCCAGGAAGGCAACGAGGTCGTACTGACGTTCTCCGACGACGGTGCCGGGCTTGACCACGATCGCATCCGTTCGAAGGGCCGCGAACTGGGCCTGATCGACGAGCGCGACATCGGTGACGCGCAGGTCGCGGAACTGATCTTCCATCCGGGCTTCTCGACGGCTTCCGAAGTCACCGAACTCGCGGGACGCGGCGTCGGCATGGACGTCGTGCGCGAAGAAGCGCTGGTGCTCGCTGGGCGCGTCAGCGTCGACAGCGAGTCCGGCAAGGGGACGCGCTTCACGATCAACCTGCCTTTGACGCTGGCCATCACGCAGGTTGTGCTGGTCTCCGTCGGCGGCCGTGTGTATGCACTGCCGGCGGTGCTGGTCGAACAGGTGCAGCAGTTGCGTCCGCAGCCGCTGGCCGATGCCTATCGCGCCGGCCATCTGGCGTGGGCGAACACGCAGGTGCGACTCGCCTTCCTCGGCACGCTGCTCGGCATCGAGGACAGCGTGCCGGTCGCGCAGCGCGCGTCGCCGGTTCTGATCCTGCGATCCGCGAACGAGCGCATCGCGATCCACGTCGACGAAGTCGTGGGTAACCAGGAAGTCGTGGTCAAGAACCTCGGTCCGCAACTCGCGCGCATGACCGGCATCGCCGGGGCGACCGTGCTCGGTTCGGGCCAGATCGTGCTGATCCTCAACCCGGTCCAGCTCGCGCAGATGTCGCGCGCGACGGAGGCGCGTGCCGCGGCGACCGAAGCGGAGGGGCATGCGGTGCCTGCGATCGTCGAGACGGGCGGCAGCGACCTCAAGACCTTACCGACCGTGATGGTGGTCGACGATTCGCTGACGGTCCGCCGCGTGACGCAGCGTCTGCTGTCGCGCGAGGGCTATCAGGTGGTGCTCGCCAAGGACGGCATCGATGCGCTCGAACAGCTGCAGGATTTTCCGCCCGACGTGATGCTGGTCGATATCGAGATGCCGCGCATGGATGGGTTCGACCTGACGCGCAACGTGCGTAACGACGACCGCTACAAGCACATCCCGATCATCATGATCACGTCGCGCACGGCCGAGAAGCACCGCGAACACGCGGCCCAGCTCGGCGTCGATGCCTACCTCGGCAAGCCCTACCAGGAAGACGAACTGCTCGACCTGCTGGCGATGCACGTGCAGGCCGGACGCAGCCATCCGGCCTGATCGGGCCGGTCACTCGCGCACGAAGTCCGCGTACTGCAGCGCATAGATCATGCGGGTGCGATCGATGTACCGGCGCAAGGCTTCGGGACCCTTGGCCGCCGCGGCCTGCGCACCGCGATGTCCGGCGTCCTGAGCCATCGCGGGCGCACGGACTTCTGTAGGACGCAGCGACGTGTGCGCCTGTGCCAGCAGGACCGGCTGGTCGTTCGCCCCGGCGGCGTGGACCTGAACCGAGGTGGCGCATAGCAATGCGGTGGTGATGACTACATCGATCAGCTTCATGGTCTTCTCCCGATGGATTTCGAAGCGATGTCGATCGACACCGCCCTCGAAGTATCGGAAGCCACCGCCTACCGATCGCCCGCCGATCGGCCACGTGGAGGTCAGGCCGTCTTCACCACCGCGTAGCGGTCGAGCGTCGCGTTGCGCGCTTCTGCGTGGTCGACGATCGGCATCGGGTAGTCGCGGCCGAGCACGATGCCGGCACGCTGCAGCTCGGCGTCGCTTGCGACCCAGGGTGCGTGGATGGTCTTGTTCGAGAGCTTCGACAAGGCCGGCAGATAGCGCCGGATGAAGCGGCCCTCGGCATCGAAGCGTTCCGACTGTGTGACCGGATTGAAGATGCGGAACCATGGCTGCGCATCGCAGCCGCTCGATGCGGCCCACTGCCAGCCGCCGTTGTTGGCCGACAGGTCGAAATCGTTCAGGTGATCGGCGAAATACTGCTCGCCGCGGCGCCAGTCGAGGCCGAGGTCCTTGGACAGGAAGCTGGCGACGATCATGCGCAGGCGGTTGTGCATGAAGCCGGTCGTGTTGATCTGTGTCATCGCCGCGTCGACCAGCGGGAAGCCGGTCACGCCCCTGCACCAGGCCTCGAACAGCGCGTCGCCTTCCGCGCCGCCCTGCCAGGCGATGCGATCGAACTGCGGCTTGAAGGCCGCGCCTGCCGCGACGTCGGGTCGGTGATGCAGGACCTGGAAATAGAAGTCGCGCCAGATCAGCTCGGACAGCCAGGTGTCTGCACCCTTGCGTTCGCCGGCGTCCTTCGCGCGGTCGATGGCGCTGCGGGCGAGGGCGCGGATCGAGATCGTGCCGAACCGCAGATGGACCGACAGGTAGGACGTGCCGCGACGTGCCGGATAGTCGCGCCCCTCCGAGTAGTCGCCGATGTGCCCGGTGAACTGGTCGAAGAGCCGATGCGCACCGGACGTGCCGGGCGGGATCTCGATGTCCGCGAAGTTGGTTTTCGCGAAGCCCATGGCCTCCAGCGAGGGCATGGCGTGGTTCAGGTCCGACGGGACGGCGGCGAGACGTTCCGCGTAGCGCTCGACCGGGTAGGCCGTCACGAAGAACGGCGTGAGCTTGTCCAGCCAGGCGCGCTTGTACGGCGTGAAGACCGAGAAGGGCGTGGCGCTCTTCGTGAGCACCTCGTCCTTCTCGAAGATCACCTGGTCCTTGAAGTCGAGCAGTGCACGCCCGACATGTTCGAGCGCATCGGCGACGGCCCAGTCACGTTCGAGCGCGTAAGGCTCGTAGTCGTGATTGACGAACACCGCGTCGACCTTCAGTGCAGCGGCGATCTGCGGGACGAGGTCGCGCGCGGTCCCGTGCCGGACGATCAGCTTCGCGTGATGACCCGACGCGTCGTGCAGCGCTTCGGACAACTCGACGAGGCTGGCATGGATGAACTCGACGCGGCGGTCTTGCTTCAGGCCGCGTTCCAGCAGCGGGTCGAGGATCTCGGTATCGAAGACGAATAGGCACCAGACCGACTTGCAGCTGCGCAGCGCGTGATACAGCGCGGCGTGGTCGGCGATGCGCAGGTCGCGGCGAAACCAGACCAGCCCGCGTTCGTGTTCGGGAGCGTGCAACGGCATGGGAAATGTCAGGGAGGACGAGGGTCATCGATTGTGCCGACCCGCCCCGCCGTTTACAATACGGGCATGTCCGACCACGCATCCGCGGACGGCAAGACGGACGGGACCGATCAGGATGCAACCTCCCGATCGAGCACAGGTTCCGGCAACGCCTCCAGTCCGTCCACGCTCAGTCTCGCAAACCACTTTCTTATCGCCATGCCCAGCATGGCCGACTCGCGTTTTTCCGACACCGTCGTCTACATGCTCGAGCACACGCCCGACCGTGCGATGGGCGTCGTGATCAACCGGCCCACCGACCTGACGCTCGAGAAGCTGTTCGAGCGGGTCGACATGAAGCTCGAGATCGCGCTGCTCGGCGCACAACCGGTCTGCTACGGCGGACCGATGGCGACCGACCGCGGCTTCGTGCTGCACGACCAGTCCGACGTCGAGTACGGCTCGACGCTGACCGCTGACAACGGCCTTTCGCTGACGACGTCGAAGGATGTGCTCGAAGCGATGGCCGAAGGTCGTGGTCCGAGGCATGTGATGGTCGCGCTCGGCTATGCGGGATGGGATGCGGGCCAGCTCGAGAGCGAGATCGCCCTCAATGCCTGGCTGACGGTGGAAGCCGATCCGTCGGTGGTGTTCGACGTGCCGCACGCGCAGCGCCGTGCGTCGGCCATCCACCTGCTCGGCTTCGATCCCGTGATGCTGTCTGGCGAAGCCGGTCATGCGTGAGTGCGCGCGGTCTTCGTTGATCGTCCGGTCTTGAGCGAGACCGTCCTCGGCTTCGATGTCGGGGCACGCCGCATCGGCGTCGCGGTCGGCAATACCCTCCTGCGCCAGGCGCGTCCCGTCGCGATCGTCAACGCCGGCGATCACGACGAGGGCCTGGGCGCGATCGACAAGCTGGTTCGCGAATGGCAGCCGGAGCGGCTCGTGGTCGGTATCCCGCTGTCGCTCGATACGGCGACCAAGCCGTGCTCGGCGTTCGCGCGCTGCGAGCGCTTCGCAGCGCGACTCGGGCAGCACTTCAAGCTGCCCGTCGAGTGGGTCGACGAACGCTACAGCTCGATCGATGCCGACACCCTGCATCGCGATCGTCGCCAGGCCGGCCTCTCGCGCCGCGCGAAGGCACTCGACGACGTCGCGGCCGAGGTCATCCTGCAACGCTGGTTCGACGCACTGCCTGCCACCGCATGAACATTCAAGAGCCGCCGGCCTACGTCTCGACCACGACGCCCCCCGACGCCGAGGCGCTGTACGCCACGCTGAAGGACAGCCTCGCCGCCTTCGTCGCCTCGCGCGCCGACCGCCAGCCGCGCATCGTCGGCATCCACAGCGGCGGCACGTGGGTCGCCGAGCGGCTGCACCGCGACCTCGGGCTGCCGGGCCAGCCAGGTGCGCTCGACATCTCGTTCTATCGCGACGACTTCAATCGCATCGGGCTGCACGGCCAGGTCAAGCCGACCGAGATCGACTTCGAGGTCGACGGCGCCGACGTGCTGCTGATCGACGACGTGCTGTACAGCGGACGTACTTTGCGTGGCGCGCTCAACGTGCTGTTCGACTTCGGTCGGCCCGCTCGCGTCGATCTGGCGGTGCTGGTCGACCGCCAGACCCCCAACGCCGACGCGCGCGAGCTGCCCATCGCCGCGCGCTGGTCCGGCGCCCGCCTGAGCCTGCCACGCGCCTCGGAGTTCGTGTTGTCGCAGGACGATGGGCGCTTCAGCTTCGCGATCGCCAATACGCCGCGCACGAGTTGACGACGATGCTGAACCCCCAACTCAATCGCGACGGCAGCCTGCAGCACCTGCTGTCGATCGAGGGCCTGCCGCGCACGTTGGTGACGCATATCCTCGACACGGCGGCCGGCTTCGCCGGGCTCGTCGATCCACGTCGCGAGGTGAAGAAGCTGCCGCTGCTGCGCGGTCGCAGCGTGTTCAATCTCTTCTTCGAGAACTCGACGCGCACGCGCACCACCTTCGAGATCGCCGCGGCCCGACTGTCGGCCGACGTGATCAACCTCAACGTCTCGGTGTCGTCGACCAGCAAGGGCGAGTCGCTGCTCGACACCATCGACAACCTGTCGGCGATGCACGCCGACATCTTCGTCGTGCGGCACTCGCAGAGCGGTGCGCCATACCTGATCGCCAAGCATCTCGACAAGGTCCGCAGCAGCGCCGAGCACCCGCACATTCACGTCATCAACGCCGGCGACGGACGCCACGCGCATCCGACGCAGGGGCTGCTCGACGCCTACACGATTCGTCACTTCAAGAAGGACTTCACGAAGTTGAGGGTCGCGATCGTCGGCGACGTGCTGCACTCGCGGGTCGCGCGCAGCGACATCCATGCGCTGACGACGCTCGGCGTGCCCGAGGTGCGCGTGATCGGTCCGCGCACGCTGCTGCCGAGCGGCATCGAACAGATGGGCGTGTCGGTATTCACGGACATGGCCAAGGGCCTCGACGGCGTCGACGTGATCATGATGTTGCGGCTGCAGAACGAGCGCATGAACGGGGCGCTGCTGCCGTCGGCGCACGAGTACTTCAAGAGCTACGGCCTCACCGCCGAGAAGCTCGCGCTGGCTGCGCCCGACGCGATCGTGATGCATCCGGGCCCGATGAATCGGGGCGTAGAGATCGAGTCGTCGGTGGCCGACGGCGCGCAGAGCGTGATCCTGCCGCAGGTGACGTTCGGCATCGCGGTGCGGATGGCGGTGATGAGCATCCTGGCGGCCGCATGACTGACAACCACGGTATGAAGCTCGCGATCCGCAATGGACGGGTGGTCGATCCCGCGACCGGCGTCGACGCGCCGCGCGATCTGCTGATCGCCGCGGGTCGCATCGTCGGCATCGTCGCGCCGGGCGAGGGCGGCGACTTCAAGGTGGCCCGTACCTTCGACGCGGCGGGACTGGTCGTGTGTCCCGGCCTGATCGATCTCTCCGCTCGATTGCGCGAGCCGGGCTCCGAATATCGTGCGACGCTCGAGTCCGAGATCGAGGCGGCGCTGGCCGGCGGCGTGACCTCGCTGGTCTGCCCGCCCGACACCGATCCGCCGCTCGACGAGCCGGGCCTGGTCGAGATGCTCAAGCATCGCGCCCGCACGCTGAATCGCACGCAGGTGCATCCGCTCGGTGCGCTGACGATGGGACTCGCCGGCTCGGCACTGACCGAGATGTCCGAGCTCTACGACGCCGGCTGCGTCGGCTTCTCGCAGGCCAACGTCCCGATCGCCGACACGCAGGTGCTGCTGCGCGCGCTGCAGTACGCGCAGACCTTCGGCTTCACGGTCTGGTGGCGCCCGCAGGACGCCTACCTCGGCCGTGGCGGCGTCGCCGCTAGTGGACCGGTCTCCGCGCGACTCGGATTGCCGTCGGTGCCCGTTACCAACGAGACCGTCGCGCTGCTCACGCTGTTCGAATTGCTGCGCAGCTTCGGCGTCGAACAGGGGGTCAGTGCTGCGCCGCGGGTGCATCTGTGTCGGCTGTCCTCGGCGGGCGGTGTCGCGCTGGTCCGCGCCGCGCGTGCCGAAGGCCTGCCGGTCAGTTGCGACGTGGGCGTCCATCACGTCCACCTGACCGACATCGACATCGGCTTCTTCGATGCGCAATGCCGCATCGATCCGCCGCTGCGCAGCCAGCGCGACAAGGCCGCGATCCGCAGCGCGCTCGCGGACGGCACCATCGACGCCGTCTGCTCCGATCACACGCCGGTCGACGACGACGGCAAGCTGTTGCCGTTCGGCGAGGCCGAGTCGGGCGCGAGCGGCCTCGAACTGCTGCTGCCGCTGGTGCTCAAGTGGGCCGACGAGGACGGTGTGCCGATGGCCGATGCGCTGGCCCGCGTCACGCACCGCGCGGCCGCCATCATCGGCGGTGCGGTCGCATCCATCCCCACCGGCCGCATCGAGGTCGGCGGCATCGCGGACCTCTGCCTGTTCGATCCCGACGAGCGCTGGACTGTCTCGCCCGCGACCCTAAAGAGCCAGGGCCGCAATACGCCCTTCATCGGCTACGAGATGAAGGGCCGGGTGCGGGCGACGGTGGTCGGCGGGGCGATCGTCCACGAGGTCAGGACCTGAAGCCGCAACCAGCACGCGCATGACGTCGTGGCCGCGATTCGTGTTCACGCTGTTGCGCGTGGTGTTGCACATCCTGCTGGCGCTCGCGATCGTCGCGCTGCTGTTCCCCTTCTGGTCGATGGCGAATCGTCAGCAGCTGATCCGCTGGTGGTCGGGCCACGTCCTCGCCATCTTTCGCGTCGAAGTCCGGACCATCGGACCCGCACGCGGCGTCGACCTCATCGAGCGCGCGTTGCGGCCCGGCGGCATCGGCGCCATGTTCGTGATGAATCACATCTCGTGGCTCGACATCTACATCGTCCATGCCTTGCGACCCGCGCGCTTCGTCGCCAAGGCCGAGATCTCGCGCTGGCCGTTGCTGGGTTACCTGACCGATCGCACCGGTGCCATTTTCATCGAGCGCGGCAAGCGGCACGCCGTGCGCGAGGTCAATCACCGCGCGGCCGCGATGATGCGCGACGGCGATCTAATGGGCATGTTCCCCGAGGGCACGACCAGCGACGGCTTCCGCCTGCTGCCCTTCCACGCCAACCTGATCCAGCCGGCGATCGATGCGGGCGCACCGATCATCGTGGCGGGACTGCGCTATCGCGAGATCGACGGCAGCTCGACCACGGCCACGTCGTACGTCGGCGACACGACGCTGCTGCAGTCGATCCTGCGCATCGCGCGCCATGGTCCGCTGGTCGCGGAGCTCCATCTCATCGACGCGATCGACGGCAGCGGCACGACTCGCCACGCGGTAGCGCGCGCGGCTCGCGTGCTGATCGCCGATGCGCTCGGCTTCGACGACGAGGCGCACGAGACCGCCGAGAGCCTGTCGACCGTGATCGTCGTGCCCGACGACCCCGCGGTCAGCCGGGGCGCGATGCTTGCGGGCAGGCGATCTGGAACAGCGCTCGATCCTCGAGACGAATTGCTGTGAGGGAGCCGCCCCACACGCAGCCGCTGTCGAGCGCGATCACGTCGTCGCGCACCATCACGCCCAATGTCGACCAGTGTCCGAAGACGACTAACGAGCCGCGTGTGCGACGGGTCTCGTTGTCGAACCACGCGCGATAGCCGGCGGGTGGTGGCGGGAAGTGGGCGCCGATTGCCGCGGGCGCGTCCTTCGCCTTGAAGTCGATGCGGTCGTCGTCCGAGCAGTAGCGCACGCGCGTCAGCGCGTTGACGATCATCCGCAGGCGGTCGAGACCGGTCAGCGTGTCGCTCCAGCGATCGGGCTGGTTGCCGAACAGCGAGGCCAGCGTGTCGCGCCAATCGTCGGCGCGCAACGCGACCTCCAGTTCCGCGGCGTGACGCATCGTGTCGTCGGTGGTCCAGCCCGGCAGCACGCCGGCGTGGACCATGAGCACGTCGATGCCGGCCACGCACTCGCGATGGGCCATCGGGCGCCGACGCAGCCAGGCCAGCAGCGCGTCCGCGTCGGGCGCCGCGAGCACGGCATCGAGCGTGTCGCCGCGACCGGACTCGCGCACGCCGGCCGAAACCGCGAGCAGATGCAGGTCGTGATTGCCGAGCACGACCGTCGCCGACTGTCCCAGCGCGATGATCTGGCGCAGGACACCGAGCGAGTCGGGGCCGCGATTGACGAGGTCGCCGACGACCCAGACGCGATCGCCCCGCGGATCGAATGCGACGCGCTCGAGCAGCGCGTCGAAGGAGGCGGCGCAACCCTGGGGATCGCCGATGACGTAGGTGGACATATCGGGTGACGGCTGCGTCGAGGAATGGGGAGGAGGGCCATGGGACAATGTCTGCGCACAGCGCCTCTGCGCCGCCGACTATAGCGCTCCCTCCTTCGTCCCCACACGTGGTCCGGTGCCTCGCACGATGAACAAGCTCGCGGTCCGGCTGCTCACGACATGGCGCGCACTCGCGTCGCTGGCGCGTCCCCGACGACCGGCGTCCGCCCCGGTCCACCGCATCCTCGTCGCGCACTACCTGCTGCTCGGCGACACGATCCTGCTGGCCCCCTTGCTCAAGGTACTGGCACTGCGTTATCCCGATGCCGAACGGGTCGTGCTCGCGCGTCCCGCGGTGGCCGCCTTGTTCGAGGGCAGGCCCTACGGAGTGACCGTGTTGCCCTTCGATCGACGCGATGCGGCAAGCCGTCGCCGCGTCATCGACAGCGGCCCCTACGACCTCGCGATCGTGCCCGACGACAACCGCTACGCGTGGCTCGCGCGCGCGGCCGGTGCGCGGCGGGTGATCGGATTCGCGAGCGACCGTCCGGTGTGGAAGAACTGGATGCTGGATCGGGCGGTGACTTATCCCGACGAGCCTGGCGCTTGGGCGGACATCGTCGCGCAGCATTTGCACGATGGCGGCGCCGCGGTGCCGCCACCTCCTTTCGTGGCAGATGAATGGCCTGCCCCGGCGTTCGAGGTTTTCGATAAACCACGGGGTGTTTATGCCGTGCTGCATGTCGGGGCCAGCACGCCACTCAAGCAATGGCCGGCCGCGCGGTGGCGCGCGCTGGCGGATCGTCTCGCGAACGATGGCCTGACCGTGGTCTGGAGCGGCGGTGCTGCGGAGCGGGCTTCGCTCGAAGAAGTGGGCCCGCGGGACCACGAGGTCGATCTCGTCGGACGTCTCGATCTGCCGCAGCTCTGGCACTTGCTGGCCGGAGCACGGCTGCTGGTCTGTCCGGACACCGGGATCGCCCATCTCGCGCGGATCGCGGGCGTTGTCACCATCGCGTTGTTCGGCCCCGGGTCGCGCGTGATCCATGGGGCCGGCCTGTTCTGGAAGGACGCGCCCTTCGAGGTCGTCACGGTCGACGACTTCCCCTGTCGCGATCAGCGCACGCTGTATCG
>JANXTA010000123.1 GCA_025356395.1 Betaproteobacteria bacterium
GCCGAGATCCCGCCCAAGCGCGACTGGACCTTCCAGCACTGCGTCTGGCTGGCGGCGCGTGCCGGCATCCCGCTGCGCATGCCCGCGATGCATCCGTTCAACCCGCTGCCGTTGCTGCGGCTGTCGATCGCGCTGGGCAACACGGCCGAGACAGTGAATCGCCTGTTCGACTTCGTCTGGGTCGCGGGCCACGTGCCGACCGAGCGCGACGCCTGGCAGGCATTGCTCGCCGACTGCGGCGTGCGCGAGACCGACCTGCAGGCCGACGCGGTGAAGCAGGCCTTGCGCGACGCGGGCGCCGATGCATTGGCCGCCGGCGTCTTCGGCGTCCCTTCGGCCGTCGTCGACGGCCACTGTTTTTGGGGTTTCGAAGCGACCGACATGCTGATCGACTACCTGAAGGGATCGCTCCGGTTCGACGACGCGGCGATGACGGCCGCGCTCGCCATGCCCGTCGGCCCGATGCGGCCGCAGGTCGTCAAGGCGGCGGCATGAGTGCGCCGTTCAGGAACGACCGGCTGGAGGCGTTCCATTTTCCGCCCGGCATGCAGGTGTTCGAGCGCGGCTGGCTGTCGTCTAACTGCGTGCTGTTCGAGGACGAGGCCGGCGCGACACTGATCGACTCGGGCTACGTCACGCACGCCGACCAAACCATGGCGCTGGTGCTGCATGCGATCGAGGGCCACGCCACGCCGCGGCTGCGACGCGTCATCAACACGCACCTGCATTCGGACCATTGCGGCGGCAACGCGCTGCTGGCGCGCCGCACCCGCTGCGACATCGTCATCCCCGAAGGCAACTCCTACGGCGTGCGCCACTGGGACCAGCGCTTCCTGACGTTCGTGGCCACCGGCCAGCATTGCGACCGCTTCGATTTCACCGACACCATCTCCGCAGGCGACGTGCTGACCCTGGGTGGGCAGGAGTGGGAGGCGCTGGCCGCGCCCGGGCACGACGTCGACTCGGTGATGTTCCATTGCGAGGACGAGGGCATCCTGATCTCGGGAGACGCGATCTGGGAAGACGGCTGCGGCGCAATGTTCCCCACGGCCAATCCCAAGACGCTCGACGAGGACTTCAGCGCCGCGTTCGAGACGCTCCAACTGGTCGAGGCGATCGATGTCCGCGTCATCGTGCCGGGCCACGGCCGTCCGTTCACCGACGTCGAAGGAGCGCTCGATCGCGTGCGCAGCCGGCTGCGGCGCATGTCGGCCGATCATTCGTGGAACGGTCGTCACGTCGTCAAGGTGCTGCTCAAGTACCGGCTGCTCGACGACCGGCGCATGTCGGTCGAGACGGTGCGCACGATGTTCCGCGAGGTGCCGACGATCGCGTACGCCAACCGGGATATCGGACTGCCGCCGAGCGTGCTCGCCGATCGCACGATGGACGACCTCGTCAGGGTCGGCGCAGCGCGGCGCGACGGCGACTGGCTGCTGGACGCGTAAGCGGTGGCGTACCGGAAAGGACGATCGGCGATGCGATAATAAGGGTTCGTCAGTCCCGCAGGAGATGGCCATGAAGCATCGCATCCGTTGGTTCGCCGGTCCGCTCGCCGTCCTGCTGGTGCTGGCCGCTGCGCCGTCCTTCGCGCACCACGGCTGGAGCGACTACGACAGCGACCATCCGTTGACGCTGAAGGGGCGCATCCAGACGACGAGCTACGAGAACCCGCACGCGACGATCACGCTCGAGGCGTCGGGCAAGCGCTATACCGTCGTGCTCGCGCCGGTGTCGCGGATGGAATCGCGCGGCGCGCCGCGTGAGACGGTGGCCGTCGGCCAGGACGTGACCGTGGTCGGCTACGCGAGCAAGACGCATGCGGGCGAGGTGCGTGCGGAGCGCATCGTCCTCGGTGCGGGAGCTGCCGAGAAGACGGTCGAACTGCGTTGATGCAGCGCAGGCGCGTGCTGTCGGCGGCTGCGTCGGTCGCGATGCTGGGCATCGTGGTCATCGACCTGCCCTCCGCACACGCCGATCACGCGTGGACCAGAATCGACACCACGCGGACGCTGACGCTCGAAGGCACCGGCAAGTCGCTCAAGCAGGAGAACCCGCATGCCAGCCTGCTACTGGAGACCGTCGATGGCGGCACGCGGGTCGCGTGGACCGTGCCGATGAGCGGCCTTGCGCGGATGGATGCTCGCGGCGTGGATGCGGACACCTTCGCGGTCGGCAAGGTCCTCACCATCCTCGCCTCGCCCGCCCGCGACGAGCTCGCTTCGTGCGCGTGAACCGCATCCGCGGCGAGGACCATGTCCTGTACTGATCCGGTCGTTCGCTGCGTGGCCCGCCGGTCGGCCGCCGCATGATCGACGGCAGCCCGGCCGCCGCACTCGGTGAGGCGCTCGCCCACAGTCCGCTGGGCACCGCGCTGCGAGAGTCAGTGTGGCTTTACCCCACCGTCGAGACGATCCACATCGTCGGCTTCGCACTGCTGTTCGGCTCGATCGTCGTCGTCGACCTGCGTTTGCTCGGCCTGCGCCGCAACGTGGCGCTCGGCCCGCTGATGTCCTTCGTGCTGCCGATCACGCTGCTGAGCCTGCTGCTAGTGGTGCCGACCGGCCTGCTGCTGTTCGCCGCGCACGCGAACGACCTCGTCGGCAACCGCGCGTTCGTGATCAAGATGGGCCTGCTGTTCTTCGCGGCGATCAACGCGCTGATGTTCCATGCCGGTCCGTACCGGGCCGAGATCGAGGCGCCGCCGGGACACCGGTCGCGCGGATCCACGCGCCTGTTCGCGGCGCTGTCGATCGCGTTGTGGATCTCGATCCTGGTCGCGGGTCGCTGGATCGCGTATGTCTGAGCGCCGATGAATCCGCGGTCGCCGCAGGCCGCGGCGTTGCGGCCGATCGTGCTGCTGCCCGCACTGACCGTCGCGCTGGTGCTGGTCGCCGTGGCCGCACTGTGCATGCGCGGCGGCACGATCAACGTCGACGTCTTCGTCGCGGTCCAGGGATACACGCGTGCGCTGCCCGACACCTTCTGGGCGATGGTGACGATCTGCGGGACCGGCGTGGTCGCGTTCGGCCTGCTGGCACCGACGCTGGCCTGGCAGCCGCGCTGGTACGCCGCCGGTCTGGCCGCGGCGGCGCTGGCCGGGTTCTACTCGAATGGGCTCAAGCGTCTCTACGCGTTGCCACGTCCGGCTTCGGTGCTGGATGCCGGGCAACTGCATGTCATCGGCGAGACGCTGCACGCGAACTCGTTTCCTTCGGGTCATTCGGTCACGGCCTTCACGCTCGCGGCGCTGCTGGTCCTGGCATCGCGGCGGCCGTTGCGGACCGCCACCTGGGCCGTCCCGATGGCAACGCTGATCGCGTTCTCGCGGATCGCGGTCGGCGCCCACTGGCCGGCCGACATCGCGGCCGGCGCGGCCGGTGGCTGGGTGAGTGGTGCGCTCGGCGTCATGATCGTCGTGCGCTGGCGCTTCTGGAACAGCGTCAACGGCGTGCGCGTGATGGGACTCGTGTCGATCGGCATCGGCGTATCGCTGTTCCTCGTCGACCTCGGCTACCCGCTCGCGTTGCCGCTGCAAGACGTCGCGGCCGTGATCGCGATCGGGTCCGGTGTCTTCACGATCGCGCGAGCGCGACGCGATCCGTTGTTGCCGTGGCAACGCACGATGTCGGCGTGAATATCGGCTTGCGCTCGCGAACGATCGTCCTGCGCGCGCTCGCGATCGTCATCTCGGTCGCGCTGCTGTGGTGGCTGGTCGCCGACGCGCGATGGCAGGGCGTCGGCGCACGGCTCGCGCGGCTCGACGGCGGTGCGCTGGTCGCCGTCACGTTGCTGTTCGCGATGAGCTACGCGATGCGCGGCGCGCGCATCCACGGCGAGTTCCGCGACGAGATCGCGGGGCCCGGACGTCGGACCTATCTACGCATCCTTCGCCTGACGCTGGTCCACAACGCGCTGGTCAACGTGCTTCCGTTCCGCAGCGGCGAGGTCGCGTTCCCCGTGTTGCTGTCGCGCTGGTTCGGGATCGGCAGCGGTCGCGCGATCGTGTCGTTGCTGTGGCTGCGCGCGCAGGACGCGACGGTCGTGCTGGCCCTTGCCGCGCTGGTCTGGCCCGGGCTGGCGACGGGATGGCGCGTGCTCGCGCTGGCGTTGATCGTCGGGGGCGCGGTCGGGGTCCCGATGTGGGCGCGCCGCCATCGGGGCGAGCCTGCGACGCATTCGAAGCTGTCGTCGTTGCGGGCCCTGCTCGAACGCTCGACCCGTCGCAATGCGGCGGGCTGGTGGTGGACCGTCGGCAACTGGAGCGTGAAGCTGGTGGCGGAAACCTGGCTGGTGGCTCTGGCATTGGGGTCGGGAGGCATCACGACCGCGGCGCTCGGCGCCATCGGTGCGGAGCTCGCGGCGATCCTGCCGATCCAGGGGGTGGCGGGCTTCGGGACTTTCGAGGCGGGCGGCGCCGCGCTGATGCGGATCCAGGGCATCGAGATGGCCACGGGTCTTGAGGCCGTGCTCGTCCTTCACGCCGTGGTGCTGGCATTGGCACTCACGGCTGGAGCGCTGGCGGCAGTATTCCTGCCGGGGCCTCCGGTTGAACCAGAGCACCGCACCTGACGACACGTGCCGCCGCGATCGACGGATGGCATCGGGCACAATGCCGTGTTGTTCCTCGCATGGCCCCCCATGAACGATCTGCGCCCGCCCTTCTCGCCGTCCGCATCGACGTTGCCCGTCGCCGGAAGTGTCGTGTTGCCGCCGTTGAGCGCGACCGCGATTGCCCTGCCGCCGCATCGCCTGTCGATCATCGTGCCGATGTACAACGAGGCCGAGAATGTCGCGCCTTTCGTCGCACGGACTGAGGAGACGCTGGCCAACTATCCGAGCCCGTGGGAACTGATCCTCGTCGACGACGGCAGCACCGACGCGACCTTCGCCGAGATGCGACGGGCGCGCGCCCAGTACGGCGCGCACGTGCGGCCGCTCGAACTGATGCGGAACTTCAAGCAGACCGCGGCGATGCAGGCCGGCGTGGATGCGGCGCGTGGCGACGTCATCGTTACGCTCGACGGCGACCTGCAGAACGACCCGGCCGACATCCCCCGTCTCGTCGGTCGTTTGCTGAACGAGCACCTCGACTGTGTCGCGGGCTGGCGACAGAACCGGCAGGACAACCTGCTGCGCACCATCCCGTCGAGGATCGCCAACGCGCTGATCGCGCGCGTCGTGGGCGTGCGCCTGAACGACTACGGCTGCAGCCTCAAGGCCTTCCGCGGCGATGTGCTGAAGAGCATCCGCCTTTACGGTGAGATGCACCGCTTCATCCCCGCGTGGCTGGCCACGGTGACCACGCCGCGGCGCATCGCCGAGGAACCGGTCAGCCATCACCCGCGCGTGCACGGCGTGTCCAAGTACGGCATCTCGCGCACCTTTCGCGTCGTGCTCGACCTGATCTCGGTGTTCTTCTTCATGCGCTACCGCGCGCGGCCGGGCCACTTCTTCGGCGGTGTCGGCATGGCATTGGTAGCGGTGGGTGGCCTCGTGCTGACCTGGCTTGCGATCGTCAAGTTCGGGCTCGGCGAGCCGATTGGCGGACGCCCGCTGCTGCTGTTCGGCTTCTTCTGCGTGATCGCCGGCGCGCAGTTCGTGTCGACCGGCGTGCTGGCCGAGACGCTGGCGCGGATTTATTTCGAGTCGGGAGCAGCGGAGCTCTATCAGGTGCGGCATCCGGAGAAGGTCGGCGACCGGGACGACTGGCGCGAGCCGGACGCGGCTTGATCCGATCGACCCCGAAGACGGGAGCGGGTCGTTGAACAACGTCCACGCCTCCCTCGACCGCCGCACGACGTGGCTCGCCTTCCTCCTGCCGCTCGCGTTGCTGTCGATCCGCCTCGGCGGCGCACCGCTGTTCGACGTCGACGAGGGCGCGTTCTCCGAAGCCACGCGCGAGATGTTCGAGCGCCACGACTTCCTGTCAACCTATCTCAACGGCGCGCACCGCTTCGACAAGCCGATCCTGATCTACTGGCTGCAGGCCGTGTCGATGATGGTCTTCGGCGTCAACGAGTTTGCCTTCCGCTTCCCGTCGGTGGTCGCGGCCGCCGTGTGGTGCCAGGCAGTAGCCGTGTTCGCGGCGCCGCGCATCGGCATGCGCAACGCGTTGTTCGCTTGCGGCATCGCCGCCACCAGCCTCGGCGTGTTCGTGATCGGCCGCGCTGCGACGGCCGACTCGCTGCTCAACGCGCTGATCGCACTCGCGCTGTTCGAAGCGTGGCGCGTGATCGAGCTGCGCTCGAAGGAGGGTTTGCTAGGCGCATCGATGAGCAAGCCCGCGCTCTATCGCGCCTATCTCTGGATCGCGCTCGGCGTGCTGACGAAGGGACCGGTAGCGGTCCTGATCCCGGTCGCCGCGGTGTTCCTCTACGCGCTCACCGGCAAGTTCGTGATGCATCGCTTCGCGCTGCGCGAAGCGGTCCGCATGTTCTTCGATCCGGTCGGCTGGGCGATCCTGATCGTCGTCGCGGCACCCTGGTACATCGCGGCACTCGTGATCCATGGCCGCGACTTCATCGACGGCTTCCTGTTGCGCCACAACGTCGAACGCTTCACCGGAACGCTGCAGAACCATTCCGGCAGCGCGTTCTATTACGTGCTGATGGTGCCGCTGCTGCTGTGGCCGTGGTTGGCCTGGCTGATCGCCGCGATCGGTACGCTGGTTCGCGACCTGCGCAGCCGGTCCCTCGATCCGCTGAAGACCTTCCTGTGGATCTGGTGCGTCTTCGTGATCGTCTTCTTCTCGTTGTCGGGGACCAAGCTGCCGCACTACGCGCTGTACGGCTGCACGCCGCTGTTCGTGCTGTGCGCGATGGAGCGCAAGCGCGTGCGGACGCTGTGGCTGGCCGCGATCCCGGTGGTGATGCTGATCGCGTTCGTCGTCGCGATGCCCGACTTGCTGGTGCACGCGGCGAACGTGGGCTGGATCAGGGACGCGTTCTATCGGGCGATGGCCGCGCGCGCCGATGTCGCGATGCCCGCGTTCTATCGACCGGTCGCCTGGACCGGCGCCGGGCTGGCACTGGCCGCGCTCGCGTGGCCGCGTCGGCGCCGGCGGGCGCGCATTGAGGATGCGGACGATCGTCGCGCGCGTCGCGTCGCCACCCGCGTGCTCGAGGCAGCAGTCGTCGCGACGTTGCTGCTGTGCGTGATCGGCGCGCCGATGCTCGGCGAGGTCCTCGAGGGTCCGGTCAAGCGGGCGGCGCTGCTCGCGAAGACGATGCCCGAGCCGGCGGTGACGTGGAACTTCCACATGCCGAGCTTCGCGGTCTATCGCGAGCGCGTGACGCCGATCGGTACGCCGAAGGCCGGTGAGCTCGGCCTCACGCGCATCGACCGGCTGCCGGCCGACGTGGCGGTCGACCGGCTGTTCGAGGAGGGCGGCGTGGTGCTGGTCAGACGGCGCGGTGACTAGGCCGCGGTCTCTTTCCGTTTGGTGATCAGGTTCGCGAGCAGCAGCAGGAAGCTGCCGAGGATCGACGAGGCCAGGCCGATCGTCCGATGCTCGCGGCGCGTCGTCTCGTTGGCGGCGATCGACCGATCGAGGCCCGCCTGCTGATCGAGCAGCGCCGGCACGCGCTTCTGTCCGAGCTCGATGACGTCCTTCTCGGCCGCCTTCAGCCGCGTGAATTTCTCGTAGGTCAGATCGGTTCGCGCGTCGTCGTTGAGCCGTTCGTACGCGTCGTAGGTCTTGCGGTAGTCGAGCTGTTTCGCGATCGCGAGCGCGCCGATCATGTTGCGCACCGGCGTCGCGCGATCGAGCAGATTTCCCCGGTAGATCAGGGATGCGACATCCCGCCGCGCGTCGTTCTGCCGACCCAGCATGAAGATCAGGTCGCCCTGCTGGTTGGCGATGAAGTAGCTGT
>JANXTA010000131.1 GCA_025356395.1 Betaproteobacteria bacterium
GCAGCTACGACAACAGCGCTGAGCGCACCGCGTTGCTGCCGGCCTTCGTCAACTTCTACAACGCGAGACGACCGCACTCCGCTCTCGGCTTCAAACCCCCAGCCTCGCGACTCGGCCAGAACAACCTATTGCAACTCGACAACTAGCAGTTCGAGCAGGCCGTCCGCGCGTTGCTGCGGCGACCGCCGGTCTTCGAGCAGCGCCGCGGGCGCGTAGATCCGGATGCCCTGTTCGCGCCGCACGACCTGCAGCAAGCCGCGGTAGTGCAGGACCTCGAGCATCCGCGTCGTCGAACTCGACTGGCCGCCTCAGGCGTTGACGATCGAAGCCCGTCGATGACGCGCCTCGAGCGCCTGCTCGATCGCGCGTGGATGGCTGGCGCCGTGCTCGGCGAGATGCGCGAGGAGGACGCGGCGCAGGTGTGGATGCTCTGTCTCGACCTGGAACTTGCGGGCGATACGACGCGGATGCAGCAGCGACCGATGCCTGCTGTGCAGGAAGCCATGGACATGGATCATGTCCTCGACCAGCGGCAGGTCGGCATAGGCCCGTCCCAGATCACCGGCCCGGTAGCCCGCGACACGATGCCGAAGGATCAGGTCCTGCGCACGCGCCGGCGCGCGGATCGGATCGGCCTGCACGAAGCCCAGCTTCTCGATCGCGCCTTCGAGCGACGTCGGCGGAAACAGCGTGTGGGCGGCCGCGGCCCGACGCAACGCACGAAGCTCGGACGACGCCATCGCCAGCCGAGTCAGGTGCCCGGCACGACCACGTCGGACAATCGATTGACCTTCACGTGGATGTCCATGCCGAGATAGTCGCCGACGCGGCCGGTGAAGGACCCCTGCACCGGCGCAGCCTGGAAGGCATCGCGCGTGACCGCGACGCGGATCAGGTCGGTGCCGCCGTAGATCGTGTTGGTCGGGTCGAAGGTCAGCCAGCCAGCCCCCGGCACGTAGACCTCGACCCACGCGTGGGTCGCGCCGCCGCCGACGACGCCGGTCTGCATGCCGTCGACGGCCGGGTCGTAGATGTAGCCGGACACGAAGCGCGCCGCGAACCCCAGGCGACGCACGGCTTCGATCATCAGCAGCGCGAAGTCGCGGCACGAACCGGCCCGCAGGCTGAGTGTCTGCGTTGGTGTCTGCGTGCCCTCGGTGTCGCGCGAAACGTAGGCGAAGTCGATCTTGATGGTCGACGTGATGTCGGTGAGCATGCGCCGCGTCGCGATGTCGCCGATCGACGGGATGAACATGTTGGCCCAGGCCGCGACGCGACCGTCGGGGTCACCGTGCTGCGGCACGAGGAAGCCGCCAAGGTCGATGCGCTCCTCGCCGCTGTACGCGAACGGATAGATCTCGGCGTGCGGGGCCAGTGGCGACTCGATACTGCTCGCGCCGAAGTGCTCGATGCGGAACTTGGCGACGAGTTCGAGGTTGTCCGCCGGAAAGCGCGGCGTGACCAGCGTCACGGCGTTCGAGAACACGTCCTGCACCCAGCGGATATCGGCGTCTGGCGACACCTGGAGCGACAGGTCGAGCACCTGCACGTCGTAGCCCGAGCGCGGTCGGAACATGACCCGGTGTTCGCCGAACGAGACAGGCCGCGCGTAACGATAGAGGGTGGTGTGTTCGACCTGCAGGATCACGGACATGGCGGGGACGCGAGGCGTCTCGGGCAACAACTCACAGATTGGTAGCCAGCCGGCGTTCGACGTCGTCGATGGTCTGGTGCTGGCGCCGTGCGATGTCCTCGACCTGGTCGTTGCCGACCCGCCCGACCGCGAAGTAACGCGAGTCCGGGCTGGCGAAGTAGAAGCCCGAAACCGACGAGGCTGGCAGCATCGCGAAGCTCTCGGTGATCGACATGCCGATGTCGTCGGTGCCTAGCAGCGCGAACATCGGCGCCTTGACGACGTGATCGGGACACGCGGGATAGCCGGGCGCCGGCCGGATGCCGCGGTACTTCTCGGCGATCAGGTCCGTGTTGCTGAACGTCTCGTCGGATGCGTAGCCCCACAAGTCGCGGCGCACGCGCGCGTGCATGGTTTCAGCGAACGCCTCGGCCAGGCGATCGGCGATGGCCTTCAGCATGATCGACGAGTAGTCGTCGTGCTCGGCTTCGAAGCGAGCGGCGAGCTTGTCGACGCCCAGACCGGTCGTGACCGCGAACATGCCGATCCAATCGTCGCGTCCCGAATCCCGCGGCGCGATGTAGTCCGCGAGCGCGCGGTTCGGCGTGCCCGACGGCTTCTGGGTCTGTTGACGCAGGCCGGTCCAGGTCAGCACCGGCGTCGTGCGCGACTCGTCGGCGTACAGGACGATGTCCTCGTCGATGCTCGCGGCCGGATAGAAGCCGACGATGGCGTTGGCGGTCAGCCAGCGGTTCGACAGCACCTTCTTCAACATCATCTGGCCGTCGCTGTAGACGCGCCGCGCCGACTCGCCGACGACCTCGTCGTTGAGGATCTCCGGGAAGGGTCCGTGCAGTTCCCAGGTCTGGAAGAAGGGACCCCAGTCGATCGCTTCCGCGATCTCGCGCAGGTCGTAGTTCTTGAAGACGCGCTTGCCGATGAACTTGGGCTTGGGTAGTTCCGCCGTGGCCCAGTCGATCGCGACCTTGTTCTTTCTCGCCGCGTCGAGCGAGACCAGCGGCGACGCCTTCTTGTTCGCGTGCAGCTCGCGCAGCTTCGCGTAGTCGGCTTCGATCTCCGCGAGGTACTTCTCACGGCCGGTGTCGGCCAGCAGACTTTGCGCCACGCGCACCGAGCGGCTGGCATCGGTCACATGCACCACCGGACCTTCGTAGTTCGGCGCGATCTTGACCGCGGTGTGCGCGCGCGACGTGGTAGCGCCGCCGATCAGCAGCGGGATCTTGAGCATGCGGAAGTGGTCGTCGCGCTGCATCTCCTTCGCGACGTAGGCCATCTCCTCGAGGCTCGGCGTGATCAGGCCCGACAGCCCGATGATGTCTGCGCCCTCGGCCTTGGCGACCGCGAGGATCTCTGAGCACGGGACCATCACGCCCATGTTGACAACGTCGAAGTTGTTGCACTGGAGCACGACGGTGACGATGTTCTTGCCGATGTCGTGGACGTCGCCCTTGACCGTCGCGATGACGATCTTGCCCTTGGCCTTCGCCTCGCCGCCGGCCGCGACGAACGCGGCCTTCTCGGCCTCGATGTAGGGGATCAGGTGCGCGACGGCCTGCTTCATCACGCGCGCGCTCTTGACCACCTGCGGCAGGAACATCTTGCCCGCGCCGAAGCGGTCGCCGACAACGTTCATGCCGTCCATCAGCGGCCCTTCGATGACCTGGATCGGACGGCCGCCGGCCGTCTCGATCTTCTGGCGCATCTCTTCGGTGTCCTCGACGATCCACTGCGTGAGGCCGTGGACCAGCGCGTGCGACAGGCGTGCCTCGACGGTCTCAGCGCGCCATTCAAGATTCGCCTCTTCCTTCTTGCCGCCGGCCTTGAGCGTCGACGCGATCTCGATCATGCGTTCGGTCGCATCGGCGCGGCGATTGAGGACCACGTCCTCGACGCGCTCCTTGAGTTCGGCCGCGAGGTCGTCGTACACGCCGAGCATGCCGGCGTTGACGATGCCCATGTTCAGTCCGGCCTTGACCGCGTGGTACAGGAAGACCGTGTGGATCGCCTCACGCGCCGGGTCGTTTCCACGGAACGAGAAGCTGACGTTCGACACGCCGCCGGAGATCTTGGCGTGCGGCAGGTTGGCGCGGATCCACTTGCACGCCTCGATGAAGTCGACCGCGTAGTTGTTGTGCTCGTCGATGCCGGTCGCGATGGCGAAGATGTTCGGGTCGAAGATGATGTCCTCGGCCGGGAAGCCGATCTTCTCGACGAGCAGCGTGTAAGCGCGCTGGCAGATCTCGATCTTCCGTTCGTAGGTGTCGGCCTGACCCTTCTCGTCGAAGGCCATCACGACCGCTGCGGCGCCGTAGCGCTTGCACAGCGTGGCTTGACGCAGGAAGGCTTCCTCGCCCTCCTTCATCGAGATCGAGTTGACGATCGCCTTCCCCTGCACGCACTTGAGGCCTGCCTCGATCACGTCCCACTTCGAGGAGTCGATCATGATCGGCACGCGCGCGATGTCGGGCTCGGAGGCAATCAGGTGCAGGAAGCGGACCATCGCTGCCTTCGAGTCGAGCATCGCCTCGTCCATGTTGATGTCGATGATCTGCGCGCCGTTCTCGACCTGCTGGCGCGCGACCACCAACGCGTCCTCGAAGCGCTCCTCGAGGATCATCCGCGCGAAGGCCTTGGAGCCGGTGACGTTGGTGCGCTCGCCGACGTTGACGAACAACGACTGCTCATCGATGGTGAAGGGCTCGAGCCCGGAGAGCCGTAGTGCGCGGTAGATAGACATGATCAAGCGGCCAGGGGAAGTTCGGAGGGCAGTTTGCGGGGCGGCAGATGTTCAAGCGCCTTCGCGATCGCCGCGATGTGATCGGGCGTGGTGCCGCAGCAGCCGCCCGCGAAGTTGATGAAACCCGCCTCGGCGAATTCCTTCACCAGCGCCGACGTGATCTCGGGCGTCTCGTCGAAGCCGGTATCGCTCATCGGATTGGGCAGGCCGGCGTTCGGGTAGACGCTCACACGCGCATCCGCGATGCGCGACAGCTCCGCCACGTAGGGCCGCATCAGCGCGGCACCGAGGGCGCAGTTGAGCCCGATCGAGATCGGCTGCGCGTGACGCACCGAGTTCCAGAACGCCTCGACCGTCTGGCCGGACAGGATGCGACCCGAAGCATCAGTCACCGTGCCCGAGATCATCAGCGGCATGCGCGCGTGACCCGTGTCGTCGTAGTACTGCTCGATGGCGAACAGTGCCGCCTTCGCGTTCAGCGTGTCGAAGATGGTCTCGACCAGCAACACGTCGGCGCCACCGTCCACCAGGCCGCGCATCTGCTCGCAGTACGCGTCCTTCAGTTCGTCGAAGGTGATGTTGCGTGCGCCAGGGTCGTTGACGTCCGACGAGATCGACGCAGTCTTCGGCGTCGGACCGAAGGCCCCCGCCACGAAGCGCGGCTTGTCGACAGTCGAATACTTGTCGCAGGCCGCCTTCGCGATGCGCGCGGCCTCGACGTTCATCTCATAGGCCAGGTCCTGCATGTGGTAGTCGGCCTGCGCGATGCTCGTGGCCCCGAACGTGTTGGTCTCGATCAGGTCGGCGCCGGCGGCCAGGTACTGCTCGTGGATCTCCTGGATCACCTGTGGCTGGGTCAGCGTCAGCAACTCGTTGTTGCCTTTGACGTGGACCTCGTGTCCGGACACCGCGAAGTCCTTGAAGCGCTCGCCGCGATACGCGGCCTCGTCAAGCTTGTAGCGCTGGATCATCGTGCCCATCGCGCCGTCGATGATCAGGATGCGTTGCTTGAGCAACTGGGGCAGGAGGGTACTGGCGTCAGCGGGCATGACGGACTCCGAAGGAGAACGGCCGACGATCGTCGGCCCTTGAAGACGTGGAGCAGTGAAGCAGAAGGCATGGACACCCCGCGATGAACACGGGGGTGACGAAGCCTCGGGCGAAGGCCCGAATTTTACAGCGGACCTTGCGTCCGCGTATCGGCGCTCAGCGCGTACGACTCAATGCAGGACCAGGGGTTGCTGCATCATCGAATCGAAACGCGACAGGTAGTCGTCGATCTCTTCGGTCGACGGCTCCGAATCGATCAGCGACGTGACGTCCTTGCGGAACGAATCGGCCAGCAGGCCGCCGATGAAAATCTCGCGCTTCGCGGTCTTGTCCATGATTTCGAAACCACCGGGCTCTTCGCGCCCGTCGCGGGCTGCGAAGCTCGCGAATTCGACGACGCAATAATTCGGGCTGTTGTAGATCATGTTCATCGACGACTCCGATTGCGAAGGGCTGATCGGGTGACCAGTCCCTTCTCGATACGTAGCAAGTTCGGGGCCAAACGGTCCGAATCAAGATGCTTTCTGCGCGCCCATTTTTGCGGTGCCGTGGGGCCAGGCGCTGAGTAGGGGGACTTCTCGCGCCTCAGGTTGATCGGCACCCTGGTGAGGGACTTGAACCGATCCGGAAAGAATCCCGACAAACGTCGCGTTGAAGCGCCGGGTGGCGCTCATCGACGGGCATCGCACACCATCCGGGTTGCGCATGCGACCCCGGCGTCCCGCTTCAGCGTCGCGGCGACTTGCTGAGCTCGATGCCCAGCTGCTTGAGCTTGCGGTAAAGGTGGGTGCGTTCGAGGCCGGTCTTCTCGGCGACGCGCGTCATGCTGCCGTTCTCCTGGGCCAAGTGGTACTCGAAGTAGGCCCGCTCGAACGCATCACGCGCTTCGCGCAGCGGAAGGTCCAGTGGCACGTTGCCGCGGATCGGGAAAGCCCCTTGCGGGCCCGAAGGATCGATGCCGTGTGCGAACGGTCCGATGCTCACGCTCGGACTCATCGTCATCGGTACGCCGGTATCCGTCGGCATCGCGCCGAACGCGTTGCCACCGTTGCGCGACCCGAGGTCCATCGCATCGAGCGATAGCCCTTGCGAAACGGTCAGGCCCGTGCGCGGCCGGACCGCAGCAGCCTGCGCAAGCGCGCGCATCGAACCCCGATCGAGGCCCTTCTGCACCGCGCGCAACAGCTTCTGCAACGCGATCGGCTTTTCGAGGAAGTCAATCGCGCCAATGCGCGTCGCCTCGACCGCCGTGTCGATGGTCGCGTGTCCCGACATCATGATCACCGGCATCGTCAGCGCGCCGACCGCGGCCCACTCCTTGAGCAGCGTGACGCCATCGGTGTCGGGCATCCAAATGTCGAGCAAGACCAGATCGAACGCTTCGGCAAGTCGCTTGCCGCGTGCCGCGGCCGCGTTCTCGGCGACCGAGACCACGTGACCTTCGTCGCCGAGAATCTCCGAAAGGAGTTCGCGGATTCCGACTTCGTCATCGACTACGAGAATGTTGGCCATGCGTTGCCGTGAAATTGAGAACGGGGCTGCCTCGAACCAAGCAGCATGCAATGCAGGTACCGCGGAAGATTTGCCGATGCCGCCGCAGCAATCGAGGCGTTGCGGGCGGGGTCGACTCCGATGAACTCAGGCAACCTTGGCTGGCCGGTGCACCACGCGTGTGAAGACGATGACCACCACCGCACCCCCATCTTCGCGATTCTTCAGTTCTATGCGCGCCTGATGTTCGTCGACGATCTTCTTGACGACCGCAAGTCCGAGACCCGTGCCCCTGGGTTTGGTCGTTACGTAGGGCTCAAAGGCACGAGTGAGGATTCTAGCTGGAAAGCCGCTGCCGTTGTCCGAGACGCTCAGGCGGACCATCGGCTCGCCATGCAGATCGCCGCTGCGCGCACGTGAACGGATGATCTCGGTCTCGACGACGACGCGTGGCGCAGTCACTTCGTAGGTCGCGTCCTGGGCGTTCTGCACGAGGTTGTGGATCACCTGCCGCAACCGCGTCGCATCGCCGAGGACCAGTGGCAGGTCGTGGGCCAGCATGACGATGGGCCGCGAGCCGCCCTGCACATCGACCGCCTGCAACGGGGCACCCGGCTGGTCCTCGGCATGCACGTCGTACAGCGTCATGACCTCGGTGACCAGCGCGTTGAGATCGAGCGCGTTGGACGCCGTCTGCGGCACCTTCGCGTAGTCGCGGAAGTCGTCGACCATGCGCTTCATCGCGGAGACCTGGTTGACGATGGTGGTCACGCCGCGCTCCAGCACTTCGGCCTCGCGCGGGCCGACGTGACCCTCGAGCTTCATCTTCAGGCGCTCGGCCGACAGCTGGATCGGCGTCAACGGATTCTTGATCTCGTGCGCGAGACGACGCGCCACCTCGGCCCAGGCGACGGAGCGCTGCGCGGCGATCACGTCCGTCATGTCGTCGAACACGACAAGGTAGCCGTCGCGCCGGTCGGCGCCGCTGCCCACCGGACAGCGTGAGCCACGCGCCAGCACCACCAACGGCTCGCCGCCGTCGCCGAGGTCGAGCTCGATCTGCCGCTGCCAGTCGGTGCCGACCGTCGCCGGATCCGCGAAGCTCGCTTCGACCGCGGTTCCGAGCGCGCGAAGACTGGCCTGGCTGCCGCCCACCACGGAGTCGTCGGACGGCGAACCGATCAAGCGCGTACCGAGCCGCGACGCGAGCGGCGTCGCGAGAATCCGTGCGGCGCCGTCGTTTGCCGTAACGAGCCTGAAGCCGTCGTCGAACACCAGCACGCCGGCCGAAAGGTTGGAGAGGATGCTCTCGAGATAGGTGTTCGCCGCGACCAGCGCCGCCCGGTTCCGGTCGACCGACGCGCGGGCATCGTCGAGCTGGCGGACCATCGCGTTGAACGACTGCATCAGCGTGCCGAGCTCGTCGTTGGTGACGATCTCGCGCATCGGGCTGTAGTCGCCGCCGGCCACCGCCTTGGTGCCTTCGGCGAGCAGCAGCAGCGGCTCGGTCAGCCAGCTCGCGAGCAGGAACGCGACGGCCAGCGCCGCACAGATCGACAGCAGCAAGGTCAGCGTGAGCGTCACCGAATAGATCTTCTGGAGACCGGTGCGCGACAGCGACAGCTGCTGGTAGTCACGCATGCCGTTCTGCACGGCCTCGGCGTTGATCGCGAGCGACGCGGGCACGTCCTGGACTAGCTGGACGTACATCGCCTCGGGACGCAGCACGAAGGCCTGCGCCGGTACCGGGATCACGACGCGCAGCCGCAGGCCGCGCGGCTCGTCGCTCCGGTTGGCGTTGTCGCGCTGTGCGCTGCCGGACACCAGCGGCGTTGCGAGCGGCTGGTCGGGCAGCACGCTTTCCACGGCCGAGTAGCCACGCGCGACGCGCAACTGGCGCATCACGTTCGATGGCGGCAGGGCCGGCGCCAGCGTGCCGAAGTCGCTGCCGGCGACGGCCTCGGCGAGCATGCGTCCGTTCGCGGTGAACAGCAGCGCCTGCGGCGTACCGGTCTGCTGGCGCAAGCGGTTGAGCGCCTGCCCCTGCTGCGCCTCGGGGACGTCGGAGATGCCGAAGGCCACGGTGCGGGCCTTGGTGTTGAGGTCGGCGAGCATGGCGTCGAGCGTCGTGCGGCCGATGGCCAGGCCCGATTCGAGCGCGCTGTCCACGCGCACGTCGAACCACGACTCGATGCTCTTGCCGAGGAACTGCACCGACACGAGATAGATCAGGGCACCAGGCACCAGGCCCATCAGGCCGAACGACACCGCGAAACGCACCATCATCCGCGAGCCGAACTGCCCGCCGCGGAAGCGTCGCGCGAGCCGGATCACCAGCACGATCACGATGATCAGCAACGCCACCGCGGCCGTGGCGTTGAGGGCCAGCAGCAACGGGTAGTGGCGCTCGAACAGCGGCGTATTCGACGACGCCGACGCGAGCAGAAACAGCAGCACGCCGGCGATCGAGGCCGCGAGCGTCACGCCGTAACGCAGCGTGCGCGTGCGCCAGAACGGTCGCGAGCTGCGGCGACGGCCTGGTGTCTTCATGTGGCTGGGATCACGAGCGACCATGCCCGCACTTTACCGGGGATGGAAGCGTGGGGCGACGCGGTGGAAACCGGTCGTCTAGCTGTCGAGTTGCAATAGGTTGTTCCGGCCGAGTCGCGAGGCTGGAGGTTTGAAGCCGAGAGCGGAGTGCGGTCGTCTCGCGTTGTAGAAGTTGACGAAGGCTGGGAGCAATGCGGTGCGCTCGGCGCTGTTGTCGTAGCTGCGGACGTCTGCCCATTCGCGCAGGC
>JANXTA010000155.1 GCA_025356395.1 Betaproteobacteria bacterium
GACACCGGACTTCGGTCCGCTTCCCGAAGGATCGCGACCATCTTCTCTTCACTGTATCGGCTCTTCCTCACAGCTCCCTCCTGGTCGGTGGGAGCCATCCTCTCAAGTTTCAGCTGGCTCGAAAAGTCCGGAGCAGGTCACAACGACGAGAGGCTCGACGGCGAGAACGGCCTGCTGCTGACACCGACGATCGATCACCTGTTCGATCGCGGCTGCATCGGATTCGAGGACAACGGACCGCTGATCGTCTCGCCGGTAGCCATCGAGCGTCGCTCATCCGCATGGGGATCGAGACGGAGCGCGTCGTCAACGTCGGATCGTTCTCGAGAGGTCAACGCGCTTATCTCGACTTCCATCGTCAAGCGGTACTGCTCAAAGCAAGGACGCCATTAGCCATGGCGCCAGAGTCAAGGAGATCCCGATGAGCGAGCGGCGCGTCCTGATCATCGCTGGCCCGAACGGGGCAAGCAAGACGACCTTCGCGCGCTACGAATTTTGATGAAAAGACGAAGCTTAAAAAAGGGCCGCATATCGCGGCCCTTTTCTTAAAACATTGATGTTAAACGTCGATATTCCCCGCATAAAGCGCATTCCCCTCAATAAACGCCCTTCTTGGCTCCACGTCATCTCCCATCAACGTGGAAAACACCTGATCCGCCGCAATCGCGTCCTCGACCTGCACCCGCAACAACCGCCGCGCCGTCACGTCCATCGTCGTCTCCCACAACTGCTCGGGGTTCATCTCGCCCAGGCCCTTGTAGCGCTGCTTGGTCAGATTGCGTTCCGCGTCCTCGATCAGCCACTGCACCGCAGCCTTGAAGTCGATCACCGCTGCGCTGCGCTGCTTGTCGCCTTCGCCGCGCTTGATGCGGCCGCCCGCGCCGATCAGGCCGCGGAAGGTCTCGGCAGCTTCGTGCAGCGTGCCGTAGTCGGCGCCCGCGACGAACTCGGCGTCGATCACCGTCGAGCGCGTGTTGCCGTGGACGTTGCGTTCCACGACCAGGCGATTCTTGTCGCTGGCTTCGTCGAACTCGGAATGCACGTGCACCGTGCCGTTGCCGAGCACCTTCGACAGGCGCGCGGCCGAGTCTTCGGACTTGGCGGTGTCCGATAGATCCAGCGTCGTGCCGTTGAGGATCGCGATCAACGTGGCCACGTCGTAATGCCGCGCGAGACGCTGCACCACGCCGTCGGCCACCATGTACTTGCGGACCAGCTCGGCGAGCGCATCACCGACGATCGCTGCACGCGGTCCATCGGCATCCTCGTGCGTGACCAGCTCGGCGTTCTGCAGCGCGAGCCGCATCGTGTACTGCGTGAGCTCGGCGTCGTCCTTGATGTAGCGCTCGTCCTTACCGTACTTGACCTTGTACAGCGGCGGCTGCGCGATGTAGATGTAGCCGCGTTCGACCAGCTCGGGCATCTGTCGATAGAAAAACGTCAGCAGCAGCGTGCGGATGTGACTGCCGTCCACGTCCGCGTCGGTCATGATGATGATGCGGTGGTAGCGCAGCTTGGCGACGTCGTATTCCTCGGGACCGATGCCGGTGCCGAGCGTGCTGATTAGCGCCAGCACTTCCTGACTGCTCAGCATACGATCGAAACGCGCGCGCTCGACGTTGAGGATCTTGCCCTTCAGCGGCAGGATCGCCTGGAACTTCCGGTCCCGACCCTGCTTGGCGGAGCCGCCGGCCGAGTCGCCCTCGACGATGAACAGCTCGCAGAGCGCGGGGTCCTTCTCCTGGCAGTCGGCGAGCTTGGCGCTCAGCCCGAAGCTGTCCATCACGCCCTTGCGGCGCGTCAGGTCGCGCGCCTTGCGGGCGGCTTCGCGGGCACGCGCGGCCTCGACGATCTTGCCGCAGATGATTTTGGCGTCGTTGGGTCGCTCGAGCAGGTAGTCGTTGAGCGCCTTGGCCACGATCTCCTCGACCGGCAGCCGCACTTCGGACGAGACCAGCTTGTCCTTGGTCTGGCTGCTGAACTTGGGCTCGGGCACTTTCACGCTCAGCACGCAGGTCAGGCCTTCGCGCATGTCGTCGCCGGCCGTCTCGACCTTGGCCTTCTTGGCGAACTCGTGTTCCTCGATGTACTTGTTGATGACGCGCGTCATCGCGGCGCGCAGGCCCGTCAGATGGGTGCCGCCGTCGCGCTGCGGGATGTTGTTGGTGAAGCACAGCACCTGTTCCTGGTAGCTGTCGTTCCACTGCATCGACACTTCGACGGTGACCTTCACGCCGCCGCCGTAGCCGTTCGCGTTGAACTCGCTGTCCTTCTCGCCGGTCGCGTAGAACACCGTGGGGTGTAGCGTGGTCTTGGTGCGGTTGATGTACTCGACGAAGCCCTTCACGCCGCCGGCGAAGGCAAAATCCTCTTCCTTGCCCTGGCGCTGGTCGACCAGCTTGATGCGCACGCCGTTGTTCAGGAACGAGAGCTCACGGAGACGCTTACTGAGGATCTCGTAGTGGAAGTCGATGTTCGAGAAGATGGTCTCGTCGGCCAGGAAATGCACTTCCGTGCCGCGTTTCTCGGTGTCACCGGTGATGGTCATCGGCGAAATCTCGTACGTGTTGCCTTGCGCGTCGCTGTGCATCTCGACGACGCGGTTCTGCACGTCGCCCTTGGCGAACTCGATGAAGTGCATCTTGCCGTCGCGGCGCACGGTCAGGCGCAGCCACTTGCTGAGCGCGTTAACGCACGACACGCCCACGCCGTGCAGGCCGCCCGAGACCTTGTAGCTGTTCTGGTTGAACTTGCCGCCGGCGTGTAGTTCGGTGAGCGCGATCTCGGACGCGGAACGCTTCGGCTCGTGCTTGTCGTCGAACTTGACGCCGGTGGGAATACCGCGGCCGTTGTCGATGACGGAGATCGAGTTGTCGGTGTGGATGGTCACCGTGATCTCGTCGCAGTAGCCGGCGAGCGCTTCGTCGATGGAGTTGTCGACCACTTCGAAGACGAGGTGGTGCAGGCCCGTGCCGTCGGATGTGTCGCCGATGTACATGCCCGGGCGCTTGCGGACGGCTTCGAGGCCTTCGAGGATCTGGATGGATCCGGCGCCGTAGTCCTGGTTGTTCGCGTCGCGGCGGTCCTGAGCGTCCTGGAGGACTTGCGCTTGAGCGGCTTCGTCGGAACCGGTCTCGGTGTCTTCGCCGATGGGGCCGACGGGAATCGCGACACCGTTCCGGTCTTCGGCGGACGTCGATGGGCCGGCGGCTTGCACGGGCTCGATCGGAGCGAGGGGGTCCCGGGGACTCTTCTTCTTCGGTACTAAACTCATCGATTGCTTTCGTTCTAAAGAGCTTGGAATGTGGGGGTGGAGGCGTCGATTGCGACGCTTCGGTTGCCTCATTCTTGAGCAGCTGGGCCAGGGGGCTTCGCTGGGAATGCTTGGTGCTTGATGCGCTGGCTTCTCCCTCAGAAGCCAGTTCCCCTCCCCCACTGGCGGAGGGTCAGGGCCGGGTGAGGCTAGCGAGCGACGATGCTGGCGATCGATCCTTCGCTCGACTTCGGCGAACCCCCATCCCAACCTTCCCCCGGAAAGGGAAGAAGCATTCTTTGAATCGTCGGACTTCCTTGCCTAGATCCGCATCGGCATTACGACGTACTTGAAATCATCGTTCTCCGGCAGCGTGATCAACGCGCTGGAATTCGAATCCCCGACGCTGACCGTCACCTGCTCGGTCTTCAGGTTGTTCAACACATCCAGCAGATAGCTGACGTTGAACCCGATATCCAGCGCCCCGTGCGGGAACGCGATCTCGATCTCGTCCTGCGCGTCTTCCTGGTCCGCGTTGGTCGAGCTGATCTTCACCGCGTCTTCGCTGAGCACGAAGCGCACGCCCTTGAACTTGTCCGTCGTGAGAATCGCCACGCGCTGCAG
>JANXTA010000158.1 GCA_025356395.1 Betaproteobacteria bacterium
AAGTATTTTTTTTGCATCATCGCCGCACGGCAACGACGCCGGCAACGGAGAAACGATGATGGAAACGACGACTTGGTTCGGCCCCGATATGACGCCGACGCGTGAGGGGCGCTACGAGATTTTGACCTGGCTGCCCGATCAGGCTGAAGGGGACGCGTCCGTCACCGATGCGTATTGGTTCGACGGCACATGGTGGTGGCGCGGCGAGGGCCAGCCGACCGGGCTATCGGCTGATCAAGCCTGGCGCCGCATGGCAGGCCTGCAGCCACGAGCAACCCGTGGCGCCATCGCGATTGAGATCATCGAGCGCATTCGATTCGCCACGTGACGCATGGTCGCCGGCCAGCGTTACAAAAAATAGTATGCGACCAGTGTGCGACCAGCGCGCAGGTATGGGCCGCTTCCCGCAGGCGAGAACAACGGATTAACGTCCGTTGTCCTGCATTGACCTACTTCCGCAGCGGGGGCTTAATTGCAACTCTTGTTATTCCGATAAACCTTAGGAGATCATTGTGGACCAAAACATCCTCACTAGCGGCGCCTTTACAAGATCGTTCGTAGATGAAGACAACCTCACCGACCGGGCCTTTCGTGCATATCGCCGCACCGACGGACCGAGTGCGGACATTCCCTCACGCTTTAGCGGCGTTGAACATTTGCCCAATGGCCGGGCATATGTAGTTTTGAGAGGCGGATCGTCAATGGACAGGATCTGTGCTGTCTACAGCATCCGTGTGAACGGAGGCCTTCGTCGGATAACCCGCTTGCCAAAGGCGCTGGTTCTTTGATTTAAGGCGAAGACATTATGATTCAGCGTTCAAAGCCCGTGGCAGCATGCGCCAAATGCGCGGCCGTCTACTTCGATTTTTCAATTGAGATTTGTCGCGTATGCGAAGCGGAATCACGGGGCAGAAACCGCTCCTCGCTATCGACTACAACGCAGAACGACGATTGGAGCCAATGCAGTAGATGCGACGCGGACGCCCAACACGTTGGGTGCACAGGTTGCAACGATGTAGGACGGTTAATCTCACGCCCAGGCGGATTTTTCGGCGAGCGATATCGGGGCGCCAGCCCAATCGCAATGCGGCCCTTTTATTGAACGCAAAGTGCAAGTCGCTCCCGACGTCGATCCCAACCGGGCCTCCTATTCGGTAGACAGACGTCGGCGATGTGCCGCGCGACTGTTGCGCCGCAGTCACCGCTCGATGTCCGAACCGTTCGTGTCGACTGCGATAAGCGGCTCGGGCGGTGGCCGCCTGTTCAGAAAATTACTTCTGGCCGCTATAAGAGTGCAAGACGGCGAGCACTCGCCGGCGCGCTTCCGTAATGTCTTCCAACTCTTCGTCGCTGAAGTCTTCAGCCAGAGCGACATCGTCGAAAACGCGACCGTTTTGTTCGAAGGCGGTAATTATGGATTGCCGATCCGGATGGCGGCTCACGAGCAAAGCAATGAGCGACTCCAACGCCTCGGTGCGGCCAAGCAAACGTCGAAATTGAACCTGCGTGTGCTCGTACTCTGTGGAGTCCGTTTCTGTGTCCATTTTGTGTCCAGAAGCGCCACACTAGGACACAATCAAACGGAACGAGCGCATTCCTTTGTCGAGTTGTTTGCCTTCTACTTCATGCGCTTATCTCACTACGCGGCACCAGTCGGAATCGCTCGGAACATGACGTGTTAGTTTTCAAGACTAGTGCCTTAAACCGCTCGGCCATCGCTCCAACGCGAGCGCGATTGTACTAGCCGACGCGTCCGGTCGCGTGCGTTGCGGCGGGTGCTTATTTCTTCGCCGCCTCATCCTTCCGCTCCACCTTCGTGACGCTGACGGACACGGGATCGCTCGCCGGGAAAGACTCCTCGACGCCCTGGTCGATCGCTTCTTCGCTCGGGTCCTGCTCGATCGTCTTGACGGACTCGTTCTCGACGTGGGGTTGGTCGGCGGTCGGGAATGCAAAGTCCTTGCTTTTGGTCGTCATCGTGTGCTCCTGTGGAAGTGCTAAGAGCGTCGTCCGAGAGAGCAGCGCTTCGCATCGGCGCGCATGCCTTAGCTCGATCGGTCATCGTCCTAAGACCTAGCCGCTGGGAGTTCTGCGTCTACAATCGCGAACGATCGTTCCCTGATGGCCTCCTCCGTGGTCCAGGCGAGCCCCGCTCCCCCTCATGACTCGCAAAACCTACACCGTCGCCGTGCGTGTGCTGTGCGCGTTCGCCGCCAAGTGCGGCGATCTCGACCTGCGCTTCACGCCGTCGCCGACCGCGCAGCAGGGCATTGCAGGCCACGGGGTCGTGGCCGCCTCGCGCGGTGCCGACTACCGGTCCGAGGTCGCCGTCACGGGTCGTCACGAACACCTGATCGTGCGGGGTCGGGCCGACGGCTTCGATCTGCGCGCGCAACGCGTCGAGGAGATCAAAACCTTCCGCGGCGCGATCGATCGCATGCCGTCCAATCATCGCGCGCTGCACTGGGCCCAGGCCAAGGTCTACGCCTGGCTGCTGTGCGACCAGCACGCGCTGCCCGAGATGACGGTATCGCTGGTCTACTTCGACGTCGGTCGACAGTCGGAGGAGTCGCCGATCAGCGAGCACTGCTCGGCCGTCGACCTGAAGCAGTTCTTCGAGCGCCTCTGCAACCGCTTCATCGAGTGGGCCGACCGCGAACTCGAGCATCGCGAGCGCCGCGACACGGCGTTGGTCGCCCTGAAGTTTCCGCATCCGTCCTTCCGCGAAGGCCAGCGCGAACTCGCCGAGGCGGTCTATCGCAGCGCGCGCCGCGGCGCCTGCCTGCTCGCGCAGGCACCAACGGGGATCGGCAAGACCGTGGGCACGTTGTTCCCGCTGCTCAAGGCGATGCCCGTCGAGGCCATCGACAAGGTCTTCTTCGTGACGGCCAAGGGCACCGGCCGGCAGCTCGCCTTCGAGGCGCTGCACCGCCTGTGCGGTACGGGCCCGGCACCCCTGCGCGTCCTCGAACTGACCGCGCGCGACAAGGCCTGCGAGCATCCGGACCGCGCCTGCCACGGCGAGTCGTGCCCGTTGGCCAGGGGCTTCTACGATCGTCTGCCGGCCGCTCGTCTCGCGGCGGCGGAGACCGGTCGGCTGGACCGCGAGGCCGTGCGCCGCGTCGCGCTCGACCATGAGATCTGCCCGTACTACCTCGCGCAAGAACTCGCGCAGTGGTGCGACATCGTGATCGGCGACTACAACCACTGGTTCGACGGGCACGCGATGCTGCATGCGCTGACCGAAGCCAACGGCTGGCGCGTGGGCGTGCTGGTCGATGAGGCACATAACCTGGTCGATCGCGCGCGGGCCATGTACAGCGCGGAACTGCGATCGGACACGCTGCAGGCGCTGCGCATTATCGCGCCCGCATCGATGAAGAAATCGCTCGACCGTCTTCATCGCGCGTGGCTGCGGCTGGTCGATGGTCAGGACGATGCCTACATCGTCCACGACGTCTGCCCGAAGCCCTTCACGGCCGCGATGGAGGAGGTCGTGGCCACGCTCGGCGAGCTGCTGGCCGAGGACCCGACCCGCGTCGATCCGGTCCTGCTGCGCTTCCATTTCGACGCGCTGCAGTTCGCGCGCGTGCTTGAGAGCTTCGACCGGCATTCGCTCTTCGATGTCACGCTGGCCGCGGTCCCCACGCGCGGTCGCGGCGGTGCGTCCACGCTGTGCGTGCGCAACGTCGTGCCGGCGACCTTCCTCAAGCCGCGCTTCGAGGCGGCGCACACTACGACGCTGTTCTCCGCGACGCTGACGCCCGAGGTCTTCTACGCCGACACGCTCGGCCTGCCCACCGGCTATCGCGCCGTCGACGTGCCTGCGCCGTTTCGAGCCGAGCAGCTCGCGGTCCGCGTCGTGCGCTCGGTGTCGACGCGCTTTCGCGATCGCGACGATTCGCTCGCGCCGATCGCCCGCATCATCGCGACGCAATACGGCGTCCGCGCCGGCAACTACCTCGCGTTCTTTAGCAGCTTCGACTACCTGCGTCGCGCGCTCGAAGTCTTCACCGACCGGTATCCCGCCATCCCGGTGTGGACGCAGCAGTCGCGCATGACGGACGGCGAACGCGAAGCCTTCCTCGCATGCTTCGAGGTGGACGGCTGCGGAATCGGCTTCGCGGTGCTGGGCGGTGCGTTCGCCGAAGGCATCGATCTGGTCGGCAGCCGCCTCGTCGGCGCCTTCATCGCGACCCTCGGCCTGCCGCAGGTCAATCCGGTCAACGAGGAACTGCGGCGTCGCATGGACCTCGTCTTCGGGGCGGGCTACGACTACACCTACCTGTTCCCCGGCATCCGCAAGGTCACGCAAGCAGCCGGTCGGGTGATTCGTACGCTGTCGGACACGGGCAGCGTGCATCTGATCGACGACCGTTTCGCGCGGCCCGAGGTGGCGCGACTGCTGCCGCGCTGGTGGCGGATCGACGGGGCCGCGGCCAGCGTGTCCTGAGTGCATCTGGCTTCCCGCATTACAATCGCGGCCGTGTTGAATCCCACCTTACGTCGTCGTGCCCGTTTCGTCCTGGCCTCGTTCATCACGGCCGTGGTCGTCATGCTGTTCGCGCCGTTCGTGCATCCGGTCGCGTACGCAATGGTGTGCTCGGTCAACGGGACCAAGCTGATCGCGACCGTCGACCATGCCGTGGTCGATGAAGGCACGAGTTCGCACGACGACCACACCGCGCACTGCCCGTTGTGCATGCCGGCCGGCGCACCGCCGAGCTTCGTCGCCTGGGACCTCACGCCGGTCCAGCCGCTGGCCCACGTCCAGCAGTCCATTCCTGCCGCGCGGCTGGCCAACCTGGTCGGTGCACCGCTTCCTGCTCGCGGGCCCCCGCTCGCGTCCTGATCGACTCGCCTCGTCAGAGGCCTCGCTGCGCCACGTCCCGATGATCTTGGCAGTTGTCGGTCGCGACCATCCGGTTCAGGACAAGGAAGACCCATGGCAACGCCCCGACGTGCAACGCGTGCCCGATTCATCGCATCGCTAGCCACGATCGCGACTTCTGCTTCATTCGCTCAACAGACTTCATTCCCCGAGAAGCTCGGTGGCGTGACGGTCACCGGCCCTCGCCCCTCGTCGCTGCCGCTCGAGATTCCGACGACCATCGAGACCATCACGCGCAAGCAGATCGACGAGCAGATCAACGCGACCGATGCGGAGGACGTGCTCAAGTACTTCCCGAGCCTGATCGTGCGCAAGCGCTACATCGGCGACTACGACCACGCAGTGCTCGGCTCGCGCGCCTCCGGCACCGGCAACAGCGCGCGGTCGCTGCTGTACGCGGACGGTATGCTGCTGTCGAACCTGCTCGGCAACGGCGCGGGTTTCACGCCGCGCTGGGGCCTGGTGATGCCCGAGGAGATCGAGCGCGTCGACGTGTTGTACGGCCCGTTCTCGGCGGCGTACCCGGGCAACTCGGTCGGTGCGGTGGTCGACTTCGGCACGCGCATGCCGACCGGGACCGAGGCGCACGCGAAGCTGAACTTCTTCAACCAGCACTTCCGCGAGCGCGCCACCGACGGTCGCTTCGGGGGCAGCGAGGGCAGCGTCGCACTCGGTAGTCGTTCCGGTCCGTTGGCGTGGTGGATCGACGCGACGCGCCTCGACAGCGAAGGCCAGCCGGTCTCCTTCGCGAACCGCCTGCAGTCGGCGGGCGTGTCCGGTGGCGCGGGCGTCCCGGTGACCGGCGCGTTCTTCGACCAGAACCCAAAGTATCAGAACTGGTATCTGCTCGGCTCGACGACGCAGACCCACACCACGCAGGACCAGGCCAAGGTCAAGCTGTCGTACGACCTCGCGCCGGCCGTGACCGCGACCTACGTCTTCGGGACGTGGAAGAACGACTCGGTGCGGTCGACAACGTCTTATCTGCGGGATGCTGCGGGCCATCCGGTGGTCTCGGGAAACATCTCGATCGACGGATTCGCCTATGCACTGACCGCCAGCGACTTCGCGCCGACCCGCAGCGAGTTCGAGCACGACTCGCACGGGCTTTCGATCAAGAGCGCGACAAGGGGCAACTGGGACTTCGCGGCCAACGCCAGCCTCTACGCTTACCAGGAAGACATCGTCCGCGCGCCGACGGTAGCGGTCGCGTCGGCCTCGACCTCGGAAGCCGGAACGATCACCGACTCGAAGGGCACCGGCTGGATCACGCTGGCGGCCAAGGCCACGTGGCGCCCCGATCCCGCCGTCAACACGCACATCGTCGAGTTCGGCATCCAGCGCGACGCCTTCAAGTTGCGTACGCGGGTTAGCCCGGCCGCCGACTGGATCGCTGGCGGACCGACGTCGACCGTGGCGCAGTTCAACGGCGATACGGATCTGACGAGTCTGTGGGCCCAGGACGCCTGGCGCTTCGCCCCGGACTGGAAGGCGATCGTCGGACTGCGCAGCGAACGCTGGACCGCGCACGACGGGCAGATCGCCAACGCGACGCGGCTGCTGACCTATGGCTCACGACGGCAGGGCGATGTCTCGCCGAAGGCGGCGGTCGGCTACACCGGCATCCCGGACTGGGCCCTCAAGGCATCGGTCGGACGGGCGTTGCGCTTCCCGACCGTGTCCGAGCTGTACCAGGGCGCGATCGTCGGCAACGTCATCAGCAACAGCGATCCGAACCTCAAGCCCGAACGCTCGTGGACCTCGGAGCTGACCGCCGAACGCAGCGTGGACAGCCACAGCGTACGGCTCACGTACTTCCACGAGCGCACGCACGACGCGCTGTATTCGCAGACCAACGTCAACGTCACGCCGAACGTGACCAACATCCAGAACGTCGACCTGATCCGCACTAACGGCATCGAACTTTCCGCGACCTCGAAGGACTGGCTCTTCAAGGGAGTCGATCTTGCGGGCAGCGTGACGCGTGCGTCTTCGAGGATTCTTGCCGATGCCAACTTCCCCACGGCGGTCGGCAAGCTGCAACCGCGCGTGCCCGACTGGCGCGCCAACCTGCTGGCCACCTGGCACGCGTCGTCGCGACTGACCGCGACGATCGGTGCGCGCTACAGCGGCCGCCAGTACAGCACGCTCGACAACAGCGACCCCAACGCCTTCACCTACACCGGCTTCTCGAGCTTCGTCGTGGTGGACACCCGCGTGCGCTATTGCTTCGACCGGAACTGGTCGGGCTCGGTTGGCATCGACAACCTCAATAACAAAAAGTATTGGGCTTTCCACCCCTATCCGCAGCGGACCTATCTGGCCGGACTCGCCTACGACCTCTGAACACTTCTCGGGAACCGACATGACCCGCAACCGCTTGACCTCGTGCTTCATCGGCATCGCCCTCGTCACCCTGACGTCCGTCGTTCAAGCCCACGGCTACGCGCTGGGCACCATCGGCATCGCTCATCCGTATTCCGTTCCGACCCCTGCGGGCGCCACGACCGGCGCCGGCTACATCAAGGAGCTGTCGAACAAGGGCTCGGCCGATGACAAGCTCATCGGCGTCACCTCCGCGGCGGCAGACCATGTCGAGCTGCACTCCATGTCGATGGACGGCAACATCATGCGGATGCGGCAGGTCACGGGCATCATCATCCCGGCCGGCGGCCACGTCGAGATGGCTCCTGGCGATGGTTATCACCTGATGCTGGTCGGGATCAAGCAGCCGTTGAAGATCGGCGACAAGATCCCGGCCAAGCTGACCTTCGAGAAGGCCGGTACCGTCGACGTCGAGTTGAACGTCCAGGAACGGGCCGCGACGACTGAAATGCACCTGCATTGAACGCTCTCAGCGTTCGCGGGAACCCAGTGCGTAGCCTTCGCCGCTCAAGCCGCCGACAGCAGTTCCTTCGCGTGCTTGCGCGTCGTCGTCGTGATCTCGATGCCGCCGAGCATGCGGGCCACTTCATCGACGCGGCTCGTCGTATCGAGCTTCTCGATGCGCGTTAGCGCGAGCGCGTCGTCGGTCAGCTTGCGGACCGCGAAGTGCTCGTTGCCGAGTGCTGCGACCTGCGGCAGGTGGGTCACGCACAGCACCTGGCGGGTCTCGCCCAGTCGACGCAGCAGACGCCCGACCACCTCGGCCACGGCGCCGCCGATGCCGCTGTCGACCTCGTCGAAGATCAGCGTGGGCACCGTCGTCGCCACGCTCGCGATCACCGAGATCGCGAGGCTGATGCGCGCGAGTTCACCGCCCGAGGCGACCTTCGCAATCGCGCGCGGCGTCGCGCCCGGATGCGCGGCGACTCGGAACTCGATGTCCTCGACACCGTGCCCCGTAGGGTCGCTGGCGATCAGCGCGATCTCGAAGCGACCGCCGGTCATGTTGAGCGTCTGCATCGCGTCGGTGACGGCGGCCGACAGCTGCGTGCCGGCGACCGCGCGACGCTTGGACAGCGCCTGTGCGGCGACGCGATAGCGCTCGGCCGCAGCATCCTCGCGGGCACGCAACGCGGCGATGTCGCTGCTCTCCTGCAGCCGTGCGAGACGCTCGCGGCGCAGCGCAAGTTCGTGCATCAACTGTTCCGGCGCGATACGCAGCTTGCGACCCGCGCTGTGGATGGCGTCCATGCGGGCCTCGACGGCGGTCAGGCGTGCCGGATCGAGCTCGACCCGCGACAGGTAGTCGTTGAGCGAACGCGCGGCCTCGGTGATCTCGATGGCCGCGGGTTCCAGCGAGGCCAGCGCTTCGTTCAGCAACGGGTCGATCGCGGCGAGTTGCTGCAGGCGATGCACGATGGCCGAGAGCTGCGTCGCGATCGCGCCTTCGCCTTCGGACAAAGACTCGACCGCGGCCTGCGCGCCTTCGAGGAGAGCCGTCGCGTGCGCGAGTCGGCGATGCTCGTCGCCGATCGTGGTCCACTCGTCGGGTTTCAGCGCGAGCGCATCGAGTTCGTCGACCTGCCAGGAGAGCTGCTCGCGTTCGGCCTCGACGGCCCGGGCATCGGTCTCGAAACGAAGGCGTTGCGAGGTGATGGCACGCCACTCCTTCCAGGCACCGTCGACCGACGCGGTGAGGTCGTGCAGGCCACCCTGCGAGTCGAGCATCGTGCGCTGTGCGCCAGGCCGCAGCAGCTGCTGATGCGCATGCTGGCCGTGGATATCGACCAGAAGGTCGCCGAGTTCGCGGAGCTGCGCGAGAGTCGCGGTGATGCCGTTGATCCACGCCTTGGAGCGACCGCCCGCGTCGATGGTCCGGCGCAGCAGCACGCGGCCGCCGTCTTCGTCGGACATCTCGTGGTCGGCTAGCCACGCGGCGGCTTCGGCGCCGGTGTTGAAGGCTGCGCTGAGGTCGGCACGCGGCCGTCCCTCGCGGACCATGCCGGCATCGCCGCGTTCGCCAAGCACCAGCGCGAGCGCATCGATCAGGATCGACTTGCCGGCGCCGGTCTCGCCCGAGAAGACCGTGAAGCCCGGTTCGAACTCGAGCTCGAGCACGTCGACGATCACGAAGTCGCGAATGGAAAGCGTGTGCAGCATCGGGGCAGGCGGCGGCTTCAGCCGCGCCGGATCGGCTTGCCGTCGAGCGGTACCGGCGGTTGGTTCCAGTGCAGCTTCTGACGCAGCGTCGCGAAGTAGCTGTAGCCCACCGGATGGAGGAAGCGGATCGTCATCGGCGCCCGGGCGATCGAGATACGGTCGCCGAGTCGCAGTGCCGTGAACGACTGCATGTCGAAGTTCACGCTGACGTCGCGGCCGCCGGTCACGATGATGTCGATCGTGCACGAGTCGGGCAGGGCGATGGGGCGGTTGGACAGCGAGTGTGGCGCGATGGGCACCATCAGGAAGCCGCGCAGGCCGGGATGCATGATCGGCCCGTTGGCGGACAGGGCGTAGGCCGTCGAGCCGGTCGGGGTGGACACGATCAGGCCGTCGGACCGCTGGCTGTACATGAAGCGACCGTCGACCTCGACCATCAGTTCGACCATGCCCGACACGGCGCCGCGCGAGACGACGATGTCGTTGAGCGCGAGGGCGTTGAAGACTTCGGCGTCGGCCGCGTCGTCCGTCGGTGCGCGATGCACGCTGCCCGTCAGCAAGGTGCGCTCCTCGACCTCGTAGCGGCCCGCGAGCATGTCGGTGAGCACCTCGACCATCGCATCGAGCGGGATGTCGGTCATGAAACCCAGCCGGCCCTGGTTGATACCAATCAGCGGGACGTTGTACGGCGCCAGCTCGCGGGCGATGCCGAGCATGGTGCCGTCGCCACCCACCACGATCGCGGCCGAGGCCTGCTGGCCGATCTCCTCGTTCGTCAACGCGGGGAAGTCCTTGAGCGCGCACAGGTGGGCCGTGTCGCAATCCACGACGACGCGGTGGCCGGCGGCAGTCACGATGCCGGCGATCTCGAGCAGGGAAGCGGCGATGCCCTTGGCCTGGTATTTCCCGACGATGGCGACGGTGAGCGGTGTTGCGGAAGCGGACATCGACGGATTATGCAGGAGGCAGCCCCCTTCGTCGGGCTAGAATCTGCCATGGCCCACGGCACCCTAGACCAACGCGCACAGACCCTCCTCAAGAGCCTGATCGAGCGATACATCGCCGACGGTCAACCGGTCGGCTCGCGCGCTCTGTCGCGGTTTTCCGGGCTGGACCTGTCGCCTGCGACGATCCGCAACGCCATGGCCGATCTCGAGGACATGGGCTTCATCACCAGCCCGCACACGTCGGCCGGCCGCATCCCCACGCCGCGCGGCTACCGCTTCTTCGTCGACACGCTGATGACGATCAAGCCGCTCGAGGAGCGCGATGCCACGGCCGTCGAAGGGCGCATCAAGCCCGACCAGCCGCAACGCGTGATCTCGGCCGCGGCGCAGGTGTTGTCCAACCTGTCGCAGTTCGCGGGAGTCGTGATGACGCCGCGGCGCGACTCGTCGTTTCGCCACATCGAGTTCCTCAGCCTGTCCGAGGCGCGGGTGCTGCTGATCATCGTCACGCCCGATGGCGACGTACAGAACCGCATCCTCTTTTCGGAGCGGCCGTACACGCAGTCGCAGCTGATCGAGGCCGCGAACTTCCTCAACCAGAACTTCGCGGGTCAGTCGTTCGACCACATCAAGGCGCGGCTGCGCGACGAGCTCGATGCGCTGCGCCACGAGACGAGCAAGCTGATGGAGGCCGCGGTCGACGCCGGCTCCGAGGCGCTGGCCGACGACAGCGGGGTGGTCTTCCATGGCGAGCGCAACCTGCTCGAGAACATGGACCTGTCGGCCAACATGGTGAAGCTGCGTCAGTTGTTCCAGCTGTTCGAGCAGAAGACCGGCTTCATGCAGCTGCTCGACGTGTCGAGTCGCGCGGAGGGCGTGCAGATCTTCATTGGCGGCGAGTCGCAGCTGGTACCGATGGACGACATGACGATCGTGACGTCGCCTTATCGCGTCGACGGCCGCATCGTCGGCACGCTGGGCGTGATCGGGCCGACGCGGATGGCCTACGAGCGCGTGGTGCCCATCGTGGATATCACGGCGAAGCTGCTGTCGAATGCGTTGAGCCAGCACTGACCGTCGGTGGGCTTCACCGTCCTGCGAGACGGTCGGTGCGCCGAGCGAGTTGCTCGGCCGAGAGGGTCGCGACGTAGCGCTGCGCAGCATCGTCCTCGCTGACGTGCCGCTCCAACAGGACCTCCAGAGAGCGGCGACGCTCGCCGACCGCGATCAGGGCCTGCATGCGGGCGATGTTTGCCTGCGCCGTCGGATCGTCGGAGACTTCGCGGAAATCGCCTGTTCCAGCGATGTAAGGCATCGACCACTGGATCGCGTCGGCCGTCCGTTGGTACGCCTGGACCGTTTCGCGATCGAGCCCGACTTTCGCCGCGTAGCGCACGGCCATCGATATGCCGAGGAGCGTCTCGCCGTCACGCGCCATGACCCGCACGATGCGACGACAGGCGGCGCGCACGCCTGCGTCGTCGTCCTTGCAGAACGTCCAGAGCGTTTGCAATGGTCGACCGGGATCGGCGTATTTGGCCTTCATCAAAGCACCGAGGAGCGCGAATTCGCGTTCCTGGAGAGTCAGCCCGGTTGGAATCGTACGGGTGACGAGGCGAGCCACTTCACCATAGTGTTCATGCCAGGCGGAAGCGAGCGCCGCGCGCTTGAATGCGCCCTTCGCAGCCTCGGCCGCACCTTCTTCCTTCAGGATGCCGGCCAGTGATAGCCAGGCGATCTGGTTCTGCGTGTCCGCCTCCGTCCAGCGCCGCGCGAGAGCCAGGCGGTCGCAGCGGGTCATCGTCTTGGTGTAGGCGGTGCAGCGCCGAATCAGGAGGTCGAGCGTCAACGGATCCGTCGAGCCTCGCGCCTGCTCGTAGAGATCGGCTGCGGAGATGCGCTCCTTGCCGTAGAAGCCGTTGTCGGGTCGTCGTTCGGTTTCCACGTCGTCACTCATCGAATAGAGGATGCGAAGACGCAGGTCCGACGACTTGAGGCGGTCGGCACCGAGCGCGTCGACACGCTCGGCCAGCGCCAGCCACTGCGGCGTGACGCCCGAATCCGTTTCGTCCGCGACCGAGCGCGCGGCCGTCGCGACCGACATCAGCAGAGCGATCGCGAGAACGCGTCGCGCGAGGAGGCGATCGAAGCGCTGAGTCCGGGACATGATCGAAACCTTGATCGACGATGAAGCGATCGAGGATGCAGCCACCCGCGTCGCAGGTCAACAGCGGTTCCGTTCACTCCGCGTGCTGCGCTATGCTTCCCGCGGCTCGACGAGGAAGCGTTTCGACTTCCGTGCCGTTTCGAAAAGATCCCAAGGAGACCACCATGAAGAAGCCATCGGCAGCGCTTTGCCGTTCCGTCGTCGCAACCCTGCTGCTCGGACCGTTCGCGGCGTCCATCGCCTTCGCGCAGACCACCCCCACCAATCTCGACAAGCTCAAGCAGATGAAGGTGTCGGGCACCGACCCCAACATCCCGCTGCTGCCGCAGACCGGCAAGAACGCCGACCAGCTGCGCGAGAACCTCAAGCGCGTCAAGCTGCCGGCCGGCTTCAAGATCGACCTCTATGCCGTCGTGCCCGACGCGCGCTCGATCGCGGTCGCGCCATCGACCAACATGATGTTCGTCGGCACGCGCAAGAGCACCGTGTGGGCCGTCACCAACCGCAACAGCGGCGACACCGCGACCGAGGTCAAGGCCTTCGCGCCGTCGATCAAGTTCCGCAACCCGAACGCGGTGTGCTGGTCGCGCGACGGCGTGCTGATGGTCGTCGAGACCAATCGCATCTACGCCTTCCCGGCCGCCGAATTCTTCTACGAGGGCGGCGATGTCGCGGTTGCGGAGGTCGTGGCCGACGGCAAGCTGATCCCGCCCGACGAGGAGTCGTTCAACCACAGCGGTCGCATCTGCCGCGTCGGTCCGGACAACAAGCTCTACGTCGCGCTCGGCCAGCCGTTCAACGTGCAGCCGCGCGAGAAGCTGGCGCTGTATCACCAGCTCGGCATCGGCGGCATCGTTCGCATGAACCAGGACGGCACGAGTCGCGAGGTTTATGCGTCCGGCATCCGCAATTCGGTCGGCATGGACTTCAATCCGAAGGACAAGACGCTCTGGTTCACCGACAACCAGACCGACGGCATGGGCGACGACATCCCGCTCGGCGAGATCAATCGCGCGACCAAGGCCGGGCAGTTCTTCGGCTATCCGTACATCGTGTCGAAGACCCGCATCACCGAGAACGGCTACGACAAGGATCCGATCCCCGCAGGCGCCGTCGATCCGCAGGTGATGACCGATGCGCATGCCGCGGACCTGGGCATGGCGTTCTACAACGGCAAGCAGTTCCCGGCGAAGTACCAGGGTGGCTTCTTCTCCGCGCAGCACGGCTCGTGGAACCGGACCACGCCGATCGGCGCGCGTCTGCTGTTCACGTCGCTGAAGACCGACGGCACCGCCGACAAGACCGAGATCTTCGCGGACGGCTGGCTCGACAGTGACACCGGCCTTTATCGCGGTCGTCCGGTCGACGTCGCGATGGCCAAGGACGGGTCGCTCTTTGTGTCCGACGACTACGCGGGTGCGATCTATCGCATCACGTATTCGGCGCAGTGACGATGCGTTGTTTGGCCGTCGCCGTCGCCTTGATGCTGTCGGGGCCTGCGGTCGCAGCCGATGCTGCCGCGGGCAAGGCGAAGGCCGCGGCCTGCGCGGCCTGTCATGGCCAGAGCGGCATCGCGACCGCGCCGGACGCGCCCAACCTGGCCGGCCAGCCCGAGGAGTATCTCGGCGCACAACTGAAGGCATACCGCAGCGGCG
>JANXTA010000172.1 GCA_025356395.1 Betaproteobacteria bacterium
GTCCGACGCATCGAGTGCCCCGTAGAGCAGCGCGGCCTTCTCGACGTTGAGCATCTCCATCGCGGCCATCGGCGTCAGCTCGGCCCGGCCGATCGCGGCGGGACGCGCGAGCAGCCACTTGAACACCAGGCCCGCGAGATAGATCGCGTAGGTGGGCGGCGTGTTGAACATGGAGTCGTTGTCGGCGACGATCTGGTAGTCGAAGGCCGACGGGCACAGCGGATGCGCCTTGCCGATCAGGTCCTCGCGCACGATCACGAAGGTCAGGCCGGCCATGCTGACGTTCTTCTGGGCGCCGCCGTAGATCAGGCCGTAGCGCGAGACGTCGACCGGACGCGACAGGATGTGCGACGACATGTCGGTGACCAGCGGCGTGTCGTGCCCGTAGACAGCGACGACGTCGGGCACCCACTGGTACTCGATGCCGCCGATGGTCTCGTTGCCGCAGATGTGTACGTAGGCCGCATCGCGCGTCGGTCGCCACTCGCCCTGCTTCGGGACACGGGCGTATGCGTCCTGCTTGCTCGACGCGATCACGTTGACGTGGCCGTAGCGCCTCGCCTCGGTGATCGACTTGATCGACCAGATGCCGGTGTCGACGTAATCGGCGACCGCCTTCCCGCGCATCATGTTGAGCGGCACGATGGCGTTCTCGGCCAGCGCCCCGCCCTGCATGAACAACACCTTGTAGTTCGACGGCACGCCGAGCAGCGTGCGCAGGTCGGCCTGGGCCTCCTCGATCACCGGCGCGTAGTCGGCGCCGCGATGGCTGATCTCCATCACCGACATGCCGGTCCCGCGCCAGTCGAGCAGCTCGTCGGCCGCCTGGCGCAGGACTGCCTCGGGAATGGTCGCCGGGCCGGGCGAGAAATTGAAGGCGCGCGTCATCTAGTCCGCGTCGCCTACTTCTTGCTGGCTGCGTCGATCTGCGCCTTGAGCGTCTTGTCCATCAGCGCGGCGATGCGCGGCTGGAAGGCCTGCACGCCGGCCTGCAGAGACTCGTTGATCGCCGCCGGCATCGCGGTCAGCGTCTTGGCGCCGATCGGCGACTTGTAGAACGCGACGAGCTGCTTGATCTCGGCGGCGGTGTAGTACTTCGCGTAGATCGGGTACATCTTCTCGATCGTCTCGTCGACCAGCTTCGGGCTGGTGACGATGCCCTGCGCGTCCTTGACCGCATTGGAGAAGGGCTCGTTCATGCCGCTGCGGACCTTGGCCTTCAGCTCCGGCGTCAACGTCGCGTTGGCTTCGATCTGCTGGTTCATCGCCTGGGCCATTTGCGGCGCCAGCGTCTGCGACATCGCGGCGAAGGTCTTGCCCAGGTTCTCCTTCGTGCTCATCACGTCGAACAGTTCCTTGATCGCGGCACGGGCTTCGGGCGTGACGACGACCGGCGCAGGCGCCGCTGCAGGCGCCGGCGTGGAGGTCGCGGGCGCGGTCTTCTGCGGTGCGGCGGCCTGTGCGAGGACGGTGGCCGGGATGGCGATCGACGCGCCGACGAGAAGGGTGGCGAGGGTTTGCTGGAGGGTGTCGTGCTTCATGCGGGAGTCTCCGACGTCTTCACGACGTCCGTTCGAAAAGGATGAGGGAAAGGAACCGCCGGCCAGGCCGGCAGGACCGGGATCATGCGCCTGCTGGACTTTCGGGGGCCTCGGGGGCCTCTGGTGAATTAGGTTCTTCGGGCTCGTCGGCCTCGACCACGCGCTGTAGGCCGACCAGATGCGTGCCGGCATCGACGCTGATCAGCGTCACACCCTGCGTCGCACGGCCCATCTCGCGGATCTCGGAGACGCGCGTGCGGATCAGGATGCCGCCGGTGGTGATCAGCATCAGCTCGTCCTTGACGTCGACCAGCGTGGCCGCCACGACCTTGCCGTTCCGCTCGGACGTGGAGATGGCGATCATGCCCTTGGTGCCGCGGCCGTGGCGGGTGTACTCGTGGATCGGCGTGCGCTTGCCATACCCGTTGGCGGTCGCGGTCAGCACGCTCTGCGCGATGTGACCGCCGCTGTCGCGCAGTTCGTCCTCGTTCGGCGCGACCAGCAACGCGATGACCTGCTGGCCGTCGTCGAGGTTCATGCCGCGCACGCCGCGCGCACCACGACCCATCGAGCGCACGTCGTTCTCGTCGAAGCGCACGGCCTTGCCGGCGTCCGAGAACAGCATCACGTCGTGGTTGCCGTCGGTGATCGCGACGCCGATCAGATGATCGCCCTCGTCGAGGTCGACCGCGATGATGCCGGCCGTGCGGCGATTGGCGAAGTCGGTCAGCGGCG
>JANXTA010000009.1 GCA_025356395.1 Betaproteobacteria bacterium
GCGCATCCGCAAAGCGACCTCGTCATCGAGGTCCGCGAGGTGCGGGGCATCGGCGAGATCCCGATCAAGAAACTGCCCGCGCGCGTGGCGAGCCTGACGCGCGCCGCGCCGGACGTCGCCATCGTGAAGCTGCAGCTGCCCGCCGCCGAGCGCCTGCAGTACCTGCCCGGCCAGTACGTCGAGATCCTGCTCAAGGACGGACGTCGGCGCGCGTATTCGATGGCCGGTGCACCTGGCCTCGTCGACCAAATTGAACTGCACATCCGCCACATGCCCGGCGGTGTGTTCAGCGATCACGTGTTCGGTGCCGGCGCCACGCAGATGAAGGAGCGCGACATCCTGCGTTTTGAAGGCCCGCTCGGTTCGTTCTTCCTGCGCGACGACAGTACGAAGCCGATCGTCATGGTCGCGAGCGGCACCGGCTTCGCGCCGATCAAGGCGATCGTCGAGTACGCCGTGCTGAAGGCGATCGATCGTCCCATCACGCTGTACTGGGGCGGGCGCCGTCCGCACGATCTCTACCTCGATGAACTGGCACGCGGCTGGGAGAACGCCCTGCCATCGTTCCGTTACGTGCCCGTGGTCTCGGATGCGCAGGCCGACGATGCGTGGAAGGGCCGTACCGGGTTCGTGCACCGTGCAGTGATGGAGGATTTCGATGATCTCTCGGGGCATCAGGTCTATGCCTGCGGCGCGCCGGTCGTGATCAATGCCGCGCGGTGCGAATACACCGCGGAGCGCGCTTTGCCGGAAGAGGAGTTCTACGCCGATGCTTTCACGACGGCGGCGGATCCGGTGGCGGCGCCAGCGGTAGCGAGCAGTTCGCTCGCGGCATGAGCCCGGTCAGCCCAGCGATTTTCCGAAGGATCGACCCCATGTCTTTTCAACGCGTGAAGCCGTTCGCGTGCAGCTTGGCGCTCGTGGTCTCGTGTTTACTTCCAGTCAGCGCCCAAGTGGTCGAGCAGGCTCCCGCGGCAGCCGCTCGACCCGGCCTTCCGCCGGTCGAGCGATTCTTCGGTCCACCGAGGTATTCCTCCTTCACCATTTCACCGGACGGCAAGCTGTTCGCGGCGATCGTGCCGGCTCTGGGTCGGCAGAATATCGCCTTGATCGACCTCGACAAGGGCACCGGCAAGCTTTTGAGTTCGTTCACGACCGAGGACGTCTACAGCTATCGGTGGATCGGCGACCGGACGCTCGAAGTCAGGACCGCCAATATCGAGGACGCCGGGGGCATCCGGATTCGCCGGATCGCGATGATCGACACCGATGGCCAACTCGTGCGCGACCTGCGCACCATGGGCAATCGCGGGGCGGCGGCGATCCTGTCGACGCTCGATCGCAGCGGTGACGATCTCGTTGTCACTTCGTACGAGCGAAGCTACTCGAGCCTCGATGCATTTCGTTACGCGCCGCGCACCAACCGCATGGAACTATTGACGCTCGAAAGTCCCGGGGACGTCACCCGGTTTGTCGCGGATCGTGCGGGTCAGGTGCGCGCGGCCGTCTCGGAATCGAAAGACGGGAAGCGCCGGCTCTTCTCGTATCGCCACGGCAACGACGACCAGTGGAAGGTGCTGCGGGACGAGCCGGTCGAGAGTGCGTCGCTCTTGCCGCTCTCGTTCGGCTTCGACAACAAGACGATGTACGTCCTGGCCACCGAGAAGTCGAACGGTGACCGACGCGCGATCTACGCCTTCGACCCCGAGACCAACCAACTTGGAGACAAGATCTACGAGAACAAGGCGATCGATGCTGGCGGCCTGGTGTTCGACGAGGTCCGCAAGGTGCCGATCGGAGTACTCGACGACTCGCGCGGCGGCGTGACGTGGTTCGACCCCGAGTGGAAGCGGCTGCAGGAATCGATCGACGCGGCGCTACCCGATACCCGCAACTTCATGGCGTGGGCCCGCTACGACTCGTCGCGCATCATCGTACGGACCGAGTCGGACACGCAGCCGCCCATCTATTTCCTGCTTGATCGGACCACGCACAAGCTCGAAGAGGTTGCCGCGGCTTTCCCGTCTTTCGACGAGAAGGAATTGTCGGCTCGTCGTCTCGTCGGTTATGTCGCGCGGGACGGCCTGTCGATCCCGGCTCATCTGACGATGCCCAAGCGTCCCGACGGCGCGAAGCCCCCGCTGATCGTGGATATCCACGGCGGCCCGTTCGTCCCGGCCAGCGGATTCGGTTACAGCCCCGTGGCGCAGTTCCTCGCATCGCGGGGGTATGCGGTCCTTCAGCCCGATTTTCGCGGGACGATTGGCTACGGACGCGCGTTCGAGCAGGCCGGCTGGAAACAATGGGGCCTTGCGATGCAGGATGACGTGACCGACGGCGTCAAGTGGTTGATCGAATCCGGCAAGGTGGACCCCGATCGCGTCTGTCTGCTCGGCGGCAGCTACGGCGGTTACGCGACGCTCTGGGGCCTCGAGAAGGAGCCCGCCATGTTCCGCTGCGGCGTGGCCTACGTGGCGGTGTCGGACCTCGAGTTGCTGTTCGACGTGAACTGGTCCGATGTCAATCGCGGTGACCTGGATAACAGCTCGAAGAACTTCTATATCCGGACGATCGGCGACCCCGATAAGGATCGCGAGAAATTGCGCGAAGTTTCGCCGCTGTACCACGTCGATCGTATCCAAGCGCCGTTGATGCTCGCGTACGGCGCTGCGGACATACGTGTGCCGTTGATTCACGGCAACCGGATGCGCAGCGCGCTCGAGCGGAACAACAAGGCCTACGAGTGGGTGGTCTACAACGACGAGGGCCATGGGTTCAACAAGCTCGAGAACAAGGTCGACTTCTATCGGCGCATCGACGCCTTCCTCGCGAAGAACCTCGCGCCGCGTACGGCTCGATAACCCCGTCAGCGATCGAAGGGCCGGTTCAGTACAAGCCGCCGGTCCGTCAAGGAGATCACGCATGTCTGGAAAATGGTTGGTGGCTGCGCTGTTGTGCAGCCTCACGGGTGTCGCAGCGGCCCAGGCCACCGACGCGACCACGTCCGTCGTCGCTCCCCGCGCCGGCTTCCGTCCCGTCGAGGACTTTCTCAAGAAGCCGCAGTACAGCAAGCTCAGCCTGTCGCCGGACGGCAAGCTGCTTGCTGCGCTCGTGCCGCTCAACGGCAGGCTCAACCTCGCGTTGATCGATCTCGACAAGGGCAGCGCGACGACCTTGACCGCGCTGCGCGATCAGGACGTCTATCAATACCGCTGGATCGGCGACGAGCGGCTCGAGGTGCAGACCGCCAACCTGAACGAGGTCGCCCGGCTCACCGAATTGAAGCAGGACAAGCTGCTCGACACGAGCGGTCGCGTGATCCGCGACATGGACAAGGGCTGGGACTATCAACCGCCACGCATCATCGCGGTCCTAGATCGAGCCGGCGACGACCTGCTGGTCGAGAGCCGGATGCGCAACGCACGCAGCCTCGACGTGTGGCGCTACAACGCACGCACCAACGCCAAGGAATTGCTCACGGCCGACTCGCCGGGCGACGTTGAGCGCTTCGTCGCAGACCGTGCAGGACAGGTCCGCATCGCCATCTCGGTGCCGCGTGGCGGCACGCGCTCGCTGCTTTACTACCGGCGCGACAATGCCTCGAAGTGGAAACTGCTGCGCGACGATCTCGCCGAAGAGGATCCGATCCACCCGATCGACTTCGGCTTCGACAACAAGACGCTCTACGTCCTCGCGCGCGGCAGCGACAAGGGTGGGCTGCTGGACGTTCATACCTACGATGTCGAGACCAACCAGTTGGGCGAGCGGCTGAGTTCAATGCAGGGCGTCGATGCCAGCAGCCTGCTGTTCGACTGGGTGAAACAGATACCCGTAGGCGTTCGCGACGGCTCGCGCGATGCGGTCTCCTGGATCGACGCAGCATGGAAGAGCGTGCAGTCTTCGATCGACACCGCACTGCCCGGTACCCGAAACACGCTGACCTGGGGACGCTACGAGCCGAGCCGCATCCTGGTCGCGACCGAGTCGGCGAGCCAGCCGCCGATCTTCTACCTGTTCGACCGCAGGAACGGCCGCATGCAGGAGGTCGTCTCAGCCTATCCCTGGCTGAAGGAGAAGGACCTGTCGGCGCGCGAGTTCGTGCGCTACCAGGCGCGCGACGGACTTTCGATTCCGGCTTACCTGACGATGCCGCGCCATCCCGATGGCGCCAAGCCGCCGTTGATCGTGGATATCCACGGCGGCCCCTTCGTGCGGACGGAAGGATTCGGCTTCAACTCCGATGCGCAGCTGTTCGCGTCACGTGGCTACGCCGTGCTTCAACCCGATTTCCGCGGGACGCAGGGCTACGGAGACGCCTTCTTCAAGGCAGGATTCCGGCAGTGGGGCCTCGCCATGCAGGACGACGTCACCGACGGCGTCAAGTGGCTGATCGAGACCGGCAAGGTGGATGCCGATCGGGTCTGCCTGTTCGGTGCGAGCTACGGGGGTTACGCGACGCTGTGGGGCCTCGAGAAGGAGCCGCAGATGTTCCGTTGCGGCGTCGCCCAGGTCGCCGTCTCGGACCTTGAACTGATGTTCGACGTCAGCTGGTCTGACTTCATGCAGGCCGAGCGCGGTGGCGACACTACCAACTCACTGATCCGGAGGATCGGCGACCCCTCCACGGACCGAGAGAAGATGCGTGCCGTCTCCCCGGTCTATCACACCGAGCGCATCCAGGCGCCGGTCCTGCTGGCCTATGGCGCGTCCGATCGGCGCGTGCCGCTGGTGCACGGCAAGGCGATGCGCAGCGCGCTCGAAAAGTACGGCAAGTCCTACGAATGGCTGGTCTACGACGACGAGGGTCACGGCTTCTACAAGGATGAGAACAACTTCGACTTCTATCGAAGGGTCGACGCGTTTCTCGCGAAGAACCTCGCACCGCGGCCACCCTCGACCACGACCGCAGCCACGACGACAAAGGCTCCATGACCGACGTCGTTCGAACGATCGCGGCCGCATCCGTCCCGACCCCGGAGTGACGCCTCGTGTACGTTCCGAAGCACTTCGCGCACGACGATCACGCCGACCTGCTCGCCGTGATGCGCGAGCACGCGTTCGCGACCCTGTTCGCGAGCGTCGACGGCGAGCCCTTCGCGACGCACGCGCCGGTGCGCGTCGAACGCGCGGCCGACGGCACGCTCCGGATCGAGGGTCACGTGGCGACGATGAATCCCCACGCGAGGTCGCTGGCCGGCGCGCGCACGATGGTCATCTTCCAGGGACCGCACACCTACATCTCCCCCACGCTGTATCGCTCGCCGGGTCGAGTGCCGACGTGGAACTACATCGCGGTGCACGCGATCGGGACGACGCGGACGATCGACGACCTTGCCGACAAGCACGCGTTGCTGATGCGTCTCATCGCCAACCACGAGCCGGGCTTCAACGCGACCTTCGAACAGTTCGACGCGCGGCATCGCGATGCGCTGCTGTCGGCCATCACGGGCTTCGAGATCGTCGTCGACAAGCTCGAAGGGAAGTTCAAGCTCGGGCAGAACCGCCTGGCCGACAACGTCGCCGACATGCAGGCCGTCCACGAAGAAGGCGATGCCGATCGACGCGCCATCGCGCAGTGGATGAAGCGCCTCGGATACTGGAGCTGACGCGACGGTCGCTCAGCGTCCGATGCTTTTGCGCATGGCCCAGCGCCTGAGCGACCAGGCGATCACCAGCACGGCGACCGCGACACCGATCAGCGCGAACAGTCGCCCCCACCCCGGCTCGGCCAGCCACGCATCGAACTCGCTGGCCAGGCCCGCCATCACCGCGATCACCGGCAGGATGCCGATCGACGTGCCGAGGATGAAGTCCGCGAAGCCGATTCGCGATGCGCCGGCGATCACGTTCTGGACGGAATAGGGGATCGGCGTCAGCCGGACCAGCGCGACCGCGACGAAGCCGCGGCGTGCGAGCAGCCGGTTGAGGTTGTCGAGCCGCGAGCCGCCGCGTTTCGCGAGCCATTGGTCCACCGTGCCGCGTGCGCCGAAGCGCCCAATTGCATACACGACGCTTCCGTTGACCATCATTCCGGCGAAGGCATACAGGGTGCCGGGCCAGACGCCGAAGAGCAGGACCGTCGCGCCGATCACGAGCGTTCCGGGCGCGGCCATCAAGCCCGCGACGACGTGGAACGCGATCACTACCATGGGCGCCATCGGCCACGCCCGCACCTGCTGCTCGTAAGCGGCAAGCACGCGCGGATCGAGGAGGTGCGACAGCGGTGTCACGGTCCATGCGATGGCCAGCGCGACCAGCACGACTGCGATCGCCGCGGCCGCAGAGACGCGCGTGCGGAAAACGGGAGAGGACGGTGAAGCCGGCATCGCCGAAGTCTATCCGCCCGGAGCGCGGGCTCCGGACCGGCCTATTCGCCGAGGTAGGCGGCGCGTACCTTCGGATCGTCGAGCATCGTCGACGCGGTGCCGGTCATCGTGATCAGGCCCGACTCCATCACGTAGCCGCGGTCGGCGGCCTGCAACGCGAGCCGCGCGTTCTGCTCGACTAGCAGGATGGTCATGCCCTGCGAACGGATGTCGCGCACGACCTCGAAGATCTTCTCGACCATGATCGGCGACAGGCCCATCGACGGCTCGTCGAGCAGCAGCAGCTTGGGGTGGCCCATCAGTGCGCGCGCCATCGCCAGCATCTGCTGCTCACCGCCGGACATCGTGCCGGCGAGCTGCGCGGCGCGCTCCTTCAGCCGCGGGAAGGTGACGAACATGCGCTCGATGTCGGCCTTGATCCCGGCCTCGTCGGTGCGCACGTACGCGCCCATGCGGAGGTTCTCGACGATCGTCATGCGCGAGAACACGCCACGGCCTTCCGGGACCATCGCCAGCCCCTGTTCCAGCAGCTTGAAGGTCGGCATCCCGGCGAGACTTGCGCCGAGATAGCGGATCTCGCCGCCGGCCGGTTGCAGCAGGCCGGTGATGGCCTTGAGCGTCGTGGTCTTGCCGGCGCCGTTGGCGCCGATCAGCGTGACCAGCTCGCCCACCCGGATCTCGAGGTCGATGCCCTTGACAGCCTTGATGCCGCCGTAGTTGACCTTGAGCCCCTGGATCGCGAGCATCGTCTCCGCGAGTGCCGGCTTGAGGACGGCGGCCATCAGTGCGCTCCTCCGGCACCCAGGTAGGCCTCGATCACCGCAGGATTCTTCTGGACGTCGGCCGGCACGCCCTCGGCGATCGGCTTGCCGTAGTCGAGCACCGTCACGCGATTGCAGAGACCCATCACCAGCTTCACGTCGTGCTCGATCAGGAGGATGGTCTTGCCGTCGGCGCGGATGTTGTCGAGCAGGTCGCGCAGCGACAGCTTCTCGGTGGCGTTCATGCCGGCCGCGGGTTCGTCGAGCGCGAGCAGCTTCGGCTCGGTCGCGAGCGCCCGCGCGATCTCGAGGCGGCGCTGGTCGCCGTACGACAGCGTCCGCGCGCGGAAGTCGGCGTACTTCGCGACGCCGACGTACTCGAGCAGCTCCATCGCACGCTCGCGGATCTCGCGTTCCTCACGTCGGGCGCTGGGCGTGCGCAGCACCGCACCGATCACGCCGGCCTTCGTGCGCACGTGGCGCCCGACCATGACGTTCTCGATCGCGGTCATCTCGCCGAACAGGCGGATGTTCTGGAAGGTCCGCGCGATGCCGGCCTTGGCGACCTCGTGCGGCGCCGACGGCGAATACGGATGACCGTCGAGCTCGAAGCTGCCCGAGTCGGGCTGATAGAGCCCGGTGATGACGTTGAAGAAGGTCGTCTTGCCGGCCCCGTTCGGGCCGATCAATCCGTAGATCATCCCTTCGCGGATCGTGACGCCCACGTCCGACAGCGCCTGCAGGCCACCAAAGCGCTTGTTGACACCCTTGATCGACAGCATCACCTTCGCCTTCGACACGTCCTTGGCGAGGTGATCCGAAATCTCCGAAACGACGGCGCTCATGGTCAGGCTCCTTCGGCCGCGGCGCGCTTGGCCTTGATGCCGCCGAGCCCCTTGCCGTGTTCGGGCGCGGGCCACAGTCCCGCCGGTTTGAGCAGCATGACACCGACCATCGCGAGCCCGTACAGCAGCTGGCGGATCACCTCGGCATCGACCAGCACGTGCCCGAACAGCTTCTCCTGCACCGGCACCGCGATGTGCCGCAGCACCTCGGGGAAGGCCGCCAGCAGAACGCCGCCGAGCACGACACCGGGGATGTGTCCCATGCCGCCGAGCACCACCATCGCCAGGACGACGATCGACTGCAGCAGCCCGAACGACTCGGGCGACACGAAGCCCTGGAACGCCGCGAACATCGTGCCCGACACGCCGCCGAACGACGCGCCCATCGCGAACGCGAGCAGCTTGACGTTGCGCGTGTTGATGCCCATCGCCTTGGCCGCCACCTCGTCCTCGCGGATCGCGACCCACGCGCGGCCGATGCGCGAGTTCTGCAGTCGCAGCGAGAAGAAGACGATGACGACGACCAGCGCGAGGAACAGGAAGTAATAGAGCTGCACCACCGAGAACGAGTAGCCGAGGATGACCGCGGGCTCGCCGAACGAGACGCCGCCGATCGAGACCGGATCGATCTTCAGGATGCCCTTCGGCCCGTTGGTGATGTTGACGGGCGAGTTCAGGTTGTTCATGAAGATACGGATGATCTCGCCAAACCCGAGCGTGACGATCGCCAGGTAGTCGCCGCGCAGCTTCAGCGTCGGGGCGCCGAGGATGATGCCGAAGGTCCCCGCAACCAGGGCGCCGAGCGGCACGATCACCCACACCGGCAAGTGGATGCCGTGTGCGGTCACGTTGGCGCCGAACAGGTTGACCAGCCACGCGCCGAGTTGCGGATAGGTGTCGACGAAGGACTGCAGCACGATCGCGAACTGCGGCGACGCGAGCAGCGCCGCCATGTACGCGCCGACCGCGTAGAACGCGATGTAGCCGAGGTCGAGCAGGCCGGCGAAGCCCACGACGATGTTCAGCCCCAGCGCCAACATGATGTACAGCAGCGCGAGGTCGAGGATGCGCACCCACGAGTCGCCGCCCGCGTGCGCCGCGAAGAAGGGCGCGATCAGCAGCACGACGACCAGCAGCGCCATGCCCTTGTAGGCCTTCGGGCTCGGCGCGCCCAGCGGCAGCGCCGGATCGATCTCCACGTCGTGCGAGGACGAAGACTGCATGCTCATGCGCGGTCCGCCACGCGTTCGCCCATGATCCCCGAGGGCCTGAGCGTCAGCACGATGATGAGCACGATGAACGCGAAGATGTCCTGGTAGTCGCTGCCGAGGAAGCCGTGCGTGACGTCGCCGATGTAGCCGGCCCCGAGCGCCTCGACGATGCCGAGGATCAGGCCGCCGACCATCGCGCCGTAGATGTTGCCGATGCCACCGAGCACCGCGGCGGTGAAGGCCTTCAGTCCGGGGATGAAGCCCATGTAGAAGTGGGCGATGGAATAGTTGGCCGCGATCATCACGCCGGCCACGGCCGCCAGCGCGGCGCCGATCGCGAACGTGGCGACGATGACGCGATTCGAGTCGACGCCCATCAGGCTGGCGATGCGCGGATTCTCGGCGGTGGCCCGCATCGCGCGACCGAGCTTGGTCTTCTCCACCAGCAGCACGAGGCCGATCATCATCAGCGCCGCGACGATCAGGATCATGATCTGCGTCGGCGTGATCAGCGCCCCACCGATGTCGATGCCCGTGTTCGGCAGCAGCGGCGGGAACACCTTGTAGTTGCGTCCGAAGATGATCATCGCGAGCGTCTGCAGAATGATCGACACGCCGATCGCGGTGATCAGCGGCGCGAGACGCGGCGCGTTGCGCAGCGGTCGATAAGCCACCCGCTCGATCGTCACGTTGACGATGATGCAGACCGGGATCGCGGCGATCAGGCCCGCCACCAGCAGCAGCGGTCCGGGGATGCCGGGCGCGACGGCGTGCAGCCCGGTGACCACCGCGTACGCGGTCAGCGCCCCGACCATCAACACGTCGCCGTGCGCGAAGTTGATCAGGTTGAGGATGCCGTACACCATCGTGTAGCCGAGGGCGATCAGCGCGTAGATGCTGCCGACGACGAGCCCGTTGAGGATCTGCTGAAAGAGGATTTCCATCCATGGTCCCGCGCGGGGGCGGGGTCACTCCCTTCATTCAACGACTGCGGTCGGGTAGCGCGGCGGTCGGTTTCGACCTTTCGAACGACGCGGTGCGAATGCACTCGCGATCGTCCGGCGTGCAGACGCAATTGCCATGCCCAAGCGGAGAGCATGTTACAGGACGAAGTCCGGCGGAAAGGTCGTTCAGCCTCCGGTCAGCGTCATCAGCGAGGCGTTTCCTCCCGCGGCGGCCGTGTTCACGCTCTCTGCGAATTCGCGCATCAATCGCCACAGCTGGAGCACGGGCTCGGTGCTTTCGTCCCACACGATGATCGCCACGAGCGGCCCCGATCGGGCGGCGCACGCCTGTTTGGTGCGTGCGCGATCGTTGTCAGGCACGGCCAGCAGCAGCGCCTGCAGATCGTCGAGGCTCGCGACGTCGCCGTCCCAGGGCTCGACGAAGGCCCGCAGCGACTGCGGCAGCCGATCGGCCCGTGCCGCCGGCACCACGCCGATCGATCGCGCGGCGATCACCTGGCGGACCAGGTCGGTCGACTCGGTCGCGAGGCAGGCGATGCGGTCGCGCGGTCGCAGCGCGAGCGTGTTGGTCTCGCCGGTCGGTCCGGGCAGCATCATCGTCGTGAGTCCGATGGCGGCCGCCTCGCACAGCACGCAGTGCATGTCGAGCCGGGCCCGGCTCGTCTCGTCGAGATCGCCGCACGTGGCGATGGCCCCACGCAGCGCATCGAGACGACTCGGGTCGGGGAGCATCGTCGTCTCGCGGGGTGCGGGCCTGAAGCGATGCGCGCCGCGGCCCTCGTCTAGACGCGCGAGATAGAACGGTCCGCCCGCCTTGGGGCCCGTGCCCGAAAGGCCTTCACCGCCGAACGGTTGCACCCCGACGGTGGCGCCGATCAGCGTGCGGTTGACGTAGAGGCTGCCGACGTGCGCGCGCGCCGAGACGCGGGCGATGTGCTCGTCGATGCGGCTGTGGATCCCCATCGTCAGGCCGTAGCCGGTCGCGTCGATCGCGTCGATCAGCGCGTCGAGCGTGCCGAACGCCCAGCGCAGGATGTGCAGCACCGGACCGAAGACCTCGCCGGGGATGTCGGCGACGTGGTCGATCTCGATCAGCGTCGGTGCGATGAAGGTGCCGGCGGCGCATTCGGGCGGCAGCGGCAGCGCGTGGATCCGGTGGCCGCGCGAGCGCATCGCCTCGATGTGGGCCGTGAGCCGGTCGCGCGCCTCGGCGTCGATCGCCGGACCGATGTCGGTCGACAGCCGCTTCGGATCGCCGACCGTGAGCTCGCCCATCGCGCCCTTCAGCATCGTCAGCGTCGTCTCGTAGATCTCGTCCTGCAGGCACAGGATGCGCAGCGCAGAGCAGCGTTGACCGGCCGAATCGAAGGCCGAGATCAACGCGTCGCTGACGACCTGCTCCGTGAGCGCACTCGAGTCCACGATCAACGCGTTCTGGCCCCCGGTCTCCGCGACCAGCACCGGATCGTCGCTGCGCTTCGCGAGCGTGGCCGCGATCGATCGGGCGACTTCGGTCGAGCCCGTGAATAGGACGCCGCCGATGGCCGGGTGCGCAACCAGCGGTGCGCCGACCTGGAGGCCGTCGCCCGGCAGGAGCTGCAAGACGTCGGGCGGGATGCCGGCCTCGTGGAAGAGGGCGACGGCGCGTGCCGCGATCAGCGGCGTCTGCTCGGCCGGCTTGGCGAGCACGCAGCGTCCGGCGGCGAGTGCGGCGACGACCTGGCCCGTGAAGATCGCGAGCGGGAAGTTCCACGGCGAGATGCAGACCAGCGGGCCTGCAACCGCAGCCGCGACGACCGCGTCGTCCTCGATCTGTCGCGCGTAGTAGCGGCAGAAGTCGACGGCCTCGCGCACTTCGCCGATGGCATTGCCGAAGGTCTTGCCGGCCTCGCGGATCGCGAGCGCGATCAGCTCGGGGCTGTGGGTTTCCAGCAGGTCGGCACAGCGCATCAGCAACGCGGCACGATCTGCGGGAGAGCGACCACGCCAGCTGACACCTGCGGCCACGGCGCGTGCGACCGAGGCCTCGATCTGCGCCGGGGAAACCCTCGCGATCACGCCGAGGCGATCGGCGTGGTCCGCGGGATTCACGATCACCGTGGTCCCGACGGTCGCCCCCCACGTGCAGGTGTCGAACGAGGCCAGCGCCTCGGCCATCGGTTCGAGCCGGCTCTCGTTGGCGGCATCGAAGCCCGCCGAGTTGACGCGACCGTCCGGATACAGCGCGGCGGGCAAGGCGATCTGCGGATGTGGCGTGCCGCCGGTCTCGCGCACGTGTTTCAGCGGATCGGCGACCAGTTCGGAGATCGGCACGCGCGCATCGACGATGCGGTTGACGAACGACGTGTTGGCGCCGTTCTCGAGCAGCCGGCGCACGAGGTACGCGAGCAGCGTCTCGTGGCTGCCGACCGGCGCGTAGACGCGACAGGACAAGGGCGTCGAGTCCGTCACGACCTGGTCGTACAGCGTCTCGCCCATGCCGTGCAGGCACTGGAACTCGTAGTCGCTCTCGGACACGCCGAGGCCGCGCGCGGTCTCGCGGACCCACGCGAGCGTGTACGCGTTGTGGGTCGCGAACTGCGGATAGATCGCGTCGGCCGCTTCGAGCAGCATCCGCGCGCACGCCTGGTACGCGACGTCGGTGTGCGACTTGCGCGTGTAGACCGGATAGCCGCTCTGACCCTCGACCTGCGCGCGCTTGATCTCGGAGTCCCAGTACGCACCCTTGACGAGGCGGACCATGACGCTGCGTCCGGCGCGTGCACGCGTGCGGCGCGACAGGTCGGCGACGAAGGTGATCACCGCGGGTGCACGTTTCTGGTACGCCTGGATCACGAAGCCGAGGCCGTTCCATCCGTCGAGGTCGCTGTCCTCGGCCAGCGCTTCGAGCAGGTCGAGCGAGAGGTCGAGGCGCTCCGACTCCTCGGCGTCGATGTTCAGCCCGATGTCGTGACGTCGCGCCGACAGCGCGAGCTCCTTCACGACCGGCAGCAGCTCGCGCATGACGCGGTCGCGGGTCGCGCGGCTGTAGCGCGGATGCAGCGCCGACAGCTTGATCGAGATGCCCGGGCGCTTGCGAACGTCGCTGCCCCGGCCCGGATCCTGTGCGCCAGCCGACTGGCCGATGGCTTCGATCGCATGCCGATACGACGCCAGGTAGCGCACCGCGTCGACCTTCGTCAGCGCGGCCTCCCCAAGCATGTCGTACGAATAGCGATAGCCGCGCCGCAGGTTGTTGCGGCCATTGTCGATCGCGTCCTCGATCGTCTCGCCGGTCACGAACTGGCGGCCGAGCATGCGCATCGCGAGGTCCACGCCCTTGCGGATCAGCGGTTCGCCGCCCCGCGCGACGATCCGCGTCAGCGACGCCGACAGGCCGCGGGCGCTGTGGGTCGAGACCAGCCGACCGGTGACGACGAGACCCCACGCCGCCGCGTTGACGAACAGCGACGGACTCTGGCCCACGTGCGCGTGCCAGTCGCCGCCGCCGATCTTGTCGCGGATCAAGGCGTCGCGCGTACCCGCGTCGGGAATCCGCAACAGGGCCTCCGCGAGACACATCAGCGCGACGCCTTCGTCGGACGACAGGGAGAACTCGCGCATCAGCGCATCGACGCCGCCGGCCTTGACGCGCTTGTTGCGCAACGTCTCGACCAGTCGCGCCGCATCGGTCGAGACGCGTGCGAGCGAGGTCGCGTCGAGTGCCGCCGGTTCGAGCAGCGCCGCGACGCAGTCGGCTTCGGGCGGGCGGGTCATCGCGTCGATCGCCGAGCGCAGCGCGGGACGCGGGAAGGGAGAGAGAGAGAAGTCGAATCGCATGGCGTTGAAGTGTACTTGCGGGGAAATGGCCGACGCGCGAACTCGCACGTATTGCAGCGGTGCCGGCCGTTGCCGTCAAATCCGGTTGCGGGCAGTTGCATGAATCCGACGCCAGACGATCGGCGGTCCCGATGGGCAACAACGACTATTCGTTCTTCGGCGTTTCGTGTAACTTCCTGCGGCCGCATGTTTGTGGAGATCGGGACCCCGGCCTTGCATGGCTCCCCGCTCGCTGACTCTGAATCACGGTTAACGCCACGCGCATGAATCGCGCGCTCATCTCCCTAGGAAGAACACATGAAAAAGACTTTGCTCGTCGCTTCGCTGCTGGCTGTCTCGATCGCCGGTTGCGGCAAGAAGGAAGAAGCCGCACCGGTCGTGACGCCGGCACCGGTTGCCGCCGCGCCTGCGGCCGCCGAGATGGTGGTCAAGATCGGCCACGTCGCGCCGATTTCGGGTGCGCAGGCTCACCTGGGCAAGGACAACGAGAACGGCGCCGTGATGGCGATCGACGAACTCAACGCCAAGGGCGTGATGATCGACGGCAAGAAGGTCAAGTTCGAACTGCTCAAGGAAGACGACGGTGCGGTTCCCGAGCAGGGCGCCTCGGTCGCGCAGAAGCTGGTCGATGCCAAGGTGAACGGCGTGATCGGTCACCTCAACTCCGGCACGACCATCCCGGCCTCCAAGATCTACTCGGCTGCCGGCATCCCGCAGATCTCGCCGTCCGCCACCAACCCGACCTACACGATGCAGGGCTTCAAGACGGCCTTCCGAGTCTGCGCCAACGACGCGCAGATCGGTAGCGTCCTCGGCAAGTACGCCGCCGACACGCTCAAGGGCAAGAGCGTCGCGCTGATCGACGACAAGTCGGCGTACGGTGAAGGCATCGCGACCGAGTTCAAGAAGGGTGCGGAAAAAGCCGGAGCCAAGGTCGTCGCGACCGAGCACACCAATGACAAGGCCACCGACTTCCAGGCCATCTTGACCAATGTCAAGGGCAAGAAGCCCGACGTCGTGTTCTACGGCGGCATGGACGCACAGGCTGGCCCGATGCTGCGTCAGATGAAGCAGCTCGGCATCGCTTCGAAGTTCATGGGCGGCGACGGCATCTGCTCCACCTCGCTCAAGGACCTCGCCGGCGACGGCATGACCGACGGCAACGTGATCTGCGCGGAAGCCGGTGGCATCCCGAAGGGCAAGGAAGCGCCGATGGAAGAGTTCAAGGCCAATTTCAAGAAGAAGTTTGGCGTCGACGTCGAGATCTACGCACCGTACGTCTATGACGCCGTGATGGTCATGGCCGATGCGATGGTCAAGGCCAACTCGTCGGATCCGGCGGTTTACCTGCCGGTGTTGGCCAAGGAAGAGTACGACGGCGTGACGGGCCACATCTCGTTCGACGACAAGGGGGACATCAAGAACGGCGCGATGACGCTCTACACGTACAAGGCAGGAAAGAAGGAAGTCCTGGAAGTCGTTCGCTGAACTTCCGCTCCTGCATCAGGAAGCCGCCTTTCGGGGCGGTTTTTTTTGAGCGCCGCCGCCGTGGTTCAGAGACGGGTGCTGCCCTCACCTTTGGGACGCACGCGCAGGTAGGGTCCGACGCATTGCTTGGTCTCGGCGTCCACGCAGATCGCCATCTTGTCGCCGGTCGGGTCGAAGCGGATGTAGATCGTGACGACGTCACCGATCGGCGTGACCGCGTCGCCACAGTCCTTCTTGCCGTTGGACTTCACGACCTTGTCGACCCAGCGATACGCGCCGCGCGCATCGGGCTTGTCGCCGACGTCGATCGCGCTCTCCGTCACTTCGTCGCCGCTGGTGACCAGGGTGGTGCCGTTCGCTCGCACGTCGTAAGTCTCGCTGCAACCGTTGCCGGTCGGCGTCCCTGTCCACTGGCCGATCAGCGGGTGGTTCGCTACCAGGGGTCGGGGTGGCGCAGCGACTGTCGCGGCGCTGGCGATCGAGAGGACGAGCGCGGAGATCGGGTGGGTGATGCAAGGGCGCATGACGTCAATCGCGATAGTAAGGGTTGATCGGGAGACGCTACTTTTGCATCAGGACCCAGTGGGCGAGCCGTTTGGCATCCGCGTCGCTGACTGAGTCACTGGCCGGCATCGGCAGGATGCCCCAAGCCCCGGAGCCGCCGACCCGGATCTTGTTCGTGAGCCGCGCTTCGGCGCCGGGCTCGTTCGCATAGCGAGCGGCGATGGCCTTGAACGGTGGCCCGACCCGTTTCTCGTCGATCGCGTGGCACACCATGCACTTCTTCGATTTCACGAAGTCGGCGTCGTCGGCCCGCGCGGCGGAGGCGAAGCACCCGAGCAAGGCGAAAGCCGTGAAGCCGGCGCGCACGGCTTCACGCCATCGGCCCTTTGACTTTTCGCGGCGACTGCCGATAACGATGTGACGAATGGTGGACGGTCGGTTCATCGTCGAGTCAATCCGATCGACAAGCGTTGCTTCCGCGGCAGCGCGTGTCGCACAACACACAGACCGGCGATCAAACAGCGAACGCCTCGTATATATTCGATGTTCGATTTTCGGAGGGACGGCCATGTGGTTCCTGGCAATCGGGGTCTTGCTGCTGTTGATGAAGTGGTTCGATTTAGGTCCCGTCGGACATTGGTCCTGGTGGATCGTCCTCTTGCCGTTCGGCCTCGCGCTGGCGTGGTTCGAGGTGATCGAGCCTTATTTCGGCTTCGACAAGAAGAAGGCGCACGACGACATCGAGAAGGTCAAGGAAGACCGGATCAAGAAGGCCGTCGGCGCGCGCCAGGTCCGCAAGCGCTAACGCTTGCGGCTCCCTCTTCAGCCGTCCGTGATCGCGCCACGGCTCGCCGTCGACGCGAGCTTCGCGAACTTGGCCAATACCCCGCGCGTGTAGCGCGGCGCCGGCGCTGTCCAGCGCGACCGACGGTCTTCGATCACCGCATCGTCCACATTCAGTTGCAGCAGCAGGCGGTGCGCGTCGATCGTCACCGAGTCACCTTCCTCGATCAGTCCGATGGCACCGCCCACGAACGCCTCGGGCGACACATGGCCGACGACCATCCCCCAGGTCCCTCCCGAGAAGCGACCGTCGGTGATCAGGCCGACCGATTCACCGAGTCCCTGACCGACCAGCGCCCCGGTCGGCGCGAGCATCTCGCGCATGCCCGGACCGCCGCGCGGACCTTCGTAGCGGATCACCACGATGTCGCCAGCCACGATGCGCTTGGCCATGATCGCGGTCATCGCTTCGTCTTCCGAATCGAACACGCGCGCCGGGCCGGTCATCACCGGATTCTTCAGGCCGGTGATCTTCGCGACGCAGCCCTCGGGCGACAGGTTGCCGCGCAGGATCGCGAGATGGCCGTGCTCGTACATGGGCCGGTCCATCGGCCGGATCACGTCCTGGTCGGCGCTCGGCTTGGCCGGGATATCAGCAAGCTCTTCGGCAATGGTCCGTCCGGTGATGGTCATGCAGTCGCCGTGAAGCAGTCCGGCCTCGAGCAACATCTTCATCACCTGCGGCACGCCGCCGACCCGGTGCAGGTCGGTCGCGACGTACTTGCCCGACGGCTTGAGATCGCACAGCACGGGCACACGCTGGCGGATGCGCTCGAAGTCGTCGATGGTCCATTCGACTTCCGCGGCGTGCGCGATCGCGAGGAAGTGCAGCACCGCGTTGGTCGACCCGCCAGTGGCCATGATCACCGACACCGCGTTCTCGATCGACTTGCGCGTGATGATGTCGCGCGGCTTGCGACCGGCCTTGACGGCCTCGACCAGCACGCGTGCCGACTCGGCGGCGGAGTCGGTCTTCTCGCTGTCGGGGTTCGCCATCGACGACGAGCCCATCAGCGACATGCCGAGCGCCTCGAACGACGAGCTCATGGTGTTGGCTGTAAACATGCCGCCGCACGAGCCCGCCGACGGGCAGGCCTTCTCCTCGATGGCATCGAAGTCGGCACGTGACAGCGTGCCCGCCGTCAGCTGGCCCACCGCCTCGAACACCGACACGATGGTCAGGTCCTTGCCCGCGTGATGTCCCGGCTTGATGGTGCCGCCGTAGACGTAGATCGACGGCACGTTGGTGCGCGCCATCGCGATCATGCCGCCCGGCATGTTCTTGTCGCAGCCGCCGATCACCACGCAGCCGTCCATCCACTGGCCCATCACCGCGACCTCGATGCAGTCGGCGATGACCTCGCGCGAGACCAGCGAGTACTTCATGCCTTCGGTGCCCATCGCGACCGCGTCGGACACGGTCGGCGTGCCGAACACCTGGGCCTTGGCGCCGGCCGCTTCGAGCGCATCGATCGCTGCGTCCGCGAGCTTCTGCAAGCCGGCGTTGCACGGCGTGATGGTCGAGTGGCCGTTGGCGACGCCGATCATCGGCTTGTCGAAGTCGGCACGCGTGTAGCCCATCGGGTAGTACATCGCGCGATTCGGGGCGCGCACGTCGCCCGCGGTCACGTGTTTCGATCGTTCGTTGTGCGCCACTTGGAACTCCTCGGGATTTTGTGGGTTTGGCTGCGGCAGCGAGGCCGCGCGACCACCGCGAGCGGACTGCCTCCGCGGATGCCTCGCTACACTCGTGATCTTATCCGACCGCTACGCCGCCTCGTCGAGGCGACTCCTCATGCTCGTCCATCCGCAATTCGACCCGATCGCCTTCCAGATCGGACCGCTCGCCGTCCGCTGGTACGGCCTCATGTATCTGCTCGCGTTCACGCTCGTCCTCGTGCTCGGGCGCTGGCGCATCGCGCGCGGCCTGACGAAGCTGACGGCGCGCGACCTCGACGACCTGCTGTTCTTCGGCATGCTTGGCACCATCGTCGGCGGGCGTCTCGGCTACGTGCTGTTCTACAAGGCCGGCCACTACCTCCAGCATCCGCTCGACCTGTTCAAGGTCTGGGAAGGCGGCATGGCGTTCCATGGCGGATTGATCGGGGTCATCGTCGCCATGCTGATTTTCGCGAGGAGGCGCGGCTTCACGTTCTGGACCATCGCCGACTTCGTCGCGCCGCTGGTGCCGACCGGCCTCGCTGCGGGGCGGATGGGAAACTTCATCAACGGCGAACTGTGGGGCCGCCCGACCGACGTGCCTTGGGCGATGGTCTTCCCGCAGCACGACGCGTTGCCGCGGCATCCGTCGCAGCTCTACGAAGTTCTGGGCGAAGGCGTCCTGCTGTTCATCCTGGTGTGGTGGTTCGCACGCCGTCCGCGTCCCGCCGGTGCCGTGTCCGGCGTGTTCCTGATCGGTTACGGCATCGCGCGCTTCTGCGTCGAGTTCACGCGCGAACCCGACGACTTCCTCGGGCTGCTCGCCGGCGGACTGTCGATGGGCCAGTGGCTGTCGCTCCCGATGATCGCGTTCGGCATCGGCATCCTGATCTGGAGTCGACGCAACCCGCGACCGGGGCCGCTCGCAGCCTGAGCCAGCGGTCGATCTGTCGACCAGGTTTATAGCCCGTCCACGATCACGCGGACTGAGCCGACCGCAAAGCCTGTGCCTGCAAGACCTTGCGTCATGCAGCACGCGACTTGCGCAAAGTCGCGTTCAGTTTCCCATCGCGTGCTCCCCCGGATCTCTCGCGTCCACGGCCCGGAGCGATGACGATGACCGGAGTCCAGCCGACGGAATTTCAAGCGGCTCGCGACTTGGTGAATCCAGATCCTCGATGGGCGCCGTTGTACGTGACGCGGCATTCCGTCTGTCGTTCTCGATTCCACGTCCAGAAGCTTTTCATGAAACTCGCACGATTCCTTTTCGCCGCCGGCGTCATCGCCATCGGTCTCACGTCGCAGGCGCACGCAGTCGCGGTCTACGGCCTACCAGCACGGGTTCGCTGGTCGGCTTCGACAGCGCCGCGCCCGAAGCCATCCGCACATAGGCTTGGTCTCGGGCCTGAACGCAGGCGCGTCGCTGATCGACATCGACTTCCGTCCCGCCACCGGCCAGCTTGACGGCGTGTCGTCGGACAGCCGCGTCCACACCATCAACCTGACCTCGGGTGTCGCCAATTCCGTCGGCGGCGCGGGCGCGTTCCCGCTGAACGGCAGCGTCGGCGATATCGACTTCAATCCGACGGTCGATCGCATCCGCGCGGTCACGACCAACGACCAGAACCTGCGACTCAACCCGAACGACGGCAGCCTTGCAGCGACCGACACCAACCTGGCCTTCGCTGCAGGCGATGCGAACGCCGGCGCGAACCCGAACATCGCGGACGCTGCGTACACCAACAGCTTCGCGGGCGCGACTACGACGACGCTGTACGACATCGACTCGACGCTCGGCATCCTGACGACCCAGGTGCCCCCGAACAACGGCCTTCTGAACACGGTCGATGCGCTCGGCGTGGCCACGTCGGCCAACGTCGGCTTCGACATCTTCTTCTTCGGTAACCAGGTCTTCGCATCGCTGGGTTCGGACGTGGGCGGCTACGGCTTCTACGCCATCAACCTCGCGAGCGGCGCCGTTTCGCTGGTGGGCAGCTTCGCGAGCGGGTTGCTGATCCGCGACATCGCAATCGCGCAGGTGCCGGAGCCGTCGACTATCGCGCTGCTGTCGCTCGGCCTGCTCGGCATCGGCCTCGCGATGCGTCGCCAGCGTCGCTGATCGGTTTCGGTCGATCGACGGGGCGTACGTCGCGGGACGTGCGCCCCGTTTTCGTTTGAAGGCGAGGCTAGCGGTCGTACCAGTAGCGTCGATGGCTCGTGCGATAGCGATCGACCTCGATCCCGTCGCGTCGCAGCGTCACCGTGATGGCGCCGTCGCGATCGTTGCGCAGCACGTCGATGTCGCGCGCGGCATAGCGGGCGAGCACGTCGGGTCGCGGATGGCCGAAGCGGTTGAGGTAGCCGGCCTGTACGATTGCGAGCTTGGGATGGACGGCGTCCAGGAAGACGGCGGTCGACGAGGTGCGGCTACCGTGATGCGGGACCAGCATGGCATCGGCCGCGATGCGCTCACGATGGCGTTCGACGATCGCGGTCTCCTGCGACTTCTCGATGTCGGCGGTCAGCAGCATGGCGCGACCCTGCGCTTCGACGCGCAGCACGCAACTGCGTGCGTTCGGTTTCGCGAGTGCCTTGCCTTCGCGCGGCAGGTAGACGTCCGGCGGCGGCCCGAGAAGGTCGAAGCGCACGCCGTCGCTGGCCCACGACTGACCGGACTCGCAACGAACGTGATCCGGCGACGCGCGCACGATCGGACTCTCGAATGCGAGTGAACTGCGGACCTCTGCGACCGCGAGGGCCTGCAAGACCGACAGCGCACCGCCCGAGTGGTCGTTGTCGTTGTGCGAGACCACCATCGTGTCCAGCCTCGCGATGCCGCGGGCGCGCAGGAACGGCACGATGATGCGATTCCCCGCGTCGTTGTCGGGCGAGTACGACGGGCCGGTGTCGTAGAGCATGTTGGTGGCGTGCGTCTCGACCAGCACCGACGTGCCCTGCCCGATGTCGAGCGCGGTGAGGCGGACCTCGCCGGCCGCGGGTCGATCCAATGGCCACGCGAACAGCGGCACCATCCACAGCACGCCGGTCCAGCGCAGCGGGATGCCGCGCGGTGCCAGCCACCAGGCCACGCCGATCATCGCGGCGACGAAAGCCCATGGGCCCGGCGCCGCGCCCGACCAGATCGCGATCGGCGTCGCACTCAGCCATTGCAGCCAGGCCGCCAGCAGCGCGACCAGTCCGTGCGCGAGATGCAGCAGCCACGTCCCGACCAGCGTCGGCAGCACCGCGCCTGCGAGCGCGAGTGGCGTGACGACGAAGCTGACGAGCGGGATCGCGACCGCGTTCGCGATCGGACTGATCAGCGACACCTGGTAGAAGAACAACAGCGTCAGCGGCGTGAGCGCCAGCGTCACGGCCCACTGCACGCGGGCTGCCACTCGCATCGCTTGTCCGATGCGGCGCAGGCGCGTGTCGTCCGCGGTCGCTAGATCGAGGCGGCCCGACGTCACATAGAAGATCGACGCGACCGCCATGAAAGACAGCCAGAAGCCCGAGCCCATCACGGCCCACGGATCGATCGCCACGACGACCGCGAGCGCCACGCACAGCACGCGCGATACCGACCCGATGCGACGGGTCCAGAGCGCGAGCGCGACGATGCCGATCATGTACAGCGTGCGTTGCGCGGGCACGCCGAAGCCGGCCAGCAGGCAGTAGAGCAGGGCGACCAGCGTACCCGCGGCGGCGGCTGCCTGGTGTGCCGGCAGTCGTCCGCACCACGCCGGATGACGTCGCCACCACGCGAATACGAGCCACGCGCCGAGCGCGGCCAGCATACTGACGTGCAGGCCCGAGATCGAGACGAGATGGCCGATGCCGGTCCGGTTGAAGACGATCCAGTCCGACTGCGCGATGGCGCGCTGGTCGCCGACGATCAACGCCACGATGACTCCGGCGTAAGGCGCGCTCTCGGCGATCGGACGGCCGTCGGCCAGCGCGGTCAGGACCCGATCGCGCAGCTTCGCGCGCACCCGCTCGATGACGTGGCCGATGGTCCAGACGAACTCGCTCGTCTTGCGCGTCGACGCGGGCGGATCGGGCGGCAGCGGGTCCTCGTCGGAGGCGTCCGCGTCCGGGTCCGCCGCGAGGTCTGCTCCGGGTCGGACCGAGCCGGTGGCCCGCAGCCCTTCCTCGAGCAGCCAGTATTCGTAGTCGAAGCCGGACGGATTCGCGCTGCCGTGCGGCCGCTTGAGGCGGACCGTCAGTCGCCAGCGCTGGCCCGGCTGGAGGTCCGGTACCGGACCATCGGCGGCCGCGCCGCCGCTGCGGGGCCGATACCAGCCGAGCGACAGGTGCGTCGGTAAGGGTAGCGGTCGACCCGCGCCATCGCGCGTGACGACGGACTCCACGGTGAACGGGAAGCGCACGCCTCGAGCGTCGCTGCCGGGCAGCGCCGACACCGTGCCCACGATGATGACGTCGCGACCCTCCAGATCGTGAGGCAGGGCTTCGGCGAGTCGAAGCTCGGCCCGCCATGACGCGTGAACGAAGCCGAAGATGAAGAGGCAGCCCGTGGCGAGCGCATGACCGACGATGCGCACCATGACGCTTCGGCTCGTCGCATGCGACGACGACGCGAGGCCGACCGCGGTTGGAGACGAACGCCTGCGTCGCAGTGCCCATCGCATGGTGCACACCGCCACCAGCAAGGCGCCGATCGCACTCGCGACGGCAAGCCTCCCGTCAGGCAGATCAGCCTGCTGCTGCAGCCACCAGGCGCCCGCGACGAATGCGATGCAGGCGAGTCGCATGGGCCATCGTGTTGAAGATCAATGCGATTGCGATTGCGACTGAGCTGCCGAGGCTTGCATCGCGTGCGCGCCAGTCGACTGCAGCATCGTATCGAGGCGCGGCAGGACCGCGAGCGCATTGCGCGTGGTCTGCTGGGCGAGCGCATCGAGCGTCGTGCCGCGCAACGTGGCGATCTCTCCCGCGATGCGCGCCAGCTCCGCCGGCGCATTGCGACCCGCGTGCCCGTCCGGTCCCCGCACCCATGCCGGCGCGATGTCCGGCGCATCGGTCTCGAGCACGATGGCTTCGTCGGGCAGGTCGCTCGCGAGTGCGCGGATGCGCAGCGCGCGTTTGAAGGTCGACGCGCCGCCGAAGCCCAGTCGAAAGCCGAGCGCGACGTATTGGTCGGCCTGTTGCCGGCTGCCGTTGAAGGCATGGGCGATGCCGGTCGCCGTTTTCTCGGCGCCATTCCGGCGGACGCGGCGCAGCCCTGCAAGCACCTGGTCCTGCGCGCGTCTGACGTGCAGCAGTACGGGCAGGTCGAAGTCGCGCGCCACCTTGAGCTGTTCGTCGAAGAACCAGGTCTGGCGTTCGATCGCTTCGGGCGTCGTCAGCGACGGCACGAACAGGTCGAGGCCGATCTCGCCGATGGCGACGAAGCGCGGGTCGTCGATGGCAACGGCCACCGCGGCACGCAAGGTTGCGACGTCGTCTTCGCTCGCCCTCGGTGTGAGCAGCGGATGGATGCCGAGCGCATAGCAGCCGCCCTGCGTGGCATGGGCGAGCCGCGTGACGATGTCGAAGTTGGACACTGCGATGGCCGGGATGACGATCGCGCCGATGCCCTGCGTGACCGCGTTGCCCTGCACGACCTCGCGATCGCGATCGAATTCCGCGGCGTCGAGGTGGCAGTGCGTATCGATGATGAAGGGCTGTCGCAACATGCGAGGATTCTCGCATTGATGGCGAGGCCGTTCATCGTCGCAATGAACTACGCTTTCGCTTTCGCTTCCACGAACGTCTGTCATGTCCTTCCGCAAGCATGTCCTCGCCAGCGCGGTTGCCTCGTTCTGCGTGGCTTCACAAGCCATGGCAGCGCCGCCAGAATGCACCGCGCAAACCCAGGTCGACGTGACGAAGATCGAGCCGCAGGTCATCCTGGTCGGCGAGGCGCACGGTACCAACGAGCTGCCGCGCTACACCGGCGAGCTGGTGTGCAGCCTGCTGAAGGCGGGCAAGTCGGTGGTCCTGGCGGTCGAGCAGGATGGCGACGAACAGGACGCGTTGAACCGCTACATGCGTTCGGCCGGCACCGCGAACGATCGCAAGATCCTGCTCAAGAGCCGCACCTGGGGCACCTATTCGGACGGACGCGGCAGCGCCGCGATGTTCGAGCTCGTGGAGTCGATCCGCACGCTGCGCCAGACCGGCCAGCGCGTAGGGGTGCTCGCGTTTCGCCGTGCCGACAATCTCGAAGTGCCGATGGAGGAGCCCGACAAGGTCCGCCTCACGCCGGCGGACAACGCGTTGCAGAACCGCCTCAGCGACGTCGACATGGCCAACAGCATCATGTACGCGGCGATCCTGTATCGGCGCTATGTCGTCGTCGTGCTGGCGGGCTACTCGCACACGTCGACGGTGCCGTACACGTCGAACGATCCTAACTTCATGTCGTACCTGCCGATGGGGCAGGTCGTCGCGGGCCAGATGCCGGTGTTCACCATCGGGATCCACTCGGGCGGCGGTGAATTCTGGACTGCCGGACCCGGTGGCGGCAGCAGGCAGCGACCCATCCAGGCAGGCAATCTGTTCGTCGCCGGCACGAAGATCGATGCGGCCGTCCATATCGACCGCCTCACGCCATCGCCGCCCGTGCGCATTCCGGTGCCTGCCGCCAAGTGATCTCGGGAAGGTGCGTTGACTGTCCTCCGGCGCGTATCTTTAGCCCGCGGCTTTGACTATGGAGACAGACCCGATGCATCTGCTTGCCCGAACCTTGGTTGCAATCGTGTGTTCGACGTGCCTCGTCGCGAAAGCTGCAGAACCGGATTGCGTGCCGCAGACCCAGGTCGACGTGTCGACGATCGGGGCTCAGATCATCGTTGTCGGCGAGACGCACGGGACTCAGGAAATCTCACACTTCGTCGAGGGCCTCGTCTGCGCCCTGGTCCGCGCCGGAAAGGGAGTCATCCTCGGCGTCGAGATGAACGGTGACGAGCAAGGTCCGCTCAATCGCTACGTTGGATCTGTCGGATCAGATCAGGACCGCGCTGAACTGACCCGCCGCCGATTCTGGCGATCCAAATGCCAGTACGGCCAGACCGGTGCGGCGATGCTGTCGCTGATCGATTAGGTCCGGCAATTGAGAGCGAGCGAACAGCGCGTCGGACTGCTCGCGATCGACGCGCCGAACGGCGCTGACGTGCCGGCGCTCGGAACTGATATTTCGCCAGCGAGCACCGCGGACAAGCTTCTGTACGGGAGGCTGCGCGATCGCGGGATGGCCGACCGCGTCTTGTCGACGGCGCTATTTCGACGCGACTACACACTGGTCGTGCTAACCGGCTCGCTTCATGCGTCGACATCGAAGGGCAACGCGCGCGACCCCGAATACCTACCGCTGGCTTCCGTCGTGGAACAACAGCAGTCAGCTTTCATCATCGGTTTCGATGCCGGCGCGGGCTCTGCGTGGGTCGCGACCAGAGAGGGCTGCAAGGCCCAGGAATATGGCCCTCGATCGCACTACGTGGACGGCACGCGTCTGGACTCGCGCCTGTGGCTCGCCGGCATCTCCGCTTCACCACTGGCGGTAGCGGATCTTGATCGCTGGCGATCAACCTTCGCCCAGCACCCCATCCGTCAACGTCAACGTACGCCCCATCTTCTCCGCCAGCCCCAGGTCGTGCGTCACCACGACGAAGCTGGTCCCGAAGTTCACGTTCAACTCCATCATCAGTGCGAACACCTCGGCGGCCGTGCCGCGGTCGAGGTTGCCGGTCGGTTCGTCGGCCAGCACGCAGGCCGGTCGCGTGACCAGTGCGCGGGCCAGCGCCGCGCGCTGACGTTCGCCGCCCGACAGCTCGCCGGGCCGGTGATGGAGGCGATGCGAAAGGCCCACGCGCGACAGCATCTCCGAGGCGGCCTTGCGGGCCTCGTCGGTCGACTGGCGGCGGATGCGCAGCGGCATCGCCACGTTGTCGAGCGCGCTGAACTCCGGCAGCAGGTGATGGAACTGATAGACGAAGCCGAGACGGTGGTTGCGCACGGTGCCGCGCGCCACTTCGGACAGCGACGAGAAGTCGTGGCCGTCGATCGCCACGCTGCCCGAAGTCGGTATGTCCAGCCCGCCGAGCAGATGCAGCAGCGTGCTCTTGCCCGAGCCCGACGCTCCGACGATCGCGACGGTCTCCGCCGCGGCGATCGTCAGCGTCACGTCGCGCAGGACGTGCACGGCCGTCTCGCCGTGCCCGAACGACTTCGCGAGCCGGTCGCTTTTCAACACGGCCACGGCGTCACTCATACCGCAGCGCCTGGGCCGGCTCGATGCGCGCCGCGCGCCAGCTCGGGTACAGCGTCGCGACGAGCGACAGCACCACCGACACGCAGCCGATCGCGATCACGTCGGAGATCTGCAGGTCCGACGGCAGCTCGCTGACGAAGTAGATGTTCTGCGGCAGGAACTGCAGGTGGAAGACCTGTTCGATGGTCGTCACGATGTGCCCGACGTTCATGGCCAGGAGCACGCCGAGCACCACGCCGATCAGGCAGCCGAGCAGTCCAATCAGCGCGCCCTGCACGACGAAGATCGCCAGCACCGAGCGCGGCGCCGCGCCGAGCGTGCGGAGGATTGCGATGTCCGCCTCCTTGTCGCGAACGCTCATCACCAGCGACGACACAAGGTTGAACGCGGCGACCGCGATGATCAGCGCCAGGATGATGAACATCATCCGTTTTTCGAGCTGCACGGCCGCGAACCAGCTGCGGTTCTGCGTCGTCCAGTCGCGCACCAGTACGTCCTGATCGATGCTGTTCACCAGCTTGCGAGCCACCTCGGGCGCGGTCTGCATGTCGGCCAGCTTGAGGCGGATGCCGGTGTAGTTGCTCAGGCGATAGAGCTTTTCGGCGTCGTCGATGTTGATCAACGCTAGAGAGCTGTCGTATTCGTAGTGGCCGCTCTCGAACACGCCGACGACGTTGAAGGCCTTCTGCCGCGGGATCACGCCGGCCAGCGTTGCGCTGGTGTCGGGGACCAGCACCGAGATCTTGTCGCCAACCCGCACGCCGTAGGTCTTCGCGAGCTCGGAGCCGAGCACGATGTTGAAGTCGCCCGACGTCAGGTCGGTGAGCTTGCCGGCGCGCATCTCGGTCGCGATGTCGGAGACCTTGGCTTCGTCGAGTGGCTCGACGCCGCGGACCAGCACGCCGCGCGCGATGCCGTCGCGGATGATCATCGCCTGACCCTGCACGTAAGGTGCGGCCTCGCGCACTTCGGGCACGCGACGCGCCTCGTCGGCGAGCGCCTTCCAGTCCTTGATGCCGTTCTCGGGGTTGAATACTTCGACGTGCGCGAGTACTGACAGCATGCGATCGCGCACTTCCTTCTGGAAGCCGTTCATGACCGACAGGACGACGATCAGCGCCGCGACGCCGAGCGCGATACCGGCCATCGAGATGGCGGCGATGAAGGACACGAAGCCGTCACCGGACTTGCCGCCGGTATCGACTTCGCCGCGGCGCTTGCCGGCACGCGTGTAGCGCAGGCCGACTTGCCATTCGAAGGGAAGATTCAAGGGTTTTTGCCGGCGACATACGCGTTTCGAAGTGGGATCGAAGGCGTTGCGCCAGCGGGAAATTCGGGGAGGCGCAGTGTGCCACAGCGGTTTTCCACAATCGTCTGCGCCGCTTACCGCACCGACGGCCTCGCTGGCCGCCCAGGCAATGTCGATGGGAATGGCGATAAACTCGGGCGGCATGCTCGATCTCGATTTCCTGGTTCCGTCCGCCCTCGTCGACCCCTCGCTCGCGTCCGAACTTCTGCGTGACCAGACCTTGCCCGCGCTCGCGCGTATCGCGTCACGAGCAGGCTCGATCGAGGCCTTCGAGTTGCCGCCGCATGCATCGCCGACCGCGTGGCAGGCGATGATCTTTGGGGTTGAGAGCAACGTCGCCGAACTGTGGGCGATGGCCTGCGGCCTCGCGCCATCGGCCGATGGGCGACGCTTCCTCGCCGAGCCGGCCCACTTCAAGGTCGCCAACGATCACCTTCGGCTCGACGATCCCCATGACCTGGACGTGACGATCGCCGAGGCACGTACGCTGGCAGCGGCAATCGCGCCGGTGCTGGCCGAAGCGGGCTGGCGGCTCGCGCCGATCGAGCCTGCGACGCTCAGGCACTGGATGCTGCTGCGCGACGACGAGGCGCCTTTGTCGGCGGCCGCCATCGACAGGGCGATCGGCGACAACGTCGCGGCATGGCAGCCGCGCGCGCCGGATGCACAGGGTGACCCCGCGGCTGCGCTGTCGTGGCGTCGCTGCGTCAACGAGATCCAGATGATGTGGTTCGGTGATCCGGTGAACGAAGCGCGCGACGCGCTCGGCAAGCCCACCATCAACACGCTCTGGCTGTCCGGTAACGGCGCGCAGCGCCCGGCGATGCCGCAGTACGCGGCGATCGATTCGTCCCTGACGTTGCTGACGGCGCTGGCGATTGCGCCCGATGCACGACGATCGCTGGAGAGCTTCGACGGCTTCATCGCCCCGGCGCGTCACGAGGACTGGAGTGGCTGGCGCGAACAGCTCGCGCTGTTCGAAGGACGGCTTGTGGAAGTTCTGCGCCTGCAGGCCACCGGCTCGGTGGGTGCGGTGACGCTGTTCCTGTGCGGACGCGACGGCGCGAAGATCCTGCGCTTCGGGCGACGCGATCTCGGTCGCTTCTGGCGCGACTGGCAGCGCGCGCCGGCTCTTGCCGAACTCTTCGGCGAAGGAAGTGCCGCGTGAAGCTCGCGCAACGCGTGGTGGACGGCGCCGCGCACGATGCGCTGGTCGCGGCTGGCATCGCGCCGTTCTTCGCGCGGCTGTACGCGTCGCGCGGCGTCAAGCATCCGGGCGAGCTGGAGGCCGATCTCGCGCGGCTCCTGCCGGCGACGCTGCTGCTGCATGCCGATCGTGCCGCGCGCTTCCTGGCCGATGCTATCGCGGCCGATCGACGCCTGTGCATCGTCGCCGACTACGACTGCGACGGCGCGACGGCCTGTGCGGTGGGATTGCGCGGACTGCGCATGCTCGGCGCGCGCCAGGTCGACTACATCGTCCCCAACCGCTTCGAGTACGGCTACGGCCTCACGCCCGAGATCGTCGCGCTAGCGCAGGCCGAGCAGCGGCCCGATATCATCATCACCGTCGACAACGGCATCGCGAGCATCGAGGGCGTCGAGACGGCCAACCGACTTGGCATCGAGGTCCTGGTGACCGACCATCACCTGCCGGCGGCGCATCTGCCGCAGGCAGCCTGCATCGTCAATCCCAACCAGCCGGGCTGTGGCTTCCCGAGCAAGAACCTGGCGGGCGTCGGCGTGATGTTCTACGTGCTGTTCGCGCTGCGTGCCGAACTGCGGCGGCGCGGGGTGTTCGAGGCAGCGGTGCAGCCGCGGCTCGACCGGCTGCTCGATCTCGTCGCGCTCGGGACGGTGGCAGACGTGGTGCGACTCGATGCCAACAACCGGCTGATCGTGGCGCAAGGTCTCGAGCGGATCCGCAGCGGGCGCATGCAGCCCGGGGTCGCCGCGCTGTTCCGCGTCGCGGGCCGCGAGTCGCGCAGCGCGGGCGCGTTCGATCTCGGCTTCGCGCTCGGCCCGCGCATCAACGCCGCGGGTCGCCTTGCCGACATGACGCTGGGCATCGAATGTCTGGTCACCGACGATCCGGGTCGCGCGATGGAGATCGCGCAACAGCTCGACGCGATCAACCATGAGCGCCGCGAGATCGAGGCGACGATGCAGGAGAGCGCGCTGCGGGCCGTCGAGTCGCTGTCTGCCGAAGCCGACCCCGAGTCACGTTCGCGCGCCTCGCTCGTCTTGTTCGACGAGACCTGGCACCAGGGCGTCGTGGGCATCGTCGCGTCGCGACTGAAGGATCGTTTCCATCGCCCGACCATCGCCTTCGCGGTCAACGCGGATGGCTCGTTGCGCGGCTCGGGCCGTTCCATCGTCGGACTGCATCTGCGCGATGCGCTCGACCTCGTGTTCAAGCGCGAGCCGGGCCTGATCGCGAAGTTCGGCGGTCATGCGATGGCAGCCGGTCTGTCGATCGCGCGAGACCAACTGCCGCGCTTCGAGGCCGCTTTCGAGAAGGCGGTGCGCGCGATGCTCGATCCGGCGTTGATGACGCGGACCATCGAGACCGACGGTTCGCTCGACGAAGCCGAGGCGACCATCGCCAACGTGCTCGCACTCGAGGCGCAGGTGTGGGGCCAGGGCTTCGCGCCGCCGCTCTTCGCCGACACGTTCGAGGTCGACAGCCAGCGCATCGTCAAGGAAAAACATCTCAAGCTGACGGTGCGCAAGGGGCGCAGCGTGTTCGATGCGATCTGGTTCAACAGCGTGGCGGTACTGCCCGATCGTGCGCACCTGGTCTATCGGCTCGCGTCCAACAGCTACAACGGCAACACGAAGCTGCAGTTTATCGTCGAGCAGGCGGAGTAGTGGCGGTTGCCGCGTGCCGCGCGACGATGTGGTCCGCGACCTACGCGGCAATCGGACTGGCAGCGGTTCGTGGCCGGCGATGCGATGTTTAAACTCTTCTGTGATGGCGGCATCGGACTGACCAGGTTCGGCCGCATCGACAGGAGACCTGCATGAAGCGCATCACTCAATTTGCCGCACTCGCCCTGGTGGCCCTCCCGCTGTACGCTGGCGCCCAGACCGCCAATACGCCGGGCGGATCGGCGAGCACCGGTTCGTCCCTCGACCAGACCAACGGCGCGGCGCAGAAGGCCGCCCCCGCCACGACGTCGACCGCGACGAGCATGACGAACCCGAAAGGATCCCTGCCCAAGGCAGACGAGTCGACTGAGCCGGGCAGTGCGACCACGGAGGCGTCACGCAACATGAAGTCGACCTCGCGCAAAAACCTGGGCAAGACCAGCAAGCCCGGTGACGTCCCCTCTTATCCCGCCCCGGCCAAGGACGGCACGCCGACACAATAGGCGACGGATGATCTGCGGAGCAGCTGCGAGACGCAGTGGCTGCTCTTGAGGGATCGCGCGAGTTGTTTGTAGAGCGGTCGCGGACATACCGTCCGCGAGATGGCATGCACGATCAGCGTCGCGGCCATCAGCGGCAGGGCCAGCACCGAGTTCTGTGTCATCCCGATCACGGTCACGACCGCGGGTAGTGGCGCCCGCACGACGCCCGCGAAATACGCGCCCATGCCGAGCAGAAGCAACGCGCCCACCGGCTGCGACCGGAACAGCAGCGCGAGGTTGTGGCCGAAGCCGGTACCCACCGCGAGCGATGGCGCGAAGATGCCGCCCGGAATGCCGCTCAGGTACGCGACCAGCGTGGCCGCCAGCTTCGCGATGCCGACGCTCTCGCCGTGCGATTGACCCGTGAGCATCGAACGAGTCTCCTCGCATCCGGCGCCGAAGATCATGCCACCCGACAGCGCGCCGACGCATGCGAGCGCGAGTCCACAGAGCGCTGCGAAGCGCACTGGTCGCTCCTTCTGCCACAGCGGCAGCACGGTGAGGCTGGCGTTGCTAAGCGCGGGCAGCGCGCGAACGAAGAGTCGTCCGACAAGGCCGCACATCAGCGCGGCGGGTAACGCGGCGGGGAGTTCGACACTTGCCGCCGCGCGGTCGAAATACGCGGGGTTGCCCTGCAGTCCGAGCGAAACGACGCCGGCGAAGATCACCGCGGTGACGACGATACTGAGGGTGCGCTGCTCGAACGATCGCGCCATCCCCTCGATCGCGAAGACGATACCGGCCGCGCCGCGCGCGAGGATCAGGCCGCGCTGCATGCCCTCGTTGGGGAACGATGACGAGCGGGACAAGGCCTACATGATCGACGCGCCGACCTGCACCGAAGGACCCTCGCGACCGATCGACGCGAGTCCGATGATGGTCAGCACGATCTTGCCGGCCGCAACCTTGAGCTACAGCAGTCGTCGGCGCGCCGCCTCGCCGAGCGCGAGCGCGGCGATTGCCTGTGAGATGCCGCTGCCCTGCGAGCCCGGCACCCAGCGGATGGTCAGCCAGCGGATCAGCGCGAAGCCGGTCGGCGCAACCAGGAACGCGACCCACGCACCCTGCCCGAGCAGGCGGTGGAAAGCCTCGTTCGCCGCGTTGGCGGCGAGCGCGAAGGCGACGGACACCAGGCCGACGATGACGGCACCGGTCAGGAACCACAGCCGTCGGTGCCAGATCGCTCGCGAAAAGAAGATCTTGCGAGACCGGCGATTGATGGTGATCTTGGGGCGCATCGGCCAGCAGGCGAGTGAGGAAGACGCAGAAGACGGCGCGTCGGGTGTTGCGCCGAGCATACCGACGCGGCTCCCGTGACAACCCATTGCGCCGATCGTGCGGCGTGGGGGCGAGGGGCTATGCGACCATCCTTGGATGTCGACGCCCGTCCCGCCGCCGCCCCCACCAGATCGGTCGTCGGCGACGAAGCCTCCCGGCTTCATCGGACGCCTCGCCGGTGGTTTCCATTTTTCGTGGCGCGACACGCTGATCGCCCTCTTGCCGGTCGTGGTGCTCATCGGACTGGTGGGCTACATCGCACAACGCCTCGTGCGTCCCGCCCCGCCGTCGACGATCGTGATGACCACCGGCACGGCCGGGGGCGCCTACGACGAGTTCGCGAAGCGCTACCGCAGCATCCTCGCGCGCAGTGGCGTCACGCTCGAATTGCACAGCTCGTCCGGCGCCGTCGAGAACTACGAACGGCTGCGGTCGTCGCCCGCCGCGGACGGCGTCACCTACGACGTCGGCTTCATCCAGAGCGGCATCGGCTCGATGGAGGGGGCGCCGCATCTCGAGACCATTGCCGGCGTCTACTACGAGCCGGTGTGGCTGTTCTCGTCGCACCTCGACAACCTGGCCAAGCTGTCCGACCTGCACGGCAAGCGTATCGGCGTCGGCAGCCCCGGCAGCGGACTGCGCCGGCTGTCGCTGCAGATACTCGCCGCAGCCGGCATCACCGAGGGCAACGCGACCTTCTTCGAGGTGGCGGGCACCGAGGCGGCGCGGATGCTCGAACGCGGCACGCTCGACATCGCATTCATCATCGGCGCGCCCGAGTCGCCCTTCATCCAGGGCCTGTTCAAGGGGCCTCTGCACATCGTCAGCCTCGCGCAGTCCGAGGCCATCGGGCGCTACTTCCCCGCGCTGACGCCGCAGGTGCTGCCGCAAGGCGCGGTCGATCTGGCCGAAGGCCGGCCCGAGCACGACGTGAAGCTGCTGGCCGCCACCTCGATCCTGGTGTCGCGCGACGACTTCCATCCCGCGCTGGTCCACCTGCTGCTCGAAGCCGCGGCCAAGGTGCATGGCGGACCCGGGCTGTTCCAGAAGCGCGGGGAATTCCCGTCATCGAAGGTGCAGGACTTCCCGGTGTCGGAGCAGGCGACGCGCTGGTTCCAGTCGGGGCGGCCCTTCCTGCAGCGTTACCTGCCGTTCTGGCTGGCCAACCTGATCGAACGCCTGCTGGTGGTCATCGTGCCGATCGTCGCGCTGGCCATCCCCCTCACGCGGATCGTGCCGGCCTTCTACAGCTGGCGCGTGCGCTCGAAGATCTTCCGCTGGTACGGTGAGCTGCAGCAGATCGAGCGGCGGGCGCCGGACGGCTCCGATCGGCGCGCGGTGCTGCAGCGCCTGGTCGAGATCGAGGCCTCGGTCAACGCGCTCAAGATCCCGCTGGCCTTTTATCACGAGGTCCATCTGCTGCGCGCCCACATCGACATGGTCCGCGGGCATCTGGCTGCCTGACGATCGGGCAGGGCGTCACGTACAATCAGTGCCCTCCCAAACGCATCGATCGCAAGAACATGGAAGCCGAACGCCTCAACCAGATTGCAGCCTCCATCGCCGATCTGCGCGCCCGCGCAGACGAAGCGCGGAGGTATCTTTGACTTCGATTCCAAGGCGAATCGGCTGAACGAAGTCAACGGCGCGCTCGAAGACCCCAAGGTCTGGGACGACGCCAAGCGGGCGCAGGAGCTGGGCCGCGAGAAGAAGTCGCTCGAGGACATCGTCACGACGATCGGCAAGCTCGACACCGACCTGACCGATGCCGGCGACCTATTCGCGATGGCCAAGGACGAAGGCGACGACGACACGCTGGAGTCGGTCGAGACCGATACGGCGGCGTTACGCGCGATCGTCGAGGGCATGGAGTTCCGCCGCATGTTCTCGAACGAGGCGGACAAGTTCAATTGCTTCCTCGACATCCAGGCCGGCGCCGGAGGGACCGAGGCCCAGGACTGGGCGCAGATGCTCGAGCGCCAATACCTCAAGTACGCCGAACGCAAGGGCTTCAAGACCGAGCTGCTCGAGGAATCCGACGGCGAGACGGCCGGCATCAAGAGCGCGACCATCAAGATCGAGGGCGAGTACGCCTACGGCTTCCTGCGCACCGAGACCGGCGTGCACCGGCTGGTTCGCAAGAGCCCGTTCGATTCGTCCGGCGGTCGCCACACGTCGTTCGCGAGCGTCTTCGTGTACCCCGAGGTCGACGACTCGATCGAGGTCGAGATCAATCCGGCCGACCTGCGCATCGATACCTTCCGGGCATCGGGCGCAGGCGGCCAGCACATCAACAAGACCGACTCGGCGATCCGCATCACGCATAACCCGACCGGCATCGTGGTCCAGTGCCAGAACGATCGCAGCCAGCACCGCAACCGCGCCGAGGCGATGGCGATGCTGAAGTCGCGGCTCTACGAGGCCGAGCTGCGCAAGCGCCAGGTCGAGCAGGACAAACTCGAAGCGTCGAAGACCGACGTGGGCTGGGGCCACCAGATCCGCTCGTACGTGCTCGACCAGTCGCGCATCAAGGACCTGCGGACCAACGTCGAGGTCAGCGCGACGCAGAAGGTGCTCGACGGTGACCTGGACGTGTTCATCGAGGCGAGTCTGAAGCAGGGGGTTTGAAATCGCGATGACCTGGACCATCCGGGCCATCGAAGCCCACGAGATCGAGGCGGTACGGCAACTGTTGCTCGCCAACGGCTGGGAAGGCGCGCGCTTCGCGCCCGATCGCTTTTCTCTGCTCGTCACGCATGCGCGCGAAGCACTGGTCGCGGTCGATGGAGACCGTGTCGTCGGCTTCGCGCGAACGCTGGGCGATGGCGTGTCGAACGGCTACCTGTGCACGCTGGTCGTCGCCGCGGAATATCGCAAGCAGGGGATCGCTCGGGCCCTGGTCGCCCGCGCGCTCGGCGACAACCCCGATATGACGTGGGTGCTGCGCGCTGAGCGGCCCGGGTTGCAGGCGTTCTACGAGAAGCTCGGCTGGCGGCGCTCGACGGTCGCCATGGAACGCGTGCGGGTCGCGCCCGTCAACGACGCATGAAGTCGACCGAGGTCCCCATGGAACATGTGACCCTCACCGCCAACGGCGCCCGCTTCCATGTCGTGACCGCGGGCGAGGGTCCGCCGCTCCTGCTGCTGCACGGCTGGCCCGAGTTCTGGCTGACCTGGAAGCCGGTGATGGAACGTCTCGCCGGTCGCTATCACCTGATCGCGCCCGACCTGCGCGGCTTCGGCGACAGCGACAAGCCGGCCGGCCCGTTCGGCGCGGCCGAGCACGCGCAGGACCTCGTCGCGTTGCTCGATGCGCTCGGCCTCGATCGCGTCGGCGTCGTGGGGCACGACGTCGGCGGCGCGATCATGCAGGCGCTCGCGCGAGCCGCTCCCGAACGCGTCGCCGGACTGTTCTTCTTCGACTTCGTGTACCCCGGCATCGGCCGGCGCATGGGTATGCCCGACCGGCTCAACGAGATCTGGTACCAGTCGTTCCACCAGACCGACCTCGCGATCGCGCTGGTGGGCCAGAGCCGCGCCTCGTGCCGCGCGTACTTCGAGTTCATCGTCGAACGCTGGACGCATCGCCCGCATCCCTTCGGCGACGACTTCGAAACGCTGGTCGACAACTTCATGAAGCCCGGCAATCTCGCTGGCGGGTTCGACTACTACCGGGCGGCCCACGCAGGACGCGTCGCGATGATGAGCGGTACCGCACCGACGCTGCCGCCGATCGACATCCCGACCTGCGTGCGCTGGGCCGAGCACGACGTGCTGTTCCCGTTCGAATGGACCGATCGCCTCGGCGAGACCTTCACCGATCTCGATCTCGCGTGCTTCGAAGACGTTGGCCATTTCCCGCATCGCGAGGATCCGGATCGGGCCGCGCACGAGATCGGCCGTTTCTTCGATCGCGTGGTCGGCACGACGCGTTGACCCGACCGGGGGCCGCATCACGATGCCGATGCCCTCGCATCCCGTGACGACGCTGACGCGCGAGTACGCCGCCGGCGCGGCCAGCGTCCTGGCGGGGCTGGCGTCGGTCCTCACGCTCGGCATCCTGGCCTACGCGGCGCTGGGCTCGCAGGCGGCCACCATCGGCATTCCCGCCGCGCTGATCGCGACCGTGTTCGGGGGCAGCCTGTTCGCCGTGATCGCGCGCGGACCGATGCCGGCGGGCGGGCCGTCGTCGGCGCCCACGCTGATGCTCGCCGCGCTGGTCGCGGGGGTCGTCGCCGATCCGGGTTTCGATCGGGGCCGCGCGAACGACGTGGCGGCGCTGCTCGCGCTCACGGCCGGATCGGTCGTGGGCATGGGCCTGTTGCAGATCGCGATCGCGCTCAGCGGCCTGATGCGGGTGTCCAGGTTCGTGCCGCAGCCGGTGCTCGCCGGCTTCATGAACGGCGTGGCCGTGGTGTTCGTGTTGTCGCAGGTGCCGGCGCTGTTCGGCTGGACCTCGGGGCTGTGGGCCGCCCGGGGCCTGCATGCGCTCGCGGCTATCGAGCCGGCGACGCTCGCGATCGGCATGGCGACGGTCGTCGCGGTATGGGCCTGGCCCCGTCTCTCGGCACAGGACTGGATGCCCGGTGTTACGCGTTTCATGCCTCCGTCGTTCGCTGGACTCTGGCTGGGCTGCGCGCTGTATGCCGCGGTCGCCTGGCTCGCGCCCTCGGCGGCTCTCGGCGGCATGATCGGCGAGGTGCCGCGGGCCTTGCCGACGATCGACCGTCTCGTGCCCTGGTTCGGCGGCGACGTTTCGGGCTTGCTGCGACGTCACGCGCTAACGGCCGCCACCACCGCCGCGCTGATGGCGATGATCGGCACGCTCGACATCGTGCTCAACGGCCTCGCGCTCGATCAGGCCTTGCGGTCGCGGACCGAACCGCGGCACGAACTGTTCGCGCTCGGCGCCGCCAACATCCTCTCCGGCGTGTTCGGCGGCCTGCCGCTACTGCTGGTCCGCGCACGCGCGCTGGCGACCTGGCGCGCGGGCGGTCGACGGCGTGTGTCGCTGCTCTTCGCCAACACGCTGTTCGCCGTGCTCGCGCTGGTCGGCACGCCGCTGCTCGCGCTACTTCCCGAGACGGTCCTCGCCGGGATCATGGTGATGGTGGGCCTGCTGCTGTTCGACGCGTGGTCGTTGCGGCTCGTCGGCGCCTGGATACGGGGCCGTCGCTCCGCCGAGGCCCGGCACAACCTCGTGCTGGTTGGCGTCGTGTGCGGGGTGAGCGTGGTATTCGGCTTCGCGCTCGGCGTCGCGGTCGGCGCGGTGCTCGCCGTGGTGGTCTTCATCCGCAGCATGAATCGATCGCTGGTACGGGCGCGACGCAGCGCGGTCGAGCAGCCGTCGCGACGGATCTATTCGGAAGCCCACGAGACGGTGTTGCGCGCGCAGCGGCCGTCGATCGCGATCCTCGAACTCGAAGGGGCGCTGTTCTTCGGCAGTGCCGATCGCCTGACACGCGAGGTGGACGCACTGGCCGGCAAGTGCCTTGCGATCGTGATGGATTTTCGTCGCGTGAACCTGATCGACGCGTCGGGTGCAGTGGTTCTCTCGCAGATCCACGACCGCCTGCAGGAGCGGGGCGTCGCGCTGCGGCTCGCCGGCCTGGTGCCGGGCGATCGTCATGGGCATGCCCTGCGGGAGTTCGCCGGCGAGGCGTTGCCGACGTCCGCGTGGCATCCCGACGTGGATCGCGCGGTCGAAGCGGCCGAGATCGACGCGCTCGCGCGCGTCGCCTCGCAGAGCGTGGACGAAGCCGTACCGCTGTCCCGATCGGCGCTCGCGATCGGTCTCGATACCGGTCAATGTGCCTTGCTGGCCGGCTATCTCGAGACCTGCACGTTCCGCGCCGGCGAACGACTCTTCTCGCAGGGCGATCCCGGTGATCGGCTCTACGTGCTGACTGTGGGTTCGATCAGCGTGATGGGGCACGTGGCGTCGACGGGATCGCGACGCCGCTTCGTCACCTGCTCACCGGGGATGATGCTGGGGGAAGTCGCGATGCTCGACGGCCGCGGCCGCAGCGGACAGGCCGTGGCGGACAGCCACAGCGAGACTCGCGTGCTGACCAAAGCGTCGTTGCAGCGCCTCGGCGCGGAGCATCCGGCGCTGTGCGCGCTGGTCTATCGCAACATCGCGCGGCATCTCGCGGATCGACTGCGCACGGCGTCGATCGTGCACGGTGCAGGCGAGGACTGAAGCGATCGTCACTCCATGCGCTTCTTCGCGTCCTTCAAGGCGGTCTGCAGCATCTCCTCGACGCTCGGGTGATAGAACGGCATGGCCAGCATGCGATCGACGGTGAGCTTCTGGTCGATGGCCGAGGCGAGCAGGTGCGCAAGATGTTCGCCCTGCACCGACACCAGACTCGCACCGAGCAGCGTGCCATCGCGTCGATCGGCATAAACGCGCACCAGGTTGCCCTGGGCTCCGATGATCTTCGAGCGGCCGTTGTGATCGCCGCTGCCGGTGCCGACCACCACGCGATCGCGATGGACATCGTCGTGCCGCATGCCGATCTGCGCGATGTCCGGGTCCGAGAACACGATCGACATCGGGGTGCGGCGCCGCGGTCGTTTCAGCGCCTGTCCGCGCACCAGCGCGAGTGCCTGGTGCGCGGCAATGCGGCCCTCGTCGACGGCCTCGTGCTGCAGAGACCGATCGCCGTTCGCATCGCCGGCGACGAAGATCGTCGAGCGGCCGAGGCGCAGCGTGCGCGGGTCGATCGGCGCGTCGTCGTCCCCGTCCCATTCGACGCCTGCCCGATCCAGGTCGAGCGAGTCCAGGTTCGGTTTGCGACCGAGCGCGGCGAGGACCCGCTCGACGCGGTGCGTCGAGTTGCCGATCGCGAGTCGGAACTGCGTGCCGTCGCGGGTCACTTCGCCCTCCTGGCCGAGGGACATGTCGAGCTCGCTGCCGAAGGCCTCGATCGCGCGGCGGGCGATGACGGAGTCGGCGATGCCCGCGGGCCATGGCGCCTGCTCGACGGCCACCACACGCACGCCGAGTCGCGTCATCGCGAGTCCCAGTTCGATGCCGATGGCGCCGAGCCCGAGCAGGCCGAGCGACTTCGGAAGCCTGGTCAGCGAGAACAGCGAGTCGGTGGTCAGGATGCCTCGCGCGACGCTGGTGCCGTAGCGCGCGAGGGCCGGCGGCACCACGGGATGCGAGCCGGTCGCGACCACGAAGCCGCCCGCCTCGAGCCTGACCCCGGCGACCTCGATCGCATTCGGCGCGACGAAGCGGGCGCCGCCCGTCACGAGATTGCGACCGAGGACGGTCCGAGTGGTGTCCGCGGTGCCGCCCGCGAGATCGTCGCGCAGGCTGCGGACCTCGCGCCACAGGCGATCGCGCACCCTGGCCTGCATCGCCACGTCCCAGTGACCGAGCGTATTCGCTGTCGCGAAGCGTCGACCGGCGTAGAGCGCCGCCTTCGAAGGCATGCAGCCGACGCGCGCACAGGTCGTGCCGAGCGGCCCGTGGTCGACGAGCAGGGCGCGATGTCCGGCGTCGCGTACGGCGTGCCATGCGGCCAGGCCGGCGGTGCCTGCACCGATCACGATCACGTCTGCCTTGCGAGTCTTCATGGGGGCCATTCGAACGGGTTGCAGGAAAAGGTCGTTGCGCTTCGTTATGATCCGGCGCCGGGCTGCCCACGACAGTCGGCAATACACGGAGCGTGATCGCATGGAAGTCGTCATCGTCACCGGCGCGTCGAAAGGTCTCGGCGCCGCCATGGTCGAGCAGTTGCTATCCCCCGATCGTCATGTGATCGGCATCGCACGTTCGCCGAACCAGGCGCTGGCCGCGTCGGCCACTAGCAAGGGCGCCTGGCTCGACTGGTATCTGCAGGACCTCGCCGATGCGGACGCGAGCGATCGGCTGGCCGCGTCGATCTGCGCCTCGATGCCGCGTGACGCGACGCGTTATGCCCTGGTCAACAACGCCGCCCTGATCGAGCCGGTGGGTGCGGTGGCGACGCTCGAGTCTGCGGCAATCATGGCGGCGCTGAACGTCAATCTCGCGGCGCCGATGCTGTTCAGCGCGCGCTTCCTCGCGGCCACCGATGATCGCGCCATCGATCGCCGGATCCTCAACATCTCGTCCGGCTCGGGTCGCCACCCGATGGATGGCAACGGCGTGTACTCGGCGACGAAGGCGGGCCTCGACATGTTCACGCGCTGCATGAAGGCCGAGCAGCTCGAACGCCCCGAGGGTCGTCGTGCCCGCGTGGTCTCGCTGGCGCCCGGCGTGATCGACACCGACATGCAGGTCCACGCGCGCAGCCAGGACCCGGTGAAATTTCCGCAGACCCGCTACTTCGTGCAGATGAAGACCGACGGCGTGCTGGTCTCGCCCGAGGACGCCGCGCGCAAGATCCTCGGCTACCTGTTCCGCGACGACTTCGGCGACACCGAGATCGACGACATCCGCAACGCGTGAGCCTGCATGTGAAGCGTGCATTGTCTTGTCCAGCAGACTGTGACACAATCTTGACACTGTGACACATTGCTGGAGTTCTTCATGCGTGAACTGAGCGTGCGCGAGATGCGGGCCGGTTACGGCGCCATAGCCGAGGCGCTGGCCACCGAGGGCGAGCTGATCCTGACGCACCACGGCAAGCCCTTCGCCAAGGTCGTTCCGCTCACGGTCGGTGTCGATGTGCCGGATGCCGCCGCCGAGCAGCGCGAACGCGCGCGGGCATGGGCCGCGCGTCAGCGCCGCTTCCTCGCAGGACAACCCGAACTGCCGCCGTTCGACTGGGACGAATTCCGCGCGGATCGATGAAGTCGGCGGTCCGGCCCAGCCCCTGTTCCCCGCATGGCCTGTTCCCCATCCTGGTATGGATTACGTCGACACCTCCGCTTTGTTGAAGGGTTACCTGGTCGAGGCGGGAAGCCCCGCGTTCGTGAGCTGGTTCGGCGAGGAGGCCGATCCGTACATCAGCCCGCTGGCGGTGATCGAATTCAAATGTGCGATCCGGCGCCGCGAGCGCGTCGGCCAGCTGACCCGACGTCGTGCCCGCGTCATCCTCGACCGTCTCGAAGAAAATCTGGTCGACGAGAGTCTCGGGCGGCTCGCATGGCACGATCGCGCCTTCGCACTGGGCAACGATCTGATCGATCGTGTCGATCCGATTCCTTTGCGAGCGCTCGACGCCCTGCATCTCGCCATCGCACTCCAGCATCGCTGCACAGGCTTCGCCACCGCTGATCGCGTCCAGGCTGCAGCGGCCGAGCGCCTGGGCTTCACCGTACAAACCTTCTTCTCCCTCGAATGAACACTCCCCCGACCGAGCGACCCGACGAGAACCAGAGCATCGCGGAGCGTCGCGGCAAACTGGCCGAGATCCGCGCACGTGGCGTCGCGTTCCCGAACGACTTCGTCCCGACGGACAAGGCTTCAGCCCTGCACGACGCCCACGACGCGCGCGAGCCCACCGACTTCGACGCCGAGACGGCGGTCGTCTCGATCGCGGGTCGCATGATGCTCAAGCGCGTGATGGGCAAGGCCAGCTTCGCGACCGTGAAGGACGGCAGCGGCACGATCCAAATCTACGTGCAGACCGACGCGGTCGGCCCCGAGATTTATGCCGACTTCAAGCGCTGGGATCTGGGCGACATCGTCGCGGCGACCGGCACGCTGTTCAAGACGCGGACGGGCGAGCTGTCGATCAAGGCCACGTCGATCCGACTGCTCACCAAGGCGCTGCGACCGCTGCCCGACAAGTTCCATGGGCTCGCCGATCAGGAGGTGAAGTACCGGCAGCGCTACGTCGACCTGATCACCAGCGACGAGACGCGCCGAACGTTCGTCGCGCGCAGCAGGACGCTGTCGGCGATTCGCGGCTTCATGACCGGCCACGACTTCCTCGAAGTCGAGACGCCGATGCTGCATCCGATCCCCGGGGGCGCTGCCGCCAAGCCGTTCGAGACGCATCACAACGCGCTCGACATGAAGATGTTCCTGCGCATCGCGCCCGAGCTGTATCTCAAGCGGCTGATCGTGGGCGGCTTCGATCGCGTGTTCGAGATCAACCGCAGCTTTCGCAACGAGGGGGTCAGTCCGCGCCACAACCCCGAGTTCACGATGATCGAGTTCTATGCGGCGTACGCCGACTACCAGTGGCTGATGGGCTTCACCGAGTCACTGATCCGCGAAGCCGCGATCGCCGTCACCGGCAGCGCGACGCTGAACTACCAGGGCCGGCCGCTCGACCTGTCGCAGCCGTTCGAGCGCCTGACCATCACCGGCGCGATCCGCAAGTACTTCCCCGACTATCGCGACGAGGACCTCGCGGACATCGCCTACCTGCGTACCGAGCTGAAGAAGAAGGGCGCCGCGATCGACCACGCGCCGCTGAAGAACGCCGGGCTCGGCGCGTTGCAGCTCGCACTCTTCGAGGATACCGCCGAGAGCCTGCTATGGAAGCCGACCTACATCGTCGACTACCCGATCGAGGTCTCGCCGCTCGCCCGCGAGTCCGACACGCGGCCGGGCATCACCGAGCGCTTCGAGCTCTTCATGACCGGGCGCGAAGTCGCCAACGGCTTCTCCGAGCTCAACGACGCCGAGGACCAGGCCGCACGGTTTCGCAGCCAGGTCGCGGCCAAGGAAGCGGGCGACGAGGAGGCGATGTACTACGACGCCGACTACATCCGCGCGCTCGAGTACGGCATGCCACCGACCGGCGGCTGCGGCATCGGCATCGATCGACTGGTGATGCTGCTGACCGACTCACCGAACATCCGCGACGTGATCCTTTTTCCGCACATGCGCAAGGAAGACTGATCGCGTTCGCATGCATCGCTTTCGTCGTCGTTCATAAAAAAGGGAGACATCATGAAAGCCTCTTCAGTACTTCTGGCCGCAAGCGGTGCGGTGCTGTTCGCGCTCGGCTTCGGGACCAGCCTGGTCGCGCAGACGCTGAGCGATTCACCGCAGCGGGTCGAGCAGAAACGCGCCGATCTCAGCGGCACCCCGAACATGGAAGTGATCGAGTCGATTGCCGAATACAAGAAGGGCGAGCGAGTCGATCTGCACCTGCATCACGGGCTCGAGGCGGCTTACGTCGTGCAGGGCTCGATGATCCAGCCCGATGGCAAGGACCCCGTACTGCAGCCGACCGGGACCGTGCTGCTCAATCTTCGTGATGCGAAGCACGGTGGCTACAAGATCGTCGGCGACACGCCGCTGAAGCTGTTCACCGTGCACATCGTCGACAAGGGCGCTCCGCTCTACGACTACCAGAAGTGAGTGGGGATGCGCGCGTCGCGCGATGACGCGCGCATTCGATCCACGCCGGGCACGAGATGAGCGATGCCGACCTGCTGATCGTCGGTGGCGGCGTCGCCGGTCTCTCCGCCGCTTGGCACGCGAAGCGGGCCGGTCGCCACGTCACGCTCGTCGATGAAGGCATTCATCGGGCCAGCGATCTGCCGATCGCGCTGATCAATCCGCTGCGCGGCCACACGGGTCGGCTCGTCACGAACGGCATCGAGGGCATGCACGCGACGTTCGCGCTGATCGATACCCTGCGCGATGCCGGCCATGCGATCGAAAGCGGTCGCGGTCTCCATCGCCCGTTGATCGACGTCGCACCCGCAGCACGGCACGAGGCGTTCTGGCGGGCGAAGCTCGACGGCACGCTCGCCTTCGACTGGCATGTCCGTGCGCCGGAAGCGCTGGGTCTCGTCGAACCGGTGCCGTGCCTGCACCTGCACGATGCCGGATGGGTCGCGCCGCTCAGCCTGCTCGATGCGTTGAAGATCGCCAGCGACGCCACTCTCATCGTCGATCGCGCGACGGACATCGCGCGTGCGGGCCAGCATCATGTCGTCGGGCTCGCGAGCGGATCGACGCTCACCGCCCGATCGATCCTGTGGTGCGGAGGCGCATGGGGTGCGGCGCTGCTCGATCGGCATGCGACAACGGCGTCGGGCGATGCGCTCTACAAACCCGGCAGCCTGCTCGTCGTCGACACGCTCCTGACGGCGATGCCGCTGTCGTTCGGCCTGTACGCCGCACCTTTCGGCGCGGACCGCACGTTGATCGGACCCACGCGCGAAGGATCCAGCGCCACGTTCGCCGCCGATCCCGCATCGCCCGAGGTCGTCGCCCATCTGGCCGATCGCATCGCACGGGTCTTCGGAACGACGATGACGGCCCACGAGGTGTGGCGAGGCGTGCGCCTCGCGCGACTGTCGTCTTCCGCCACGGTCGCGCTCGATGGCATCCCGACCCTGACGGCACTGGGCTCGCGCGGCTTCCTGATGGCACCGTGGCTCGCGGTCGCCTGGGCGCGCTCGCTATGATGCGCGGGCCCTGAAACATCCGACCCGAGAAAGTCACGCGTGACCACCGACCTGATCAAGAAGCCCATCGTCTGGATTGCCCTGCTGATCGCGTCGGGACTGTGCGTCTTCACGGTGCTGCATTACTTCGGTGATGCGTTCTCGGTGCTGGACCTCGACGTGCGCATGTCGCGCGACGACGCGATCCGCGATGCGCGAAGGATCGCAGCCGACCAGAAGCTCAACGGCGATCGACCGGCGGCGACGCTGACCGAAGGCGTCGCGCAGTTCGGTGGCGACTCGGCCGCGCAGACCTTCATCGAACTCGAAGGCGGCGGCAAGCCCGCGTTGAAGCCGCTGGTCGACAATCGCGACGAGTTCTCGCTTTACAAGTGGCGCGTGCGGCTCTACGCGCCGAGCGTCGAGCGCGAGGTGCAGGTCGCGTTCACGCCCGATGGCCGTCCTGCGGGTTTCTTTAGCAGGATCCCCGAGGCCGAGCCCGGCGCCGCGTTGACGGCGGACGCGGCGCGCGCGATCGCGACGGCCACGGCGACGCGCGACTGGAAGGTGGACTTCAGCCGCTATCGCGCGCTCACGGCTTCGGCGGAAACGAAGCCGGGCAAGCGGGTCGATCACGAGTTCGTCTACGAGCGCATGCTCGACGGCGCGCCTTCGATCGGCGAAGGACGCCTGCGTCTGCGCCTGGTCGTCGCCGGTGACCGCCTGACGCAGCTGCAGCGGTTCATCTACGTGCCCGAGGCCTTCGCGCGGCGCTACGAGACCATCCGGTCGGTCAACAACAACATCGCGTCCGCGGCCAGCATCGCTGCGGGGCTGCTCTACGGACTAGGCGGCTGCCTGATCGGCCTGATCTGGCTGATGCGCCGCCAGGCCGTTCGCTGGGCACCGTCGGCCAAGTGGGCAGGCGTGGTCGCCGTGCTGATCGCGGGCGCGGGCCTCGCATCGATCTCGGGCAGCTGGTATGGCTACGACACGGCGACCTCGGCGTCGACGCACCTGATCACGCGCATCGGCGGGGTCGTCGTCGTCGGCGTGATGACGTGGCTGCTACTGACCGTGGTCTTCGCGACGGCCGAGGGCATGGGTCGGCTCGCGTTCGGCTCGCATCCGCAGTTGTGGCGGACCTGGCGCACGCCCTCGGCGATCTCGCGCGCGATCTGGGGCCGCACGCTGGCCGGCTATGCGTGGATCGGCTTCGACCTCGCCTTCATCGCGATCTTCTACTTCCTCGTGCAGCGCTATCTCGGCTGGTGGTCGCCGTCGGACGCGCTGATCGATCCCAACATCCTCGGCACGCCGCAGCCCTGGCTCGGACCCGTGTCGATGGCCTTGCAGGCAGGGCTGATGGAGGAGTCGCTGTTCCGCGCGATCCCGCTCGCCGGTGCCGCGTTGCTGGGCCGTCACTTCAAGCGCGAGAAGCTGTTCATCGTCGTCGCGCTGGTGTTGCAGGCCATCGTGTTCGGCTGCGCGCATGCCAACTATCCGGGGCAGCCTGCCTACGCGCGACCGATCGAGCTGTTCCTGCCATCCCTGGTGTGGGGCGTGGTCTATCTTCGCTACGGCCTCGTGCCCGGGATGCTGTTCCATTTCGGCTTCGACCTCGTGCTGATGTCGATCCCGCTGTTCGTGACCGATGCACCCGGCATCGTGTTCGATCGAGCGATGGTGATCGGCATCCTCGCGCTGCCGTTGATCGTGCTGACCGTGCAGCGCATTCGCGCAGGGCGCCTGATCGATCTGCCCGACAGCGAACGCAATGCGGCCGCAAGCAGCGCTCCGCCATCGAGACCTGAAGCTGCCGCCCTCGAAGCCGTCGACGACCTGAAGCAGGGACTGGCTTCGACCGCGCCTGCATCGGCAGCAGAGCCAGCCGAATATTTCCTGCCACGCACGCGGCGCGGGAACGCCCTGCTGGTCCTGCTGGCCGTGGTCGGCGTCGTCGGCCTGGGCCTGCGTTTCGCGCAGCCCTACGATGCGCCGGGCCTCTCCATCTCGCGGAGCGAAGCTATCGCCATCGCCGAGAAGACGCTGGCGGAGCGCGGCGTGCAACTTGACGCGCGTTGGCATCGGACGGCCAAGGCTTCCGGCGTGGGCGACGAGTCCGGCACCAGTTTCGTGTGGCGTGAAGGCGGCGGCGACCTCTATCGCAAGCTGATGGGCAACGTCTTCTCGCCGCCGCACTGGGAGGTTCGCTTCGCGCGCTTCGACGGCGACGTCGCGGACCGCGACACGTGGCGCGTGTCGGTGGTCGACGATCGCGCGCCGCCCTACGGTACGCGACTGGTCGAGCACGACGTGCCGGAAGCGCGTCCCGGCAAGGCGCTCACCGTAGTCGAGGCTCGACCGATCGCCGAGGCGGCGATCGCGCAATGGTTGAAAGTCCCCGCGTCGGCGCTGCGTCCCGTCTCGGCGCAGGCGACCGAACAGCCGGCGCGCGTCGACTGGCTGTTTCGCTACGCCGATCCGGCGGTCGTGCTGCCATCGGGTGGCGAGGCGCGCATCGTGGTCGAGGTCGATGGCGACGAAGTCGCGCTGGTGGCTCGCAGCGTGTTCGTCCCCGACGCCTGGGCTCGCGAACAACGTCGTCGCAACGAGCGGCTGTTCATCCCAAGAACCTTGCTCGGTCTGCTGGGGGCCGCGCTCGCGATCGCGACCCTCGTCTCGCTGGTCCGCCGACTCGCACGCGGTGAAGCGTCGAAGCGCGCGGCCTGGGTCACGGCGCTGCTCGTCGTCGTCGCATTGCTCGCGTCCTCGGTGCTCGGCTTCAACGCGACCGAGTTCGGCTTCACGGTCGCGGAGCCCTACGCCAATCAGCTCGTGCGCCTCGGACTGCAGTGGGTGGGCATCGCCGCGGCCGGCGCGTTGTTCGGTGCGCTGGTGGCCGGCGTCGGCGTGCGTATGGCGAGTCGCACCGAGGACCCCGCTCCGCAGTCCGCGACGCGCTGGCATCGCTGGGGACCGGCGGTCTCGATCGCGTTGCTGATCGCGGGGGCCGGCGGCTTCGCGACGCTCGGAGGACCCGGAGGAGATGCCCGCCTACCGTCCGTGGGAGCCGCCGACTCTTTCCTGCCGGCACTGGGCGCGTTCGTTGGCGGACTCGACTTCACCGGGACGGCTGCGGCCGCGTTGATCGTGGCGGCCGTGCTGTCGACCCGCCGTCGTCGCTTCGAGATCGCGCTCGCCGTGGGTTTCGTCGCGGTGGCGGCGCTGGGCCGTGCTTCATCGCCCCATGCCGGCATCGCCGACATCGCGGGAGCCGGCGTCGTCGGCCTGATCGCCTGGTGGATCTATCGCACGCAACTGCGCGGTCGACCCGGCGTCATCGCACCAATGATGCTGTGCGTAGCCGTCCTCGGCGCCATCGTGACGCTCGCCCATCCGGCCTATCCGGGTGCGATTTTCACGACGGCCGCCGCGTTGATCGGCACGCTGGTCGGCTATGCGATCTGGCGCTGGCTGGTGAAGAGGGACGAGCTCGGCGATTGAGCCGAGGTCAGCGACTCGTTCCAGCGATCGCGCTGATGCCGGCTTCGAGCACTTCGTCGCGTCCCGCCCGGATGCCGGCGATGGTCGGACGCACCTCGATGTCGGGAACGATCCCCACGCGTTGCGTGGGTCGCTGATCGGGATAGAAGACGCCGAGTCCGCTGATCATGGTGCTGAGTCGGCCAGGCAGGGGGATCGTCGAGACGTTGCCGTCCGCGCCGGCGGTCGTGCTGCCCACGACGACGGCGTCCGGCGCCGCGCGCAGGGCCATCGTCGTGTACTCGGCCAGGCTCTGCGAGGCGTCGTCGACGAGGATCACGACCTTGTCGCAGTAGTGCGGCGAGGCAGGCTGCAGCATCGACGGCGCATTCGTCCAGTGGAAGGCGCCGGGGTTGGCGACATCGGCATAGGTGAAACCGACGAAGGGCGTGGCCTGCTCCACCAGCAGGTTGCCCAGCGCATATACGACATAGGCGGACGGATCGTTGCGCAGGTCGATGCCGAGGCCCTTCGTCTTCGCCGCTGCCTCGATGTAGCCGGGCACGTCGGCGATATTGATCGACGATAGCTTGAGATAAGCCACCTCGTCGGAGAGCAGGCGAAAGGTCGCGCCGGGCAGGTCGTGCGTGACCCACGGGTCGGCCTCGGCCACGCGTACGGCGTCGACGGTGCGCTCGCTCTCGACGTCGGTCACGGCCAGGCGGATCGGCCCGCAAGGGCCACGGGTTATCTGCGAGGCCATGTCCCGCAATCGGGCTGCGTCGTTCGATGCCGCGTAGGACGGGGCTCGATCGTGGATGGCTGGTGCGATCGGCACGTCGTCGATCGCCGTGATCTCGTCACCGATCGCGATACCGACCGATGCGCGCGTGGCAGCGACAACGAGTTGCGTGCCTGCGACGAAGCGCAGGTCGATCGGCAGCCGGCATGCACCTATCGGCGGCCGCACGGCGAGCGAACTCCAGAGGTTGGCATGCGTGTCGCGGACCTGCGCGATCAGCGCCATCAACTCGCGCTGGTAGGTCGCTGCATCCGGCGCCATCACCATCTTCGGCAGCGCGACGCGCAGCGCCGCGTCCCAGTCGTCGATCAGTTCGCGATAGGGGAACCAGTACGCGATCACGTTCCAGAATCGATAGACGGCGAGCAGGCGGAAGCCGGCATCGTCGAGCGAGCTGGCGGGATAGTTCTTCTCGTGATCGAACGTTGGGTTGCCGACGAGGCGCACGAGCGAGACGAAGAACTGCCGTTCCGCGTTCGGCCGATCGCGCACGATCGCCTGCAGACGTCCGCTCAGCGGCTGGCCCAGACGGGGCACGTCATCGATCCACGCCAGCGCCGGACGGGTCTGCAAGCCTTGCTCTCCCAGCGTCGCCCAGGGCTTGCATGGCTCACGCGGTCCGAGGCCGTCGATCCACGTCACCAGCGCTTCATTGACGGCCTCGCGACTGTCCTTCGCGAGCAGGACCAGGACGATGCGGAACAAGTCGTAGTTCCACTGCCGGGTGCCCGACGCGACGCGCGGGTCTTGATACCTGAGCAGCCCCCAGACCTTGCCGAGCAGGGTGAGCGTGTCGACTTACAGGTCGGTCAAGGCGGTCGGTGCGATCGGCGAGCCCGCGTCGAACGTGTGATCGCTCTCGAACGCGGTGCGGTGCAGGGTGTCGAGTGGCTGGCCGTCGACGAACACGCGGAGATCGTCGACCCACGCCTTGCCGGCGCCGGACAACAGCGCACCGATGCGCACCACGTGTGCGTCCGCATGGATCGTCGCCCTGACCGTGAACTCGGCCCAGTCGGCGCTGCCCTTGAGAGGCCTGCTCTCCATGTTGTCGAACGCGACGGGGCGACCCGCGGCGTTGTCCTCCACGAGGAACAACCCGGCCATGCCGTTCACGTCCTCGACCTTGGGGAAACCGTGCAACTCGATCTGGTTCCCGGCGAAGTCGACCGGCAGGCTGATAGACACCGCGGAGTAGTCCTGGTCGCTGTCGGCTCGACGTTCGATCCTGACGGACTGACGGCCGCCGTGGAAGACCACGCGATCGACGGACGCGGTGCCCGGCACGTTCGCTGCCCAGCCACCGGGCACACCATTCGTCGCGGGTCTCTCGAACCCGAGGACCTCCAGGGCGACGCGTTGCTGCGCTTCGGCCGAGAAAGACGCGGCCATGCCCGCGCAGAGGACGACGACGGGGAGACGAATCATCGCGAAACGATAAGGGCCGCGCTCCCGCTTTACTCTCTCGCCTGTCCTGCCGATGCAACGACGCGGGTCGGCAATTCAGATCGGAAACACCAGACAAGTCGTGGTCGCAAACGCCAGCAGCTTGCCGGCGCTGTCGGTGAGCCGGCCCTCGGCGGTCGCGACCTGATTGCCGACCGAGATGATCTTGCCTTCCGCGCGCACGGGTCCGGTCTTCTCGGTCATGCCGCGCACGTAGTTGACCTTCAGCTCCAGCGTCGTGAAGCCCTTGCCCGCGGGCAGCGTCGTATGCACGGCGCAGCCGACGCACGAATCCAGCAGCGTGGCGGCATAGCCCCCGTGCACCGACCCTAGCGGGTTGTAGTGCTCCTTCCGTGGCGTGCCCTGGAACACGATGCGGCCATACTCGAACTCGATCGCAATGAAGTCGAGCACGCGGCCGATCGGCGGCGTCGGCAGCCTGCCGTCGCGGATGGCGGTGAACACCTCCATGCCCGACATCGTCTTCATCGTCTCGAGCGGGATTGTGCCGGGCTCGCCCCACTTGACGCGGATGGTGGCTTCCTGCTCGCGCCAGCGATCGGCGATGTCGGAAGGGGGCAGGTCGACAGTGGTCATGCAGGCTCCGGAAAGGAATGGGACGGACGATCGGATTGCGAATTAGGTGTATCTACACTATATTCCTTCGTTCCCGGCATCTTTCATGTCGCCTGTCCGCCACTCCATTGGTCGATGCTCCTTCCCGCCGAAGCCCCCAGCCACTACGACGGCGTCGATGCCCGGTCGGCAAAGCGCGCTACGGTCGACCTCGACCTGGCCGCGCAGATCCGTGGTTGCACCTGCTTCCGGGTGCGTCGACTGGCCCGTCGCGTGACGCAGATCTACGACCGCATCCTCGCGCCCTGCGGTTTGCGCACGACGCAGTTCTCGTTGCTGTCGCGGCTGGCCTGGAACGACGAGGTCGCGATGGGTGCGCTGGCGGTGTCGCTCGACACGGACCGTACGACGCTCACCCGCAACCTCAAGGCGCTGCTCGATGCGGGGCTGGTATCGCTGGCGCGATCGGAACTCGATGCCCGGCAGCGCGTGGTGCGCCTGACCGAACCCGGACGCGTTCGCCAGGGCGAAGCGAAGAAGTTGTGGCGGATCGCGCAGAACGAGATCAACCGCACGATCGGCCCCGAGCAGACCGCCTCGCTGCATCGGCTGTTCGACGGGCTGATCGAGACGCTCAACGAGCACGAACGCACGTGATGGCCGAGCCGCTCATGAATCTTTCAGGACCGTGACCCCATGAACGCGACGACGGCAGGATCGAAACCATCCACCTGGCCGCTGATGCTCGCGGCCGCGGCGATCCTGATGATCACGATGGGCGCGCGCCAGTCGACCGGCCTGTTCATCTCGCCCATCAACACGTCGACCGGCCTCGGCATCGTGTCGATCAGCTTCGCGCTCGCGATCGGCCAGTTCGTGTGGGGCGCCGCGCAACCGATCTTCGGAGCCGTCGCCGACAAGCACGGCGCCTCGCGGGTGATCATCTTCGGCGCGTTCCTGCTCGCCGGCGGCATGATGATCACGCCGTTCATGCACAGCCAGGCCGGCCTGATAGTGGCGATGGGCATCGTCACCGCGGCGGGTGCCGGCGCCGGCAGCTTCTCGATCCTGATCGGGGCCACCGCGCAGCGACTGCCCGCCGAGAAGCGCTCGTTCGCCGCGGGCTTCATCAACGCGGGGGGATCGTTCGGCCAGTTCGTCTTCGCGCCGCTGATCCAGGCGATCATCGGCGCTGCAGGCTGGATCGCTGCGATCACGACGATGGGCGCGATCACCTTGGCGACCATTCCGCTCACGTGGCCCCTGCGCCGCAGTCGCGACCTGTTGCCGAAGGGCGTCAAGGCGGCCGATGCCACACCGGCCGCTGTCGACGGTGACATCGGTCTCAAGCGTCAGCTGAAGATCGCGATGCGCAATCCGAGCTACCTCTATCTGCACGCGGGCTTCTTCACCTGCGGCTTCCACATCGCGTTCCTCGTCACGCACCTGCCGGGAGAAGTCGCGCTGTGCAGTCTCTCGCCGCAGGTCGCGGCAAACTCGCTGGCGCTGATCGGCCTGTTCAACATCGCGGGTAGCCTGACCATCGGCTGGCTGGGCCAGCGCTATCGCATGAAGCACCTGCTCGCCCTGATGTACGCGAGCCGCGCCGTGCTGATCGGGCTGTACCTGATGGCGCCGAAGACGTCGCTGACCTTCTACATCTTCGCCGCGGGCCTGGGCTTCACGTGGCTCGCGACGGTGCCGCCGACGGCGGGCCTGGTCGGCAAGCTGTTCGGCATGCGCTATCTCGGCACGCTCTTCGGCCTCACGCTGCTGTCGCACCAGATCGGCGGCTTCCTCGGCGCATACCTCGGTGGTCTGGCCCTGGCTCGCGACGGCAACTACCTGTGGATGTGGTACGCCGACATCGCACTCGCCGTCGCGGCCGCGTTGATCAACCTGCCGATCAAGGAGAGCAGGCCGATACGGCCTGGAACGCTCCAACCGGCCTGATCGCGCTGCGTGCGAAGTACGGCGGGTCGGGCCTGCGTCCGTTGCCTATAATTCGCCGATGAACCGCACGCCAACCGCCCCCCATCCTTTCCCCGGCGGTTCCACAGCCGGCGCGGCCGGCGGATGAGCGGTTCCGATCCGACCGTCGAGGACGAACAGAAGACGCGGGTCATCGACGCGCTGGTCGATCACCTCGACCCGCCGGATGCGCAGATCGTCCGCAAGGCCTGGGACTTCGCGTACGCGCTCTACGGCACCGGCAAGCTCGCGAGCGGCGAGGAGATCGTCGCGCACGCCATCGGCATCGCCCGCATCCTTGACGCGGTCCGCGCCGATCCCGCGGCACGCGCCGCGGGCCTGCTGTTCGCCGCGGCGGAGCGCCTGGCGAAGCCCGAAGAACAATTGAAGGACACCTTCGGCGAGGAGATCGCGACGATCGCGATCGGCGTGCGTCAGCTCGCACGCCTCGGCAACGCCACGCGACCGGCCTATCGCCACGCGGGGCCGCCAATGCAGGGCGCGACCGCCGACCCCAAACCGGTCGATCAGCAGGCAGGTGAACGTCAGGCCGAGACCCTGCGCAAGATGCTGCTGGCGTTTTCGACCGATATCCGGGTCGTGCTCGTGCGCCTCGCGTCGCGCCTGCAGACGCTGCGCTGGTATGCCGAGATCAAGACGCCGCTCGCGCAGTGGACCGACCCGGACATCGCGCGCGAGTCGCTCGAGCTGTACGCGCCGCTCGCCAATCGACTGGGCGTTTGGCAGATCAAGTGGGAGATCGAGGACCTCGCATTTCGCTTTCTCGATCCCGAGTCTTACAAGCGTGCGGCGCGGATGCTCGACGAGAAGCGCATCGAGCGCGAGTCTTTCATCTTCCGCAAGACCCGCGAGCTGCACGCGCAGTTGCTGGCCGTGGGCATCGAGTCGGTGGTCACCGGACGGCCGAAGCACCTGTACAGCATCGTCGGCAAGATGCAGGCGAAGAAGTTGTCGTTCGCCAACCTTTACGACGTGCGCGCGCTGCGCATCATCGTCGCCGACGAAGCCGCGTGCTATGCGGCGCTGAGCATCGTCCGCGGCCGCTGGCAACCGCTGCAGTCCGAGTTCGACGACTACATCGCGAAGCCGAAAGAAAACGGCTACCGCTCGATCCATACGGTGCTTAAGGACGAGGAGGGACGACCCTTCGAAGTCCAGATCCGCACGCGCGAGATGCATCGCTTCGCGGAATACGGCGTGGCCGCGCACTGGCGCTACAAGGAAGGCGGTGCGTCGACGAAGACCGCCGACAAGTTCGACCAGCGCATCGCGTGGCTGCGGCAGCTCTTTGCGTGGCGCTCGGAGATCACCGGCGAGCAGCAGCGCGACGCACAGTCGCAGGCATTGGCGCAGGTCGGCGAGGCGCCTCCCGACGACCGCATCTACGTGCTCACGCCGGAGGCGCGCGTCATCGAACTGCCGGTCGGCTCGACGCCGATCGACTTCGCGTATCACGTGCATTCGGAGCTCGGCCACCGCTGCCGCGGAGCGCGCATCGACGGCGTGCTGGTCGGGCTGAACACGGCGCTGCAGACCGGCCAGACGATCGAAATCATCACCGCCAAACCGTCGCCGACCATGTCGCTCGACGCGCTCGGTCCGTCGCGCGACTGGCTCAATCTGCAGCTTGGCTTCCTGCAGAGCCATCGGAGTCGCGCGAAGGTCCGGCAGTGGTTCAACGCGCGCGAGCTCGAGGCGACGCTGGCGGCGGGTCGCGCGATGGTCGAGAAGGCAATGCAGCAGACGGCGCGCGTCAGCGGCAAGGCGATGCCAGGCTTCGACGCCGTTGCCGTGAAGCTGGGCTTCGGTCGTGCCGACGAGCTGTTCGCGGCTGCGGCGAAGGATGAGGTCAGCATGCGGCAGGTCGCGGAGGCGATTTCCGGAGAGGGTGGCGTCGCCGCATCGGAACGCCATGCCGAAGAGCAGCTGCGCGCTCGTCTCGAACGCGGTACCTCCGCGGCCGACGACCAGCGCAGCGGCGTCCTCGTGGTGGGCGTCGACGCGTTGATGACGCAGCTCGCGAAGTGCTGCAAGCCCGCGCCGCCGGACCCCATCGCCGGCTTCGTGACGCGTGGCCGTGGCGTGTCGATCCATCGCACCGACTGCTCCAACCTCGCCGCGATGCGCACGCGCGATCCGGAGCGGATGATCGACGTGGAGTGGGGCGAGGTCGGTGCCCGCAGCGAAGCCGTCTATCCGGTCGACGTGCAGGTCGTGGCGCAGGACCGCCAAGGCTTGTTGCGCGACATCTCCGAAGTGTTCTCGCGCGAGAAGATCAACGTGGTCGGTGTGCAGACCGAGAGCCGCAAGGGCATGGCCCGGATGGGCTTCACCGCGGAGGTCGGCGATGCGCGTCAGCTGGCGAAGGCGCTGACGGTGATCCGGGAAGTGGAGGGGGTCATCGAGGCGCGGCGGAAGTAGTGGCGTGCATGGCGCGTGGACGCCGTGCTTCGTCCGCGTCCGGAATGATCCGATCACCGATGTCGTGCGAGCCCGCCTGGCGCGACTGTTGGGCGATTCGACTTCGATCCGGAAACTTTGATGGCCGCTGTGAAGAAGGGTCTGTACGCCAACATCCACGCGAAGCTGGAACACATCGCGCACGGTAGCGGCGAGAAAATGAAGAAGCCGGAAGCGTCGGGCGCGCCGCAAGCGGGCGCGTTCGAGAAGTCCGAGAAGACCGCGAGCACGAGCAAGAAGATTGCGGCAAAGAAGGCCACTGCGAAGAAGGCCACTGGCCGGAAGACGGCGAAATCAGCGTCGAAGCGCTGAACGTCACGCGGGCATTCGGAGTGTCTCCAGGCCGTCAGCGAATCGACGAGACGTGCAGCGGCGGCACGCGATCCTTCCACGGCATCGCCTCTTCGAGCCTCGCGGCGAGCTGGAGCACCACATGTTCCTGCGCTGGCCCCGCCGCGATTTGAACCCCGATCGGCAGCCCCGACGTATGCATCGCCAGCGGCAGCGAGATCGCCGGCGTGCCCATGATGTTGTGTGGCAGCGAGTACTGACAGATCGGTCGCATCAGGGCTTCGGGGAAATCGTCGATTTCCAGATCGTCGCGGCCGAGGTGGTACAGGCCCCACGGCTCGGCGACGCGCGGGGTGCTCGGCGTCAGCCAGACGTCGTGGCTCGCGAACACGGTGCCCAGCATCCTTCGATGCGTGTTGATTGATGCCATCGCGGCGATGAACTGAGCGGCGGTCATCGCCTTCGCATATTCGTAGACCTTGAGGATCGAAGGCTCCAGCGTGTCGGGGCCGATCGGATGGCCACTGCGCTGCGAGTAGCCCGCGAGCCGCAGGTCGAAGCCGAAGAACCACACGTCGAGCATGCTGCGCATCGCCGCGAGTCCATCGAATGCGGGCGTGAAGGCTTCGACGTAATGGCCCATGTCGGCCAGCACCTGCGCGGTCCGCTCGACGGCTGCGGCCACTTCCGGATCGGTGGCGAAGCCCATCAACGGCGCGGTCGACCAGCCGATGCGCAGCTTCGGGAATGCGAGGCCGATCAGCTCTGCGTAGGGAAGCAGCGGTCGCGGAATGGTGAAAGGATCGCCGACCTGGGGCACCGCCAGGCAGTCGAGCATGGCCGCCGCGTCGCGGACCGTCCGGGTCTGCACGAAGTTCTGCCCCAGGCCGTAGCCGTTCTCGTCGAGCATCGGTGCGAACGAGATGCGACCGCGCGATGGCTTCAGCCCCACGCCGCCGCAGAACGACGCCGGGATGCGGATCGATCCCGCGATGTCCGAGCCGTGCGCGATCGGGACGACGCCGGCCATCACGGCGGCCATGGCGCCGCCGCTCGAGCCGCCGGCACTGTAGCCCTTCTTCCACGGTGTGGACGTGTTGCCGTGTAGCGCGGTTTCGGTCGTGCCGGCCATCGAGTACTCGGGGGCGGCCGATCGGCCCAGCACGTTGACGCCCGACGCCTTGACCAGCCTGCAGTACGCGGTGTCCTGCTCCGCTTTCATGCCGCGGCACAGGCGGCTGCCGAACTCGACGACACGGCCGGCCTCGTGGCCGAAGACGTCCTTCATGAGGAAGGGCACGCCGCGGAACGGGCCGCTGCCGAGCGAGCTCTCGTCGAGTCCGTCGATGCGGTCCGGATAGGTCTCGACGACCGCGTTGACGTCGCCATCGACGGCTTCGATCGCGCTTGCGGCGGTCTCGGCCAGTTCGCGTGGTGTGACCTGCTGGTCGCGTATCAGCGCCGCGAGTCCGAGCGCGTCGTACCGAGCGTATTCATCGAGCTTCATCGCGCTGTCCTGGAGGGGTTGGAAAACTGCAAAGGATAAGTCACGGCCCGTTCGGGCGGAGGCCGATGCCGTCTTTGCGATCGTTGTGATGCCCCTCATCGAGGCCACCGACCTCGGCAACATGAAGAAGCAACGAGTCGCTTGATCATGCCATCGCTACCGTCCCCGAGCCTTCGTCGGTCGTGCTGCAGGGCATTGCCGCCATGGGCATGGCGCGCGCGAAAGCGCGTGGTTTCGTCTGGGCGCCGACCGTCGCGTCGCGTGCGAACGATCCTGTAAGGTCTCTCGCTGCTTTATCTGCAGATCTTCCTCGACCCGCCCGCAGAAAGCTGATCGCGAGGATGGTGGAGGTTCCTGGCATACGAGGGTAGAGCGCCGTAGCTTGAAAACGCCACCCCTAACGATCTCTGGCGCCGATATTCCTGTTCGACGCACGCTGTCGGACGAGGCGGCGATATGATCGAATCGGCGATTCAGACAAGACCGAAATTTCTCGATCGACCGAGACCGGAGAGACAAGCCATGAGAGAGATGTTGAAAGCAGCTTTGAAGAACCTGCCTCCGATCAGGGGTCTCGTCGCCGAAAGGGATGCGATGGTCAAGGCTGGCGGTTTCGTTCCGCCGGGGCATTTTTATTCCCCCGTCGTTTCGATTGAAGAAGCGACGCGTGATCAGGCAAGAATATTCCGGGAACCAACGCGCAGCGTTCCGGGTATCGATTTCAACGAATCCGCGCAACTTGAATTGCTCGCTTGTTTCGAGGAATTTTATGCATCGATACCATTCCATCCACGCAAAACCGATGGGCAGCGCTATTACTACGAAAATCCTGCCTATTCCTATTCGGACGCGATCTTCCTGCAGTGCATGATTCGGCATCTGTCGCCGTCGCGCATTGTAGAAGTCGGCTCCGGGTTCTCATCGTGCGCGATCCTCGATACGAATGCCGCGTTTTTCGACAACCATATTTCGACGCTGTTCGTGGAGCCTTATCCCGCACTGCTGAATTCATTGATCACGGACGAGGATCGGCGGCGCATCGAGATCGTGCCGCAACGATTGCAGGATGTCGATCTCAAGATCTTCGCTGAACTTCGACCGAACGATATTCTCTTTGTGGATTCGACGCACGTCAGCAAAGCAGGAAGCGATGTCAATTTTCTGTTCTTCGAGATTCTTCCGGTATTGAAGTCCGGCGTCTTCATCCATATCCATGATGTCTTCCATCCTTTCGAATACCCGAAAGAATGGATACTCGGCGGCCGATCGTGGAATGAAATGTATCTGTTGAGGGCGTTTCTGCAATACAACGCTCAATTCGAGATCGTATTCATGAATACGTTCATCGAGTGCATGCACGAGGACAGGATCCGGCAGAACATGCCGCTGTGCCTCAAGAATCCGGGCGGAAGCATTTGGCTCAGGAAGAGATGAGCTGCGTCGCGATTCACGATGTTGACGGCAATCATTCCGTCCTCGTGCGTCAGATCTTCGTCGCCTCTTCGAGCAGGAACTGCTGCCCCGAGAACCGCGCCTTGCCGGGCCGCTTGCGGTGATAGACCCCCTCGCTGTTCATCACCCACGCCAGCGCGTTGTCCTTCAAATGCACGCGCAGGCCTTCGTCGATCACGCGTTTCTTCAGCTTCGGCTCACGCACCGGGAAAGCCACCTCGACGCGGCGGAAGAAGTTGCGATCCATCCAGTCAGCGCTCGACAGGTAGACGTCGTCCGCGCCGCCATTCCTGAAATAGAAGATGCGGCTGTGTTCCAGGAAGCGGCCGACGATCGAACGGACGGTAATGTTCTCCGACAGCCCCTTCACGCCGGGTCGCAACGCACACACGCCGCGGATGATCAGGTCGATCTTCACGCCGGCATTGCTGGCCGCGTAGAGCTCCTGGATCACGGCCGGTTCCAGCAACGAATTCATGCGCGCCATGATGCGGCCGGGTTTGCCGGACGCGGCGATCTGCGCTTCGTTGCGGATCGCGGCCACCGTGTTGCCGTGCATGCTGAACGGTGACTGCCAGATGCACTTCATCTTCTTCGCACTGCCCAGGCCGGTGAGCTGCTGGAAGACCTCGTGTACGTCGCTGCACAGGTCCTCGTCGGCCGTGAAGAGGCCGAAATCGGTGTAGGCCCGCGCGGTGCCGGAGTGATAGTTGCCGGTGCCCAGATGCGCGTAACGGCGCAACGCGACCGTGCCGTCCTTCGCGTGCTCGCGCCGCACTACCAGAACCATCTTCGCATGGGTCTTGTGGCCGACGACGCCGTAGACCACGTGCGCGCCGACTTCTTCCAGCCGCGAGGCCCAGTTGATGTTGGTCTCCTCGTCGAATCGCGCCATCAGCTCGACGACCACCGTCACTTCCTTGCCGGTCCGTGCCGCGAGCAACAGCGACTCCATCAGCGCCGAATCGCTGCCGGTCCGATAGATGGTCTGCTTGATCGCGACCACGTCGGGATCGGTCGCGGCCGCGTACAGGAAGTCGAGCACGGGCAGGAACGACTGGTACGGGTGGTGGACGAGGATGTCGCGCTTGCCGATCGTGCGGAACAGGTCCGCGCCGTTGATGTTGGCCTTGCGGATCTCGGCGGGCAGCGCCGGATGGAAGGGCACGAACTTGAGATCGGGCCGCGCGATCATGTCGGGCATCTGCATCAGCCGCACGAGGTTGACCGGGCCGGCCACGCGATAGACATCCTCCTCGTCGAGCGCGAATTCGCGCTGCAGGAGCTGCGCCATCGCATCGGAACAGGTGTCGGCGATCTCGAGGCGCACCGCGTCGCCGTAATGGCGCTGCGGCAACTCGCCCTGCAGGGCCACGCGCAGGTTGGTGATCTCCTCGTCGTCGACGAAGAGATCGGAGTTGCGCGTCACGCGGAACGGATGGCAGCCGTGGACCTCCATGCCGGCGAACAGCTCGGACACGTAGGCCTGCATGATCGTCGTCAGCATCACGATGCCGTAGGGCTGGTCCGACAGCCGGTCGGGCAAGCGGATCAGGCGCGGCAACGCACGTGGCGCCTGCACGATGGCGACGCCCGACTTGCGGCCGAAGGCATCGTGGCCGCCGAGCTCGACGGCGAAGTTCAGGCTCTTGTTGAGCACGCGCGGAAACGGATGCGCGGGGTCGAGTCCGATCGGCGTGAGGACCGGCAGGATCTCCTGCTGGAAGTAGGTGCGCGCCCAGGCGCCCACTTCCTCGTTCCAGTTGGTCGCGAGCTTGAGATCGATGCCTTCCTGTCCCAGCAAGGGCAGCAGGATGTCGTTCAGCAACGCGTACTGTCGAGCGACGAGGACGTGGGCGCGCTCGGCGACGCGCGTGAGCGTCTTGACGGCCGGCAGCCCATCCACGTCGGCGCGCGACGGATTGAGTCGCATCTGCGCCTTCAGCCCGGCGACGCGCACTTCGAAAAACTCGTCGAGGTTGCTGCTGGCGATGCAGAGGAAGCGCAGCCGCTCGAGCAGCGGCAGCGCGGCGTCTTCGGCCTGGGCGAGCACGCGTTCGTTGAAGGCGAGCAGCGAGAGCTCGCGATTGATGAAGTCTTGGGCGGGCACGCGCTTGTTCAAGGTGGACGAAACCGGCGAGGATCGCGATTGATTGTGGCAAGGGTACGACAGCGAGCACGGCGGAGCATGGCGCGAGCCGGAGGGCTCATCCGGGGGTCATTAGGTACCATCCGGCACGTACGTTCCTACCTCCACCTCGGTCCTTCATGCCCGTTCCCGAATTGCTCGCCGCGGTCGACCTCGGGTCGAACAGCTTCCGTCTGCTGATCGGTCGAGTTGTCAAGACGCCTGCGGGGACGCAAGTCTACCCACTGGACAGCCTCAAGGAAACGGTGCGACTCGCATCGGGCCTGACGAAGGAGAAGAAGCTCGATGCCGAGTCGCAACAACGCGCATTGATCGTCCTGGAGCGCTTCGGCGATCGCCTGGGTGGTTTCCCGCCGCACATGGTCCGCGCCGTAGCGACCAACACGCTGCGCGTCGCGAAGAACGCGCGCGAATTCCTCGTTAAGGCCGAAGCCATGCTCGGCTTTCCGATCGAGGTCATCGCGGGGCGTGAGGAAGCGCGGCTGATCTACACCGGCGTCGCCAACACGGCGCCGCTCGGTAGCGGCTCGACGCTGGTTGTGGACATCGGCGGCGGCTCGACCGAGTTCATCATCGGCGAAGGCCACGAACCGCGGCTGATGGAGTCGCTGTTCATGGGTTGCGTCAGCTACAGCCTCAAGTTCTTCCCGAACGGCGAGATCGACAAGCAGAACCTCAAGCAGGCCGAGCTCGCTGCGCAGAAGGAGCTCGAGGTGATCGCGCGCGACTATCTCGATGCGGGCTGGCAGAACGCGATCGGCTCATCCGGTACTGCCCGGGCGCTGGGCGAGATCCTCGAACAGAACGGGCTGGCGTCGCAGGGCATCACGCGCGACGGACTGGCTGCGTTGCGCGAGCTGATGCTGCGCGCGGGCAATGCCGATCGACTGAAGCTCGAGGCGCTGAAGCCGGACCGCATCCCCGTCCTGCCGGGCGGCTTCGCGATCATGTCGGCGGTCTTCAAGATGCTGGACCTCGAAGCGCTCGCGGTGACCGACGGCGCGTTGCGTCAGGGCGTGCTCTACGACCTGCTGGGCCGCACCGAACACCACGACATGCGAGACGTCACGATCGGGCAGTTCACGCATCGCTACGGCGTCGATCGGGCGCAATCGAGGCGCGTGGCCGCGCTGGCGCACGACCTGCTGCGTCCGTCGATCGATCCGGCTCGCGAGGCCGATGCCGAGATCGAACGCCGTCTTCACTGGGCGGCGATGCTGCACGAGATCGGACTGTCGATCTCGCATGCGGGTTATCACAAGCATTCGGCCTACATCCTGTCGTACGCCGACATGCCCGGCTTCTCGAAGATGGACCAGTCGAAAATCGCGCTGATGGCGCTGGGACACACGGGCAAGCTGACCAAGCTGGCCGGTGCGGTCGAGGATCCCAACGAGTGGCTCGCGGTGCTGTGCCTGCGCATCGCCGCGCTGATTCATCGACGCCGCACCGACCTCGACGTGTCGCAGCTGCGCCTCGAACGTCACGGCTCGGGATTCACGCTGCATGCCGATGCGGCATGGCTCGCGGATCACCCGTTGACGGAGTTCAACCTGCGGCAGGAAGCCGCGGAGTGGTCGCGGATCGGGATCACGCTCGATCTCGCTTGAAAGCGGTCAGGCAGCGCGGCGGTGCTCGGTGAATGGGGTCGATGCCTCCATCGAAATACCAAAATGCTTCGCGTAACGCGGGTTCATCTTCGACAGCGACAGCAGCATGAAGAAGTCGGCCGTGTTGAAGTCCGGATCCCAGGCCGGATCGCCGCAGACCTCCGCCCCCAGCCGCAGATAGCCCTTGATCAGCGGCGGCGACTCGACCGCGAGCGTGTGCGTCAGGCGATCGAGTGGGAGCGCATTGCGCGGGAAGACGCGGAACTCCGGACTCGCGCTGTGCTCCTTTTCGAGACGATGAAAGAGGCTTGCGGCCTGATGCCCGCCGTCGCGCATGCTAACGCTGGCGCAGCCCATCATGTGCTCGTAGCCACCGGCGACCATGTAGCGCGCGAGCGCGGTCCACAGCAGCATGATCACCGGGCCGCTGCGGAAGTCGGGATGGATGCAAGAGCGCCCAAACTCCAGCAGGTTGGGTTTGATGGACGCGAGACGGTTCGTGAAGAACTCGGTGTCGGCGTAGTAGCCGAGGCGCGCGGCGACCTCGGGCCGCACGATGCGATAGGTGCCCACCACCAGCTGGCTGGCCTTGTCGCGAACGATCAGGTGATCGCACCAGGCATCGTAGATGTCCTCGTCGATGCCGCGCGTGACGCACGACAGATGCGCACCCATCTCGACGGCGAAGACCTCGTGGCGCAGGCGCTGCGCCTCGCGGATCTCGGACTCGACGATCGGTCCGCCGCGTCCGCCGGTCGTCAGGATGCGGACGCTGAACTGATCGGTCTCGAAGGCCAGCGCGATGCCGCGTCGGCCGGCGTGCAGGAGGTAGGGGTTGTGGTCGCGTTGCTCATCGCCGCGAGTGCGATACGACGTGGGGTGCGCGTTGAAGGAAGACAGCATGCGGGCTCCGTGGACGAACGACGCCCGATGGTAGGAAGCCCAGGTGACCGACCCATGACGCGCGCGTGACGGTTCGTGCCGTCAGACGAGTTCGGGGTCGAGGACCGATCGCAGGGTCCATTCGGTGCTGCCGTCGCGCGACCGACGGACCAGCCACCAGGCGGACGCCTTCTTCACGCTCCAGTCGCCGTTGGCGTCGGTGAGCAGGCGACGCGCGACCTGGCCGATCCACGGCTGGTGGCCGACCATCACGAGGGACGGCGAGTCGCCGGTCCCCGATGCGATCGCCGCTTCGAGCGCGTCGAGCACTTCGCTCAGGCGTGCGCCGGGTGCGAGGCGCTCGTCCACTTCGAGCGGGAGCGCGGCTCTCTCGATCAGCGGTGCGGCGGTCTCGCGCGTCCTCACGGCCGGGCTGATGACGACGCGGCTGTTTTCGTCGAGCTGCTTGGCCAGGACACGGGCGATCCGCGCCGCATCGCGATGGCCCTTGGTCGTCAGGGGTCTGGCGAGATCGGGCCAGGTGTCCTCGGCTTCGGCATGACGCCACAGGAAGAGATTGATGGTCTGCATGGCCGCGAGATTGGTCGAACGCAGCGGAGGAAGCAAGAGGCCGCCCAGTTCGCCCGAGCCGCCTCGGCGCGTTCGCAACAGATTCAAGGTCGAGTTCAAAGCAAATGCGCGAGGCGACTCACGAGGACGGGCCCTGCCACGAGGACCCAGGTCAGCAGGCAAAGCACGAGCGCGAGGAACACCGCGGCGCTGCCGAGGTCCTTGGCCCGGCCCGACAGACGATGATGATCGAGTGAGATGCGGTCGACCGCGGCCTCGATGCTCGAGTTGATCAGCTCGACGATCAGCACCATCACGACCGACCCGATCAGCGCCAGCGTCTCGATCGCCGGCAACGCGAGCACGATTGCGGTCGGGACCAGCACCGCGGCGAGGATCAGCTCCTGGCGGAACGCGCTCTCGACGCGCAGCGCGAGCGCGAGGCCGCGCATCGAATACTTCAGCGCGTTCCAGATGCGTCCCGGGCCCCCGAGGCTCTTGTAGGGGCTCTCGACCTCGATCGGTTCGCTCGGTTTCGGTGGATCGCTCACGAGCCCGTCGGCGATCGCGGGACCTGCGCGACTGCGGACCGTCATAGTGGCGATCCCTGGTTGCCGGCGAGCGCCCGATGCGCCTTCGCCGCGCCTTCGTCGCGCGCCTCGCCGATGGGATGCAGATGCATCAGGAACTGGCGCGTGCAGGCTTCCCACGAATAGCGCTCCGCATGGGCGCGAGCGATCCGGCGATCGATCGTCAGCGCGCGGATGGCCGCAGCGCGCAGGTCGTTGTCCAGGGCGCCGGCCGGTGCGTCGCCGATCACGTCGATCGGGCCGGTGACCGGATAGGCGGCAACCGGGCAGCCGCAGGCCAGCGCTTCCAGCAGCACCAGCCCGAAGGTATCGGTGCGGCTGGGGAACACGAACACGTCGGCCGCGTTGTAAAGCGACGCCAGTTCGGTCTGGTTCAGCACGCCGGTGAAGCGCACGCCGGGATGCTCGGCCTTGAGCCGCGCGAGTTGCGGCCCCTCGCCGGCCACCCACTTGCTGCCCGGCAGGTCGAGCTTGAGGAAGGCCTCGATGTTCTTCTCGACCGCGACCCGGCCGACGTACAGGAAGATCGGCTTCTTCAGATCGTGCGCCATCGTCGGGCCGGGCTTGAAGAGTTCCAGCTCGACGCCGCGCGACCACAGGACGACCTTGTCGGGTGCGAAACCGAAGGCTTCGAGGTCGGCCTTGACGACGCGGGTGGGCACCAGGACCGCCTGCGAGCCGCCATGGAACCAGCGCAGGAAGCGGTAGGTAAGCGACAGCGGAATGCCGCTGCGTGCCTTCACGTATTCGGGGAAGCGCGTGTGATACGCGGTGGTGAAAGGCAGGTCGTGTCGCAGCGCGTAGGCGCGGGCAGCCATGCCGAGCGGGCCCTCGGTGGCGATGTGGATGGCTTGTGGCGCGCTGTCGCGGATGCGCTCGGCGACGCGACGCTTCGGCAGGATCGACAGCCGGATCTCCGGATAGGTCGGGCAGGGGATGGTCCTGAATTCCTGCGGCGTTAGCAGGTCGACCACATGGCCCATCTTCTCGAGCTCGCGGTGCGTCGACTTGAGCGTGCGCACCACGCCGTTGACCTGTGGATCCCACGCGTCGGTGACGATGAGGATCTTCATGCGGCCACCGCTTCGGTCGTGAGGTGGTGGGGTTGGCCGATGGACTTCCACTCGATGATCTCGAGTCGACCTGCGTGGTCCTCGACGAGGGCCGTGAGGCTCTCGACCCAGTCCCCGTCGTTGCAGTAGAGCATGCCGTCGATCATGCGTATCTCCGCCTTGTGGATGTGGCCGCAGACCACGCCGTCGAAGCCGCGTCGCCGTGCCTCGTTGATCAGCGCGTGTTCGTAGTCGGCGATGAAGCTGACCGCGTTCTTGACCTTGTGCTTCAGGTATTGCGACAGCGACCAGTAGCCGAAGCCCATCCGCACGCGGGCCCGATTGACCCAGTGATTGAGCGCGAGGATGAAGGTGTAGAGCGTGTCGCCGAGGTGGGCGAGCCACTTCGCGTGCTGGATCACGCCGTCGAACAGGTCGCCGTGCGTGATCAGCAGGCGCTTGCCGTTGGCCGTGACGTGAGCGGCCTCGTAGACCACGTCGATGCCGCCGAACGCATGCTCTACGTAGCCGCGCGCGAACTCGTCGTGGTTGCCCGGGATGTAGATCACGCGGGTGCCTTTGCGCGCCTTGCGCAGGATCTTCTGCACGACATCGTTGTGCGACTGGCGCCAGGTCCAGCCCTTCTTGAGCTGCCAGCCGTCAATGATGTCGCCGACCAGATAAAGCGTGTCCGAGTCGTTCCACTTCAGGAAGTCGAGCAGGAAATCGGCTTTGCAGCCGGCGGTGCCTAGGTGGACATCAGAGATCCAGATCGTGCGGTGATGATGGGCGGGACCGTCGTCCGCCGTCGCTTCAGGGGAGGCAGGAGGGGCGAGCAGCGCGGCAGTGAGCGAGGGGTTCAGCGGGGCATTCATGCTGAGCCCGGATTGAATCGTCGCTTCGTGACACGTGCGTGATGCTCCGGAGTCGAAACGATGACTCGCGCACACCGACGCGCCATCCGTTGCGTATCCACACCGGAACTTTAGCAGGGCGCGATGCGCGTGCTACACTATCGCCTCTTTTTTAGGCGCGTAGCTCAGCTGGTTAGAGCACCACCTTGACATGGTGGGGGTCGTTGGTTCGAGTCCAATCGCGCCTACCAGCATCTGGTAGAGCATGTCCCCGGCTCGAAGAGCCCGGGAATCCGAAGGTCAAGAAAGTCATTCCGCAGCACGCAACGAGGCACGCGAAAGGGCCGGGCTCAAGCCGCTATGGTTATGTCACCGCGAACGCAGGCAACACCCATCGACTGAGCACCCGCTTGCCGGCGCCGATCGTTTCGATCGCGCGCCTCGATGAAAAGCGCGGTTGCCCGCGCTTTTTGCATTCTGCGAACCGAAACCATCCTGACCCATGCTGAACATCAAGCTCCCAGACGGCTCCGTCCGTTCCTTCGACCATCCCGTCAGCGTTGCGGATGTCGCGGCTTCGATCGGCCCCGGCCTCGCCAAGGCAGCGCTCGGCGGCAAGATCTCCAACGGTAACGAGGCGCGACTGGTCGACACGTCGTCGGTGATCGATCACGACGTGAACCTGTCGATCGTGACCGCGAAGGACGCGGAAGGTGTCGACATCATTCGCCACTCGACCTCGCATCTGATGGCCGACGCGGTGAAGGAGCTGTTTCCCGAGGCACAGGTCACCATCGGCCCAGTGATCGAGAACGGCTTCTACTACGATTTCTCGTACAAGCGGCCTTTCACGCCCGAGGATCTCGCGGCGATCGAGAAGCGCATGGCGGAAATCGTCAAGCGCGACGTCTTAGTCAAGCGCGAAGAATGGAAGCGCGACGACGCCGTCGCCTTTTTCCACTCCATCGGCGAGGCCTACAAGGCCGAGATCATCGGCGCGATCCCGGCCGACCAGACCATCTCGCTCTATCGGCAAGGGGACTTCATCGACCTCTGTCGCGGACCGCACGTCCCGTCGACCGGCAAGCTGAAGGTCTTCAAGCTGATGAAGGTCGCGGGCGCGTACTGGCGCGGCGACTCCAACAACGAAATGCTCCAGCGCATCTACGGCACCGCCTGGGCGACGAAGGAAGAGCAGGACCAGTACCTGTTCATGCTCGAGGAAGCCGAGAAGCGCGACCACCGCAAGCTGGGCAAGCAGCTCGACCTGTTCCACATGCAGGACGAGGCGCCGGGCCTGATCTTTTGGCATCCGAAGGGCTGGTCGATCTGGCAGCAGGTCGAGGCCTACATGCGTCACGTCTACCAGGACAACGGCTACCAGGAAGTGAAGGGTCCGCAGATCCTCGACCGTGCGCTGTGGGAGAAGACCGGTCACTGGGAGAACTACAAGGACGCGATGTTCACGACCGATTCAGAAAATCGGTCGTATGCGTTGAAGCCGATGAACTGCCCGGGCCACGTGCAGATCTTCAACACCGGCATCCGCAGCTATCGCGACCTGCCGTTGCGCTACGGCGAGTTCGGCCAGTGCCATCGCAACGAGCCGTCGGGCAGCCTGCACGGAATCATGCGGGTACGCGGCTTCACGCAGGACGACGGCCACATCTTCTGCACGGAGGACCAGATCCTCGAGGAATGCGTCGCGTACACCGCGCTGCTGAAGAAGGTCTATTCGGACTTCGGCTTCACCGACATCATCTACAAGGTCGCGTTGCGGCCCGCGAAGCGGATTGGCTCCGACGAGGTGTGGGATAAGGCCGAGAACGCGCTGATGGAGTCGCTGCGCACCTCGGGTTGCGAGTTCACCCTCTCGCCGGGCGAAGGCGCGTTCTACGGCCCAAAGATCGAATACACGCTGAAGGACTCGCTCGGCCGCCAGTGGCAGTGCGGCACGATGCAGGTCGACTTCTCGATGCCCGGGCGCCTCGGCGCCGAGTACGTCGCGGAGGACAACACCCGTAAGGTGCCGGTCATGCTGCACCGGGCGATCGTCGGATCGATGGAGCGATTCATCGGGATGCTGCTCGAGCACTTCGGCGGCGCGATGCCCGCCTGGCTCGCCCCCGTTCAGGTGGTCGTCTGCAATATCTCGGATGCGCAATCGGCCTACGCCCGGAGCGTCGCTTTAACGTTGCAAAAACAAGGCTTTAGAGTTCACGCGGATTTGCGCAACGAGAAGATCACGTATAAAATCCGAGAACACAGCGTGCAGAAGCTTCCTTACATCCTCGTCATCGGGGACAAGGAAATGCAGGCTGGCACAGTGGCCGTGCGGGCCCGCGGGGGCGTGGATATGGGAGTGATGTCCCATTCCGACTTCAGCCAGCGACTTCTCGAAGAGGTCGCTACGAAGAACAACAGCCCGATCGCGTGACCGCACGGCTTTTCATTCAGCAACGGAGATACCTCAATCGCTACAGACAAATCGCAGCATCGCTTGAACGGCGAAATTACTGCCCCTGAATTACGCCTGGTCGGTATCAACAATGAACCGCTGGGTGTCGTGAGTCTGGCCGACGCGGTGCGGATGTCGGAAGAAGCCGAAGTCGATCTGGTCGAGATCGCTCCGCAGGCGGATCCTCCGGTCTGCCGGTTGATGGACTATGGCAAGTTCAAGTACCAGGAGCAGAAGAAGGCGCATGACGCCCGCCTCAAGCAGAAGATCATTCAGGTCAAGGAAGTGAAGTTCAGGCCGGGTACCGACGATGGGGATTACCACATCAAGGTGCGCAACCTGACACGCTTCCTTGAAGAAGGTGACAAGACCAAGGTCACATTGCGATTCCGGGGGCGCGAGATGGCCCACCAGGAGATCGGACTGCGATTGCTGGAGCGCGTGAAGGCGGAACTGGAACCGGTCGGCATCGTCGAGCAGTTCCCGAAGATGGAAGGGCGCCAGATGATCATGGTCATCGGGCCGAAGAAGAAGAAGTGAAGTTCGATGTGAGGCGGCTCGCCGCCTTATTTCATGTCATCCCGGCGAAGGCCGGGATCTAGTTCGGGTTGACACCAAAATTAGGCCCCAGCCTGCGCCGGGGTGACATAGCAGTGCGACGGTGCATGCCGTCATAACAAGTGTTGTCAGGTTTCAAGCGTCACGTGCCGTGGCCACCTTCCGACATCCAACAATGGAGTAGTCATGCCTAAGATGAAGACCAAGAAGAGCGCTGCGAAGCGCTTCGTGGTGCGGGCTGGCGGGACCGTCAAACGCGGTCAAGCCTTCAAGCGCCACATCCTCACCAAGAAAACCACCAAGACCAAGCGCCAGCTGCGTGGCTCGACGGCCGTTCATGAATCCAACATGAACAGCGTCCGAGCCATGTTGCCGTACGCCTGATCCCACACTGACCTTAGGAGAAAACACATGCCTCGCGTCAAACGTGGAGTCACGGCGCACGCGCGCCACAAGAAGGTTCTCGACGCTGCCAAGGGTTTCCGCGGCCGTCGCAGTACCGTGTTCCGCATTGCCAAGGAAGCGGTCATGCGCGCCGGGCAATATGCCTATCGCGATCGTCGCAACAAGAAGCGCACGTTTCGCGCGTTGTGGATCACGCGCATCAACGCGGCCTGCCGCGAGCACGACATGACGTACAGCGTGTTCATCAACGGCCTGAAGAAGGCGTCGATCGAACTCGACCGCAAGGTCCTGGCCGACATGGCCGTGATGGACAAGCCGGCGTTTGCGGCAATCGTCACGCAGGTCAAGTCGGTGGTCGGCGAGTCGGCCCTGATAGCGTAAGCCGAACGACAAGCCGCGCGAGCGGCACGCATGATGGAACGGGGCCGGTGTGAGGCCCCGTTGCACATGCGGCGCGACATCACACACACAACATTCACACGATGGCCGATCTGATCGCGCCGTACCCCATGGCAGCCGACTCTTCATCGCAGGACCTCGATGCGCTGGTCGCTGAAGCACGCGCGCGTTTCGCTGCCGCGGCCGACGGCACCGCCCTCGAGAACGAGAAGGCGCGCTTCCTCGGCAAGACCGGCGCGATCACTGAACTGCTCAAGGGGCTCGGCAAGCTCGATCCCGTCGTGAAGAAGTCCGAGGGCGCCCGCATCAACGTCGCGAAGGCTGCCATCGAGGCATTGCTGACCGCGCGTCGCGAAGCACTCGCCAACGCGCAGCTCGAAGCGAAGCTCTCGGCCGAAGCCATCGACGTCACCTTGCCCGGCCGAGGCCTTTCGACCGGTGGCATCCATCCGGTCATGCGCACCTGGCGTCGCATCGAAGAGATCTTCCGTTCGATCGGCTTCGACGTCGCCGACGGTCCCGAGATCGAGACCGACTGGATGAGCTTCACGGCGTTGAACAATCCTGAGAACCATCCGGCGCGCTCGATGCAGGACACGTTCTACGTCGACATCAACGACGCCGAGGGACGGCCACTGAACCTGCGCCCGCACACGAGTCCGATGCAGGTCCGCTATGCGCGCATGCATGCGGAACGGATGCGTGCCGGCACGTCCGGCATGACCGACATCAAGGTCATCGCGCCGGGTCGTACGTACCGCATCGACAGCGACGCGACCCATTCGCCGATGTTCCATCAGGTCGAGGGTCTGTGGCTCGGCGAGAACATTTCGTTCGCGGACCTGAAGGGTGTGTACACGGCCTTCCTCAACGCGTTCTTCGAGACTGATGCGCTGTCGGTTCGCTTCCGGCCTTCGTACTTCCCGTTCACGGAACCGTCGGCCGAAATCGACATGCGCTTCGAGACGGGTCCGCTTGCTGGGCGCTGGCTCGAGATCTCGGGCTCGGGGCAGGTCCATCCGAGCGTGGTCGCCAACTTCGGGCTCGATCCGCAACGGCATATCGGCTTCGCGTTCGGCAGCGGCATCGAGCGCCTCGCGATGCTGCGCTATGGCATCGACGACCTTCGCCTGTTCTACGAAGGCGACCTGCGCTTCCTCGAACAATTCCAATGACCCGTCGTGGGCATGGCGAATCGCGCTTTGCCCGCAACCGTTCGCACCGGCGCTGACTCATGCAACTCTCGGAATCCTGGCTGCGCAGCTTCGTCGATCCCGCTCTGACGACCGACCAGCTCGCGCACGAACTGACGATGCGCGGCCTCGAGGTGGAGGACGTGCACCCGGTGGCACCACCGTTCACCGGCATCGTCGTCGGCGAAGTGATCGAGGTCGCGAAGCATCCCAACGCCGACCGGCTGTCGGTCTGCAAGGTGCTCGTCGGGTCCGGTGCGACTCCGTTGAACATCGTATGCGGCGCGCCCAATGTCGCGGTCGGCATCAAGGTGCCGTGCGCGCTGATCGGTGCCGTGCTGCCGCCGCCCAAGGAAGGCGACGACCCGTTCGAGATCAAGAGCGCCACGATGCGCGGCGTCGCGTCGGAAGGGATGCTGTGCTCGGCACGCGAGCTGAAGCTGTCCGACGATCACGCGGGACTGCTGATCCTGTCGAACGATGTGCAGGTCGGTGCGCCGATCCGTGAAGTCCTCGATCTCGACGATCACGTGTTCACGCTGAAGCTGACACCCAACAAGGGCGACTGCCTGTCGACGCTGGGCGTCGCGCGCGAGGTCGCTGCGCTGTCCGGCACGCCGTTGGCCGAACCCGTTTACCCACCTGTCGCTGCGAATACCGACGAGATCTTGCCGGTCGCCATCGAGGCGCCCGATCTCTGTGGCCGCTTCTCGGGTCGCATCGTGCGCGGACTGAATGCGCGCGCGGCCACACCCGCTTGGATGAAGGACCGTCTCGCGCGCGGCGGTCAGCGCAGCGTGTCCGCCCTCGTCGACATCTCCAACTACGTGATGCTCGAGGTCGGTCGTCCCACGCACGTGTTCGATCTCGCGAAGATCCACGGCTGCCTGTCGGTGCGCTGGGCACGGGACGGCGAGACGCTCAAGCTGCTCAATGGCGACACGGTCACGCTCGCGAAGGACGTCGGCGTGATCGCCGATGACCACGCGATCGAGAGCCTCGCCGGCATCATGGGCGGCGACGCGACGGCGGTCTCGCTGGACACGACGGACATCTATCTTGAGGCGGCCTTCTGGTGGCCCGACGCCGTGCGTGGACGCGCGCGTCGCTACGGCTTCTCGACCGATGCCGCGCATCGTTTCGAGCGCGGCGTCGATCCGTCGACGACCGTCGCGCACATCGAGCACATCACCCGGCTGCTGATCGACATCTGCGGCAACGAAGCGACGCAGGTCGGTCCCATCGACGACCACGTCGTCAACGTCCCTGAGCACAAGGTCGTGCGCATGCGCGTCGCGCGCGCGAACCAGGTGATCGGCTTGATGATCCCGGCCGACGAGATGGCCACGATCTTCGCCAGCTTCGGGTTCGAATTCGAGCGTGAAGGCAATGGCGATGCCGAGACCTTCGTGGTCCGTGCCCCGACCTACCGCTTCGACATCGAGATCGAGGAAGACCTGATCGAGGAAGTGGCGCGAGGCCACGGCTTCGAGAAGATCCCCGCGCACCTGCCGGTGGCGCGGCATCGCATGCAGGCGCAGCCCGAGGCACGCCGCAACCTGCATGCGCTGGCCGATGTGCTGGCCGCGCGCGATTACCGCGAGGCGATCAACTACAGCTTTGTCGAGGCCGAATGGGAGCGCGACTTCGCCGGCAACGACACGCCGATCCGCCTGTTGAACCCAATCGCGGCGCCGCTCGCGGTGATGCGTTCGTCGCTGATCGGCAGCCTCGTGGCGAACGTCCGCTTCAACGCGAACCGCAAGGCGACGCGCGTGCGGATCTTCGAGATCGCGAAGGTCTACCTGCGCGACGCGTCCGTGGGCGACGGTCCGCGCAGCGTCGCAGGGATCGCACAGCCGCTGCAGGTCGCGGCCATCGCCTGGGGCGGTCAGGCCAGCGAACAGTGGGGTCTCGCGGATCGTGCGGTCGACTACTTCGACATGAAGGCGGACGTCGAGGCGCTGTTCGCGGGACTCGGACCCGATGCGAATCCGACCTTCACGGCGGCGCCCCATCCGGCGCTGCATCCGGGGCGCAGCGCGCGCATCGAGAGTCGTGGACGCGTCGTCGGATTCATCGGCGAGCTCCATCCGCGATGGTCGCAACGCTACGAGCTGACGTCGTCGCCGATCGTCTTCGAAGTGGCTGCAGACGCGTTGATGGAGGCGTCGTTGCCGACCATCGAAGCGGTGTCGCGCTTCCCGACGGTGGTCCGCGATCTGGCCTTCGTAGTCGACGCCGCGCTGCCGGTCGGGCGTGTGTTCGAAGCCATCGAAGCGGCCCAGGAAAGCATCGTTCGGGACGTGAGGCTTTTTGATCAATACCGCGGCAAAGGCTTGAATGAAAACGAAAAGAGCCTTGCCTTCCGATTCTGGTTGCAAGATACTCATCAGACCCTCGACGAAACGACGATCGAGGCTGCTACAGCCAACATCGTTGCGGCTCTCGGCAAAAGTGTCAGCGCGCGATTGCGTCAATGACCAGGCCAATGAGCCACCGGATCGACGGTCACCCCGAGATGCCGAACCGTCAGCGCCTCCCGTTCCAGGTGCCGCTCGTTCGCGACCCGATTTCGTACTGATTGCCCGCTGCCGGGAGAATCCTTCGCATCATGCTGCCCACGTCGATTCCTCTCGCGAAAGCACGACGCGCCTCTGCGGTTGCAGCGACGTTGACCAAGGCCGAGCTCGCGGAGCTGCTGTTCGAACGCGTCGGGCTCAACAAGCGGGAAGCGAAGGACATGGTCGACACGTTCTTCGAGGAGATACGCTTCGCGCTGCAGCGGGGCGACAGCGTGAAGCTGTCCGGCTTCGGCAATTTCCAGTTGCGTGACAAGCCGCAGCGCCCCGGCCGCAATCCCAAGACCGGTGAGGCCATTCCCATCACCGCCCGCCGTGTCGTGACGTTCCACGCCAGTCAGAAGCTCAAGGCGATCGTCGAAGGCGACGACGGCGACAAGGGCGACGGCGAAGACGTGTCCGCCGAGCAACGCGCTGCCTGACCGCACTCGGTCCACTAGGTCGAGCTGACCCATCTGACGGCGACGACCGGACCCGCACGTGCTCAAAGCCGACCTCCAGTTGCAGCCGCTGCCGCCCATCCCGGCGAAGCGCTATTTCACGATCGGCGAGGTCAGCGAACTGTGCGGCGTCAAGCCGCACGTGCTGCGCTACTGGGAGCAGGAGTTCACGCAACTCAAGCCCGTCAAGCGCCGGGGCAACCGGCGCTACTACCAGCATCACGAAGTCCTGCTGATCCGCCGCATCCGCGAATTGCTCTACGAGCAGGGCTTCACGATCAGCGGCGCGCGCAACCGGCTGGACTCGCGCGGCGACTCGAAGCCGATGGCTGCCAGCGTCTTGGATTTCGATGGCGGCGAGGCCCCTGCTGTCTGGCGCAACGGGCATGTGGATGGCGCTGCATCGGCTGACGACGAGACGCGCGTTCGCAGGGATGGTGGTGCCGCGCTCGACGTATCCGGCCTTCGGACCGAGCTGCTCGAAATCGCCGCGCTGCTGCGTGGATAGTCGCGTAACGGGCGCTGTATAAAACGGGCGCTGTATAATTGTGTAATTCGGGGCGTAGCGCAGCCTGGTAGCGTACTTGGATGGGGTCCAAGTGGTCGGAGGTTCAAATCCTCTCGCCCCGACCAGAACAACCACATGAAACCGCACGAGACGTCGTCTCATCCCTCGCGTCATGGTCATCGTTCGATGACCGGCCATCCGGTTCCGGGTCGCGACGCAGCGGCTTTCTCCCATGAGTGAAGCGCCCGATTGGGTCTTGTCCGCGCGGGCGCACTGGTGCTGGCGCGGCAAGGACCGTCCGCCGTTCGCCGTCGCTCCCGGCCCCGGTCAGGAATCGGTGTGGGACTACCCGCGACCGCCCGCCATCGTCGAAGACCTGCGCGAGATCGTCGTCGTGTGGGGCGACTCCGAGGTCGTGCGCACGCGTGATGCGGTTCGCGTCCTCGAGACCGGCCATCCACCCAGCTTCTATCTGCCGCTGAAAGACGTGGTGCCCGGCTTCCTGAGGCCGGCCGCGGGCTCGTCGATGTGCGAGTGGAAAGGCCCGGCTCGCTACTGGACGCTCGCGGACGGTATGCGCGAACTGCCTGCGGTCGGCTGGAGCTATCCACGGCCGATGGCCGACGCCGAAGTTCTCGCGGATCGCATCGCTTTCTACCCGTCCACATTGATCTGCCTGGTCGATGGCGCACGCGTCGTGCCGCAGCCAGGCGGTTTCTACGGCGGCTGGATCACGCCCGAACTGACGGGGCCGTTCAAGGGCGGCCCGGGTAGCGAGGGCTGGTAGCGTGCTCGCGCTTCCCGACGACTATCGGGCCCTCGTCCTCGGCGCGTCGGGCGGCATCGGCGCGGCGATGGTCGAACGATTGAAGGGCGATAGTCGTTGCGCATCGGTCGAAGCACTGCATCGTCGCTCACCGGTCGCCATCGACTTCGACCACGAGGACAGCATCGCATCGGCAGCAGAGAGCCTGCGTGCCGTCGGACCCTTCCATCTCATCGTCAATGCCGCCGGCCTGCTGCATGCCTCGGGCTTCATGCCCGAGAAGAAGCTCGGCGATCTGAGCTATGCGCAGATGCTCGAGACCTTCCGCGTCAACACCTTCGGTCCCGCGCTTGTGCTGCGCCACTTCGCGCCGCTGCTGGACGCCGACCGATCGGTGATGGCCTTCCTGTCCGCCAAGGTCGGCAGCATCGGGGACAACCGGTTGGGTGGCTGGTACAGCTATCGCGCGTCGAAGGCGGCGCTCAACATGATCGTGAAGACCGCGGCGATCGAACTCGCACGGATCAGACCCGGCGCCATCGTCGTGGCGATGCATCCGGGGACGGTGGACACACGGCTGTCTCGACCGTTTCGCGGTGCGCAGATCGGCAGGCCCGCCGTGATCGCTGCGGCCGAGATGCTCGACGTGCTGGCAAGCCTCTCTCCAAAGGACAGCGGGTCGTTCGTGGCTTACGACGGCACCCGACTGCCGTGGTGATGCAGCCCGTCGGTAGCCGTCGTGCCTTGCTGCAGGCATTCGTCCTCTCGTGCGTCGTGCCCGTTGCCTTCGCGCAGCAGTCGATCGAGCCGGCGCTGGTCACGGCCTTAGCGCCGACTGGCAAGCTGCGCGCGTCGATCAACCTCGGCAATCCCATCCTCGCGAACAAGGACCGCGCGACGGGTCTGCCCGTGGGCGTATCCGTCGATCTCGCCGATCGACTCGCAGCGCAGCTCGGCGTCGCGCTCGAGCTGGGCGTGTTCGATGCTGCCGGCAAGGCGGTCGATGCGGTGACGCAGGAAGCGATAGACATCGGCTTCTTCGCGATCGATCCGCTACGCGGCGCCGGTATCGCCTTCACCGAACCATATCTGCTGATCGAAGGGGCCTATCTCGTGCGGCGCGACTCGCCGATCCGTCTCAATGACGAGGTCGATCGCGACGGACTGCGCGTGGTGGTCGGCAAGGGCAGTGCCTACGACCTCTATCTGACACGTGCGCTGAAGCACGCGACGCTGGGGCGTGCACCGACCTCCCCGGCCGTCGTCGACACCTTCGTCAAGGAACACGCCGACGTGGCAGCGGGCGTGCGACAGCAGCTCGAAGCCGATGCGCAACGCCTCCCCGGCCTGCGGCTGCTTCCGGGCCGTTTCATCGTCATCGAGCAGGCGTTGGGCGTATCGAAGACGCGGGGTCGTGCAGCGAGCGAGTTCCTTGGCCGCTACATCGAGGAGATGAAGGCGAGCGGCTTCGTTGCGCGTTCGCTCGAGCGCCACCGGGTCGAGGGCGCGACGGTCGCACCCTCGAAAGCGCCATAGCCCTTCAGGCGAGCGCGGTCGAGCCGGCCATCACGTCAGCCGTGATCTCGTATGAGCGCAGGCGCGCCGCGTGGTCGTGGATCTGCGCGGTCAGCATCAGTTCGTCGGCGCCGGTGCGCTCGATGAAGGCCCGCAGCGCCGCGTTGACGACGTCCGCGGTGCCGACGGCCGAACACGAGAGCACGCCGGCCAGGAGCGCCTTCTCCTGCGGTCCGATGCGACCCGCGAATCCTTCGATGGGGACCGGCAGCGGCGTCGGCCGGCCACTGCGCAGGTTGATAAATGCCTGCTGCATCGACGAGGCGCGATAGACGGCTTCGTCCTGCGTGTCTGCCGCGAAGACGTTGAAGCCCAGCATCACGTAGGGCTTGGCAAGCTGCTTGGACGGCCGGAACTGCGCGCGATAGACGGCGATGGCGTCCATCATCTGCGCCGGCGCGAAGTGCGACGCGAACGCGTAGGGCAATCCAAGGGCCGCGGCGAGCTGCGCGCCGAACAGGCTCGATCCGAGGATCCACAACGGTACGTTCAGGCCTGTGCCGGGTACCGCACGGACCGGCTGCCGCGGCGACGCCGAGAAGTAATCCGCCAGTTCGAGGACGTCCTGCGGAAAGGCATCGGCGTCCGAATCGAGGTTGCGACGCATCGCGCGCGCCGTCATCGGATCCGAGCCGGGTGCCCGACCCAGGCCGAGGTCGATGCGACCGGGGTAGAGGGACTCGAGCGTGCCGAACTGCTCGGCGATCACCAGCGGCGAATGGTTGGGCAGCATGATGCCGCCCGCACCGACCCGGATGGTCGAGGTGCCGCCGGCCACATGCCCGATCAGCACGGCCGTCGCGGCGCTGGCCACGCCCGGCATGCCGTGATGCTCGGCGAGCCAGTAGCGGTTGTAGCCCCAGCGCTCTGCGTGGCGCGCCAGATCCAGCGTGTTGCGGAACGACTGCGCGGCGTCGCTGCCCTGGAGAATGGGGGAGAGGTCAAGTACGGAATGGCGAGTCATATCAACTAACTGGGGACCGGCGCAGCAAACGCAACCGGCGTCATTCCGGTGAATTGTCTCAAGCTAGCCTCGATTCGGCCGATATGGCATTAAAGGACCGGTCACCGCTGGCCTCGACGATCGACGGATGGATGATCCGCCTCGTCCCCGTAGCGTCGTATCCGGTCCGTTGACACGAAGAGAGAAGCCTGATGCCGTTGCTTGGACTGATGCGGGTTCTGATCGTGGCGGAGCGACGGGACTATCGAATGCGACTGCATCGCATGCTGACCAAGATCGGCTGCCTGCGCATCGAGGAGGCCTGCGACGGGCAGGAAGGGCTCAATGCCCTCCAGAATTCAACATTGGGGACCGACCTCGTCGTCTGCAATCTCGACATGGGCGGGATGGACGGTCTCGAATTCATCCGTCATGCCTCGCGGCTCGGGGTCGGCGGCCTGATCCTCTTCTCGAAACACGACGACGCGGTGCGCTCGTCGGCCGAATGGATGGCCAGGGCCTACAAGGCGCCGCTGCTCGGCGTTCTCGGCGTGCCTTTCGACCGGTTGGCGCTGACGGACCTGATCGCCCGGCTGCATGGCAACTACACGGTCTACTCGGACGTCATCGGCGGCAGCGGTGGGGCGGACAATACGAACCGTCAGGCGATCGAAGAAATCCGCGAGGCCCTCGATCAGCGGCAGTTTGTCGCGCACTACCAACCCAAGGTTTCCCTCGCGACCGGGCAGATGCTCGGCGTCGAGGCCCTGGCGCGCTGGGAACATCCGGAGTTGGGGCTGCTGGCGCCGATCCATTTCGTCAACCTGATGGAGGTCAGTGGCCTGATCGAGCCGCTGACCCACCTGCTGCTCGAGCAGGCTGGCCACGACGCGGTGCTCTGGGCGAAACGGGGCCTGCACGTGCCGATCGCCATCAACGTGTCGCCGCTGACACTCGAACGGCCCGATTGCGCCAGGCAGCTCCTCGCGACGCTGGCGGTGACGGGCGCTCAACCTTCCCGGATCACGTTCGAGATCACCGAAAAGGCTTTCGCCAGGGACGCCACCACCGTGCTCGAAAACGTCCTGCGGCTGCGCATGAAAGGCTGCGGCATCGCGGTCGACGATTTCGGGACGGGCTATTCGTCGCTGCAGCAGCTCAACCGGACGCCCATCACCGAACTCAAGCTCGATCGTTCCTTCGTCCGCCGCATCATGTCGACCAGCAAGGCCTTGTCGATCGTCGAGTCGATGATCGATCTGGCCACGAAGCTGAAGCTGAAGACCGTGGCCGAAGGCATCGATTCCGAGCAGCAGCGAGTCCGTCTGGTCGAGCTGGGATGCGACATGGGCCAGGGTTATCTGTTCGCGAAGGCAATGGCCGGCGAGCAGCTCCTGGCATGGTCAAGGTCGCGGAGCGAAGTCACCGCTTAAGGTCGATCGCGCTCGAGGCTGCGTGATAAGCTCCAACGGCAAGTTCGGGACGGAGAGGGCGCCGCCGCTTGCAACCAATCACCGAGACACGTGGCCACCTCTTCGACTGAGCGTGGCCATTTTTTCGTGCCAGGCATTCCTCGCTTCTACGACCGCTCGCCACTGCCTCATCGCACGCCGAACATGCGCATCCTGGTCTCCAACGACGATGGTTATTTTGCGCCGGGCATTGTGGCCCTTGCCAACGCGATGAAGGCGCTGGGCGAGGTCGTGGTGGTTGCTCCCGAGCAGAACCAGAGCGGTGCCTCGCACTCGCTGACGCTCAATCGCCCGTTGTCCGTGCATCAGGCCGAAAACGGCTTTCGCTACGTCAACGGGACGCCCACCGATTGCGTCCACATCGCGCTGACCGGGCTGCTCGATGAGCGACCGGACATCGTCGTGTCGGGCATCAACAACGGCCTCAACATGGGCGACGACACGATCTATTCGGGCACGGTCGCCGCCGCGATGGAAGGCTTCCTGTTCGGCGTGCCGTCGTTCGCCTTTTCCCTGGTCGACAAGGACTGGACCCACCTGGAAGCCGCCGCCCGCGTTGCCCGGCGCGTGGTGGAGAAGGTGATGGCCTCGGATCCGGTGGGTCCGTTCCTGTTGAACGTCAACATTCCCAGTCATGAACACGTCGACACGGCACCGATCGTCGTGGCGCGACTGGGCAAGCGCCATCCTTCCGAGCCGGTCCACCGGATGGAGAGTCCGCGCGGCGGAACGATCTACTGGATCGGCGCGGCCGGCGCGGCCCGCGACGCCGGGCCGGGCACGGACTTCCATGCGGTCGCGAACGGCAGCGTCGCGATCACGCCGCTGCAGATCGATCTCACGCACGGCGACCAACTCGACGACGTGCGGCGCTGGATCGGCGCCTGAGATGGCGCAATCGCCCGCCGGCGGTCCGCCGCGCAAGACGTGGATGGTGGACATGCCCAGCACTGCCACTGCGAAGACGGCCCGGTCGGGCAAGCCGATCGTCAAGACGGTCGTCAAGGCCAAGCCTCCTGCGATCAGGCCGGCAAGGGTGCCGGTCGGCGGGCCGCGCGAGCAGGCCGAGCACGATCGGCGTGAACGCACGCAGGGCAGCGGCCACGCGCGGGCCGGACTTACGCCCGAGCGGATGCGCGAACGGATGGTCGAGCGACTCGCGGCGTCGGGCATCCGTCATCCGGCGGTCCTCGCCGCGATGAATCAGGTGCCGCGCCATCGCTTCGTCGACGAGGGCTTGTCCAGCCGCGCTTACGACGACACGGCGCTGCCGATCGGTCATGCCCAGACCATCTCGCAGCCTTACGTGGTGGGCCGCATGACCGAGCTGGTGCTCGCGGACTTGCCTGTGGCGCCGCGCCTGGCCCGCGTGCTGGAGATCGGCACCGGTTGCGGCTACCAGGCAGCCGTGCTGGCGCAGGTCGTGGGCGAGGTGTATTCGATCGAACGCATCCGCGCCCTGCACGACCGCGCGCGCGACAACCTGCGGGCGTTGCGCGTGCCGAACCTGAGGCTGGTATACGGCGACGGGCTGCTCGGTTTGCCCCAGGCCGGACCGTTCGACGCGATGCTGATCGCGGCTGCCGGCGAAGCCTTGCCCGACGCGTTGCTGGACCAACTGAAGGTCGGCGGCAGAGCCCTGGCACCACTGGCGCTGACCCGCGGAAGAGGCGGCGAACAGACGCTGTGTCTCTTCGTGCGCACGGGTCGATCGAGTTGGTCCACCACGTTGCTCGACGCGGTGCGCTTCGTGCCGCTCAAGCCCGGCATCGCCTGATCGATCGGTCCTTCGACCGAGAGGCAGTGCGTTAAACTGCGGTCCCCTTTTTTCCCGACGTGACCGCCTGCGCTACGGCGTCACGTGACCGACCCGCCTTCATGATGTTCCGTTCCGCTTTGCCCGGCCTGGCCGGCTCGACGATCGCCCTGTTCGTGGTGACCCTGATGGCGGGCTGTGCGTCGCGGAGCCTCAATCCCCCGCAGGTCGTGGACTGGTCGGAAGGCGCGCAGTCGACCCGGCCTTCGATGACGGCGCCGCCGGTCGTCGTGGCGCCGCAGCTGTACACGGTCAAGCGCCAGGACACGCTGTCATCGATCGCGACGATGTTCAACACGACGCCGGCCGATATCGCGGCGTGGAACAGCCTCGGGCCGAATCCGCGCCTCCAGGTCAACCAGGTCTTGCGCGTGTCGGCACCTACCGCCGCTCCGATCGCCGGGTCGCCGGCCGCGGTGACCCAGCCGATCGGCAGCGAGACCCTGGAGCAGCGACCGCTCGGGAGCCCCGCGGGATCTGCGCCGTCGGTCTTCCCCTCGTCGTCGAACGCGCCCTTGAAGAACGGGCCGCTCGGGACGAAGCGTCCGTACACCGACGCGACGCTGGCCGAGTTGTCGCGGCCCGACGGCGACGCGCCGCCGGGCCTGCCGGCGCCCGTGACTCCCGAGTCCGCGCCACCGCCGGTCGTCGCGACTGCCGCGCCCTCGCTGGTCTGGATCTGGCCGGCCGTCGGCAAGGCGGCCAAGGGTTTCGGCGATGGCAAGTCGAAGGGGATCGACATTCCCGGCAAGGCCGGCGATCCCGTCCTCGCGGCGGCCGACGGCAAGGTGACCTTTGCGGGCGCCGGTGTCCTCGGTTACGGCAACTTCATCATCGTTCGCCACACGCCCGAACTGCTGTCGGTCTACGCGAACAACCGCGCCAACCTGGTCAAGGAAGGCGCGGCCGTGACCAAGGGGCAGAAGATCGCCGAGATGGGCAACGCCGGCTCGGAGGCTCCGAAGCTCCACTTCGAGATCCGGAACGACAGCAAGCCGGTCGATCCGCTCAAATACCTGCCGGAACGTTGATGCGGGTCGCCTTCGGGTCGGCGTACCGGTGGCGGTCGCGATGACCCCGGTCCTGGTGTTCGACATCGAGACCGTGCCCGACGTGGCCGGGCTGCGCAAACTGAATGCGTGGGATTCGAGCCTCACGGACCTCGAGGTCGCCGAGCGTGCGTTCGCCGAACGCGAGGCTTCGACGGGCCGCAGCTTCATGCCGCACTACCTGCAGCGCATCGTCGCGATCTCGTGCGTGTTCCGCGACGACGACGGCTTGCGCGTCCGTTCGCTGGGCGACATCGAGGATGGCGAGAGCAAGCTGATCCACGACTTCTTCAAGACCGTGGAGCGCTACACCCCGCAGCTGGTGTCGTGGAACGGCGGTGGCTTCGACCTGCCGGTCCTGCACTACCGCGGACTGATCCATGGTGTCGCAGCACCGCGGTACTGGGACCTCGGCGAAGACGACCGCGACTTCAAGTACAACAACTACATCGCTCGCTATCACACCCGTCATCTCGACCTGATGGATCTGCTGGCGATGTACCAGCCGCGTGCCGCGGCGCCGCTCGATGCGCTCGCGAAGTTGTGCGGCTTCCCCGGCAAGCTCGGGATGGACGGCAGCCAGGTGTGGCAGGCGTACAGCGAAGGACGGCTCGACGAAATCCGCAGTTACTGCGAGACCGACGTCATGAACACCTGGATGGTGTACTGCCGCTTCCAGGTCCTGCGCGGCGTGCTGAGCCCGTCCGCGTTCGAAGCCGAGGTCGCGCTGGCCAAGGCGCTGCTCGCCTCGCTGCCCGGCCAGCACTGGCGCGAATACCTCGCCGCGTGGAAGGCGCCCGAAGCTTGAGTCGCGCGTCCTATCGATCGAAGAAGAAGGCGCCGCCCGCCGATCCGCGAGCGTGGGACGCGCCGACGCTCGAGATCGAGTCGCTCGACCACGAGGGCCGTGGTGTCGGCCATGCGAACGGCAAGGTGATTTTCGTGGACGGCGCGCTCGCGGGCGAGCTCGTCAGCTACGCGAGCCGCCGCATCAAGCCGAGCTACGAGGTCGCGGAGGTCGGTCGCATCCTCCGGTCGAGCGCCTCTCGCGTCGTTCCGCGTTGTCTGCACTTCGGCAATTGCGGCGGCTGTTCGATGCAGCATCTCGACGCCGCTGCGCAGGTCGCCGTCAAGCAGCGGATCCTCGAAGACAACCTCTGGCACATCGGCAAGGTCGAGGCCGAGCGGATGCTGCCACCGATCCACGGTCCCGCATGGGGCTATCGCCATCGCGCGCGATTTTCGGTCAGGCTGGTCGAGAAGAAGGGCGGCGTGCTGGTCGGCTTCCACGAGAAGGGCAGCAGCTACGTCGCGGACATGCACGAATGCCGCGTCGTGCCGCGTCAGGTGTCGGACCTGCTGATGCCGCTGCGGCAACTGGTCGGCTCGCTGACGATCGCGCGCCGTCTGGCGCAGATTGAACTGGCGATCGGTGAAGGCGAGTCGCCACGTGATCTCGTGATCGCCCTCGTGCTGCGCATCCTCGATCCGCTGCAGCCGGAAGACGAGGCGAAGCTGATGGACTTCGCCGCGCAACACGGCGTGGTGTTCTGGTTGCAGCCGAAGGGACCCGACACGATCGTGCCGTTCGACCCGACCTCGCCGGCCGAACTGAGCTACGGGCTGCCCGAATTCGGCGTCCGCATCCACTTCCTGCCGACCGATTTCACGCAGGTCAACGCGGGTATCAACCGGGTCCTGGTGGGGCGTGCCTTGCGGTTGCTCGATGTGCAACCCGGCGATCGGGTGGCGGATCTGTTCTGCGGGCTCGGCAATTTCTCGTTGCCGATCGCGAGGCGAGCGCGGGAAGTGGTTGGCGTCGAGGGCAGCGTCACCATGACGGAACGGGCCGCGGTCAATGCCGCGCGCAACGGACTGGGCACGTCGACGTTTTTCCACGCGACCAATCTCTTCGAAGTGGATGCTGCCTACTTCGAGAAGCTGGGTCCCTTCGACCGCATGCTGATCGATCCGCCGCGCGAAGGCGCGATCGCGGTGGTCAATGCGTTGACGGCGCTTGGCGACGCCGCGCCGCGCCGTATCGTCTATGTCTCGTGCAACCCGTCGACCCTGGCAAGGGACGCTGCCGTGCTCACCCATCAAGCTGGCTACGTGCTGCGCCAGGCGGGCATCGTGAACATGTTCCCGCAGACCTCGCATGTCGAATCGATCGGCGTGTTCGAGCGCGCCTGATCCGCGGCAGTCAAAGAAAAAGCCCGCCGAAGCGGGCTTTTTCTTTGCGGTCCTGCCCTAGTTCCGGTTGCCCCCGAAGATGCCGAGGATGGCCAGCAGGTTCGTGAACACGTTGTAGATGTCCAGGTAGATCGCCAGGGTCGCGCTGACATAGTTGGTCTCGCCGCCGTTCACGACGCGGTTCACGTCGTACAGCATGAATCCCGAGAAGATCGCGATCGCGAGGACCGAGACCGTCAGCATCAAGGCCGGCACCTGCAGGAATATGTTGGCCAACGCGGCCACGATGATGATCACCGCGCCCATCAGCAGCCACTTGCCCATGCTGGAGAAGTCGCGCTTGCTCACCGTCGCGATCGTCGCCATCGCACCGAAGATGATTGCCGTGCCGCCGAACGCGATCGTGATCAGTGACACGCCGTTGTGCATGCCGAGTATGAAGGCCAGGAGGCGCGACAACATCACGCCCATGAAAAAGGTGAAGCCGAGCAGCAGGGCGACGCCGATGCCGCTGTCTTTGTACTTCTGGATCGCGAACATCAGCCCGAATGCGCCGACGAGGAAGACGATCGCGCTCATGCCGGGTCGGGCACCCATCACGCCGGCGACGTTGAAGGCGATACCGGCCCAGGCACCCAGCACCGTCGGAATCATCGACAGTGCGAGCAACCAGTAGGTATTGCGAAGCACCCGGTTGCGCGTCAGCAGCGAACTGCTCGCGCCGGCGCCGAGTCCATAAGGATTGGCCGGTTGCAGGTTGCGGTTCAGATCGTCATTCATCAAGGCTCCTTGAATCAATGTCTTGCAGATCGGTAAATCGCGTCGCGGCCACCGATTGCAAGCGACACGTTTCATCATACTGGACTGAGATGCGTCAACTTGTGGAAAGTTGCAGAATTCCGGCGACTCGCGCGAAGCGTCCGAAGCGCCCGGGTCGCGTGCGACGTACTCTACTCACATACTGTCTTCCCGGGTGCCTACAACGCCCGCGTGTTAATATTTAAGGTTGACAAAACCCACGATATTAGACCAAGGACTACACATGGCCAGCGAGCGCACCCTCTCCATCATCAAGCCCGATGCAGTTGCCAAGAACGTCATCGGCAAGATCCTCACCCGTTTCGAGGATGCAGGCCTTTCGATCATCGCCTGTCGCATGACGCAACTGTCGCGCGCGGAAGCCGAAGGTTTCTATGCCGTGCACAAGGCGCGTCCATTTTTCAAGGACCTCGTCGACTTCATGATCTCGGGTCCGGTTTCGATCCAGGTCCTCCAGGGCGAAAGCGCGATCCAGAAAAACCGCGACCTGATGGGCGCCACCGATCCGAAGAAGGCCGACGCCGGCACGATCCGCGCCGACTTCGCCGACAGCATCGACGCCAACGCCGTTCACGGCAGCGACGCGCCGGAAACCGCCGCGACCGAAATCGCGTACTTCTTCCCGGCGCTCAACATCTACGCGCGCTGATCGGATCGACGGTTTCCGTCATGGACGCACCCACCAACCTTCTCGACCTCGACGCCGAAGCCATGGCGGCGTGGTGTGCTGCGCACGACGAGAAGGCGTTCCGCGGCACGCAGTTGCTGCAGTGGATCCATCGCGCCGGGGTCGCCGATTTTTCGGCGATGACGACGATCGCGCGCAGCCTGCGCGAGAAGCTGACCGAGACGGCCGAGGTAAGGGAACTGCAGCCGCTGAGCGATCACACATCCGAGGACGGGACGCGCAAGTGGCTGCTCGACGTCGGGCAGGGCAATGCGGTGGAGATGGTCTACATCCCCGAGACCAGCCGGGGCACATTGTGCATCTCGACCCAGGCCGGCTGCGCGGTGAACTGTCGTTTCTGCTCGACCGGCAAGCAGGGCTTCAATCGCAACCTCACCACCGGCGAGATCATCGGTCAGCTGTGGCTCGCCAATCGCAAGCTGGGTGGGGTCGCCGCGTCGGGCGATGAGAATGGCCAGCGCGTGATCAGCAACGTCGTGCTGATGGGGATGGGCGAGCCCTTGCTCAACTATCAACCCACGCTGGCGGCGTTGCGCCTGATGCTCGACGACAACGCCTACGGCCTGTCGCGCCGCCGCGTGACGCTGTCGACCTCGGGGGTCGTGCCGATGATGGATCGTCTGCGCGACGACTGCCCGGTCGCACTCGCCGTCTCGTTGCACGCACCCAACGATGCGTTGCGCGACGACCTCGTGCCGCTCAATCGCAAATATCCGTTGCGCGAATTGCTGGCAGCCTGCAATCGCTACCTCGATCGCGCGCCACGCGACTTCATCACCTTCGAGTACGTGATGCTGGACGGCATCAACGACAGCGACGCCCACGCGAAACAACTGGTCTCGCTCGTGCGCGACACGCCGTGCAAGTTCAACCTGATCCCGTTCAACGCGTTCCCCGGTTCAGAGCTGCTGGGTTCGTTGCGCCAGCGCATCCGGGCGTTCGGTGAAATCCTGTTGCAGGCCGGCATCGTCACCACGATCCGCAAGACCCGAGGCGACGACATCGATGCCGCCTGCGGGCAGCTCGCCGGTGCTGTGCAGGACCGGACGCGTCTCGCGCAGCGGGGCGCGCGCATCGTTCCTCTCGTTCCGGTACAGGCATGAATCGACGCGCGATCGGCTCGGTGTTGTCCGCGGCAGCGTTCGGGATGCTGGCCGCCTGCACGACCACTTCGACCACGTCGCCGTCCAGGCCGGACTCCACCGCGACTGTGGTCGATATCGACAAGCGCGACGGGGCGCCGACCGACGCCCGCAAGCGTGCCAACATCCGTCTGCAGCTCGCCGTCAACTATTACCAGGACGGCAAGTTCAGCATCGCGCTCGACGAACTGAAGCAGGCGCTGAAGCTCGACCCGAACTACGCGGACGCCCACACGGTTCTCGCCCTGGTCTACACGGAGTTGCAGCAGGACGCGCTGGCCGAGCAGAGCTTCCAGCGGGCGCTACAGCTCGAACCCGCCAACTCGGACCTCAACAACAATTACGGTTGGTTCCTTTGTCAGCGCGGTCGCGAGAAGGAATCGCTGGCGTACTTCGACACCGCGTTCAGGAACCCGCTCTACACCCAAAGGGGCAAGCCGCTGCAGAACAGTGGCGTTTGTGCCGCGAAGATGGGCGACAAGGTCGCGGCCGAAGAGTATTTCCGCCGCTCCTTCGAGATCGATCCGACGGGGCAGGTCGCGGCCTACAACCTCGCGAACATTTACTACGATCGCAAGGACTTTTCGCGAGCGCGGTTCTACGTGGCGCAGGTCAACAACAGTACGGCGCCCACGCCGGCCAGCTTGTGGCTCGGCATCCGGATCGAGCGTCGGCTCGGCAACAAGACCAACCAGTCCGGTCTCGAGAGCCAGCTCGAACGCCTGTTCGCCGACTCGCGCGAGGCGCAGATGCAGAAGCGCGGCAACTACGGCGATTGACCACGCCGGGCGTTCGGCACAGCCGTTTTTCAAACCGCGCTATGACAAGACACGGCAGCATGGAATCAGGTGACAACACTGTTGCGATGACCGGCGCGGCGCCCATCAACGAGGGGGTCGGCGCCATGCTGCGCGCGCGTCGGCTGGCCCTCGGGCTGTCGCAGTCGGACATCGCGAACATGGTCAAGCTCAGCGCGCGTCGCATCGAGGCACTGGAGAACGAGCGTTGGGAAGAGCTGCCCAATGGTCCGTTCCTGCGCGGATTCCTTCGCAATGTCGCGCGGGCCCTGAATCTCGATGCCGCCGCGCTGATTGAGAAGGTGGACGCCTCGCTGACGCGGTCCAGCAGCCCGGACAGCATCTTCGTCCCGCAGGGCGTGACGCATGCGACGCTGCCACGACGCAGCGGACCGGCCGACGACCGGCGCGGCGGTCGCACTTTGGTGTACGGCGCTTTTCTGTTCGCGCTGATCGCAGCGCTGATCGCGTGGTCGGGGACCGAGTCGTTCGACAGGACGATCGCCGCGGCCAAGGGGATCAACCAGGCGCCGACTACGGTCGCCATGGCGCCGACCGCATCGGCGGCATCCCGGATCGGCGTGTCCGGTGCATCGGTCACGCCGACGCCCGCCTCGCCCGATCAAGCGGCAGCCGGCAAGTCGCCAGCGTCGGCGCTGGCACTGCTGTTCCACTTCAACGAAGAGTCGTGGGTAGAGGTTCGTTCGGCCGACGGCAAGGTGCTGCTGCAACGACTCAATGCCGCGGGCTCCGAGCAGGAGGTCGACGGCGAGGCGCCGTTCTCGCTCGTGGTCGGTAACGCGAAGGGCGTCGCCCTGAAGTTTCGCGGCCAGACGGTCGACCTGACGCCTTACACACGCGACTCGGTCGCCCGCCTGAAGCTGTCCTGAAGCCGCGCGCGTCTTCATGCATCGTCCCTCGCGCGGGCGCTCATCCACTTCCAGATTCCAACGCCATGTCAGCCCTTCCAGAACAATCGAAGTCCGTCGCTGCGCTACCCGTCCACGGCGCGGCGAACCGTCACGCCACCCGGACCGTCCTGGTCCGACACGGCGGTCGCGTGGTCCGGGTCGGAGGCGACGCTCCCATCGTCGTGCAGTCGATGACCAACACCGACACCGCCGACGCGATCGCGACGGCGATCCAGGTTAAGGAGCTGGCGCTGGCCGGATCCGAGCTGGTCCGCATCACGGTCAATTCGCCCGAGGCCGCGCGCGAGGTCGCACCGATCCGCGATCAGCTCGATCGCATGGGCATCGACGGGCCGCTGGTCGGCGACTTCCACTACAACGGCCCCAAGCTGCTGACCCAGTACCCGGAATGCGCCGCGGCGCTCGCCAAGTTCCGCATCAACCCGGGCAACGTCGGGTCGGGGGCCGGTGCCGGCAGCAAGCACGACGACAACTTCGCGAAGATGATCGAAGTGGCGTGCCTGCACGACAAGCCGGTGCGCATCGGCGTCAACTGGGGCAGCCTCGACCAGGCGCTGCTCGCCCGCGTGATGGACGAGAACGCGCGACGCGCGACGCCGCTCGATGCGCAGGCCGTGATGACCGAGGCACTCGTGACCTCCGCGATCGAGAGCGCGACGCGCGCCGAGCAGGTCGGGCTGCGCGGCGACGCGATCATCCTGTCGTGCAAGGTCTCCGGCGTGCAGGACCTGATCACGGTCTATCGCGAGCTGTCGAGCCGCTGCGACTACCCGCTGCATCTCGGGCTGACCGAGGCGGGCATGGGCAGCAAGGGCATCGTGGCGTCGACGGCGGCACTGTCGGTTCTTCTGCAGCAGGGCATCGGCGACACGATCCGCATCTCGCTCACGCCCGAGCCGGGCGGCGACCGCACGCGCGAGGTCATCGTCGCGCAGGAGATCCTGCAGACGATGGGCCTGCGCGCGTTCGCACCGATGGTCATCGCGTGCCCGGGCTGCGGTCGCACCACCAGCACCGTGTTTCAGGAACTCGCGTCCAGCATCCAGGGATGGCTGCGCGAACAGATGCCGACCTGGAAGACGCGCTACGCGGGCGTCGAGACCATGCGCGTCGCCGTGATGGGCTGCATCGTCAACGGGCCGGGCGAGTCCAAGCACGCGGACATCGGCATCAGCCTGCCGGGCTCGGGCGAAAGCCCGGTCGCGCCGGTCTTCGTCGATGGCGAACGCAACGTGACGCTCAAGGGCGACCGCATCGCCGAAGAGTTCCAGGCCATCGTCACGCGCTACGTCGAGCGTCGCTACGGCGTCGCGGGTCGGGACGCGACCTCTGATCGAGAGTCGTCGACCGCGCTCGCGTGAGCACGCGTTCGATCGAATCCTCATGAGCCAGTCCAACGATCGCAGTCAGGCCGCGCTGCGCGCCGTGAAGGGCATGAACGACATGCTGCCCGCCGATGCGCCACTGTGGGAGCGCTTCGAGGAAGCCGCGGCGGCGGCCGCGCGCGCCTACGGGTATCGGCGCATCCGCACGCCCATCGTCGAGCACACCGCGCTGTTCTCGCGTGGCATCGGACAGGTCACCGACATCGTCGAGCACGAGATGTACGCCTTCGAGGACAAGGCCGGCAAGGACGGTCATCGAGAGCACCTCGCGCTGCGTCCCGAGAGCACGGCATCGGTGGTGCGGGCCGCCATCGAGCACAACCTGCTCTACGACGGGCCGCAACGCCTCTGGTATCTCGGGCCGATGTTCCGTCGCGAGCGGCCGCAGCGCGGGCGTACGCGCCAGTTCCATCAGTTCGGCATCGAGGCGCTCGGTTATGCCGGTCCCGACGCCGATGCCGAGGTGATCCTGCTCGCGAAGCGATTGTTCGACGACCTCGGCGTCGAGGACCTGCGACTGGAGATCAATTCGATCGGGCAACCCGCCGAGCGGGCCCTGCATCGCGTCGCGCTGATCGAGTACCTGGAAGCCAACGAGCAACTGCTCGACGACGATGCGAAGCGACGGCTGCACAGCAACCCGCTGCGCATCCTCGATACCAAGAATCCCGGCATGCAGGCGCTGGTCGACGCGGCACCGCGCATCGAGGACTTCCTCGGCGACGAGTCGCGCGCCCACCTCGAAGGCGTCAAGGCGCGTCTCACTGATGCCGGCGTCGCGTTCCAGGTCAACCCGCGCCTCGTGCGCGGCCTTGACTACTACAACCTCACCGTCTTCGAATGGATCACCGAGTCGCTCGGGGCGCAGGGCACCGTGTGCGGTGGCGGACGGTACGACCCGCTGGTCGCCGTTCTCGGCGGCAAGCCGTCGCCCGCCTGCGGCTTTGCGATCGGCATGGAGCGCATCCTCGAACTGCTGCGGGCCAAGCAGCCGCCGGTCGAGCCCTCGTGCGACGTGTACATCGTGCATCAGGGCGAGCCCGCCTCGCGGCTCGCGATGCGGGTCGCTGAAGGCCTGCGGACCGTGGGCCTCGACGTGATCCTTCATTGCGCGGGACCCGGCGGCATCGGCAGTTTCAAGTCGCAGATGAAACGCGCGGATGCGAGCGGGGCGGCATTCGCGGTGATCCTCGGCGACGACGAGGTGGCGGCCAACGAAGCCACCGTCAAGCCGCTGGCCCGCGATGGCGCGGATCGGGGCGGTGTCGGTCAGCAGCGCGTGGCGCTCGATGCGCTCACGGTGATGCTGATCGACGCCCTGGTGGGAAACGACGACCCGGACGCGTTCGACGACGACGCGCGATCGGACGAAGAAGAACTACAGGCAGCCGCGGAATCATTGCCGCGCAAGCTGCCGCACGAGCATCACTAATCACGGAGACCGAGTGGCTTACGATCTGGAAGAACAGGAAAAGATTGCCTCGCTGAAGGCTTGGTGGGATCGCTACGGCAACGCATTGACAAGCATCGTGCTCGGCGTTGCCGTCGCGGTCGCCGGCTACAACCTGTGGCAGTGGTATCAGCGGGACAAGGTCGCGAAGGCGGCCGGTGCCTACGACGAGTTGCAGCGAGCGGTCGCGGTCAGGGACCTGCCGCGTACCCGCGAGATCACCGGTGTGCTGCTCGACAAGTACGGCTCAACCGCCTATGCCGAGATGGGCGCGGTTCTTGCTGCCAAGACCAACCTCGACGCGGGCGATACCAAGACCGCGAAGGCGCAGCTTGAGTGGACCGTCGAGCACGCGGTCGACCCCGAGTATCGCGCGATCGGTCGCCTGCGGCTGTCCGGGGTGCTGCTCGACGACGGCGACTTCGAAGGTGCGCTGAAGCAGGTACTGGGCACCTCAGCCTCCGAACTGTCGATTCCGTTCCAGGCGTCGTTCGCGGATCGCCGTGGTGACATCTACATCGCGCAGAACAAGCTCAACGATGCCAAGCGCGAATACACCGGTGCACTCGCATTGCTGGAGTCCCGCAGCGACTCGCGCGGTTATGCCAACGTCGTCCAGTTGAAGCTCGACGGCCTCCTGGGTGGCGTGGTGGCTTCGGCCGCCCCGACTCCGGCAGCGACGACCCCGCCGATGCCGACGCCGGCCGCCACGGAGCCGAAGCCATGAGCGTCCTTGCAAAGATTACGAAGCGGGTAGTGCTCGTCGCTTGCGTCGTCACCCTCGGTGGCTGCGCCTGGTGGGAGAACACGTACATCTTCTCGGACGCACCGAAGAATCGGCCCACCGCGCTGACCGAGCTCAAGCCGACGTTCGCGGTCAAGCCGCTGTGGAACGCGAGTGTCGGCAAGGCCGGTCGCTACTTCTTCTCGCCGTCCCTGATCGGACCGGACGTCGTGGTCGCCGGTGGTAAGGGCGTCGTCGAACGCCTCGTGCTGGCGACCGGCGCCGTGGTCTGGAAGAACGATCTCGACGTGCCGCTCTCTGCGGGCGTCGGCTCCGACGGGATCATCTCGACGGTGGTCACGGTCACCGGCGACCTGATCGCACTCGACGGCAGCGGCAAGCCGTTGTGGCGCGTGCCGACCAACGCGGAGGTGCTCAGCGCACCGGTTGTGGGGCAGGGCATCGTCGCAGTGCGTACGACCGACAACCGCGTCATCGCGTACGACGCCGAGACGGGTCGCCGCCGCTGGGTCTATCAGCGCACCAGCCAGCCGCTGGTGTTGCGGACCAACCCGGGCATCGCCATCGATGGCCAGCTGCTCTACGTCGGCTTTCCCGGCGGACGTCTCGCGGCCCTCAACGTGGCGTCGGGAACGCTGCGCTGGGAGAGCTCGGTCGCGGTCCCCAAGGGCGCGACCGAACTCGAGCGCGTCGCAGACGTGGTCGGCACGCCGATCGTCGTCGGTCGCGAAGTCTGTGCAGCGGCCTTCCAGGGCAAGGCGGGTTGCTACGACACGTCGAACGGCAACACGATCTGGAGTCGCGACCTGTCCACCTCGACGGGTATCGAGATCGACGGACGCTTCGGTTTCGTCACCGACGACAAGTCCAATCTCAATGCGCTGACGCGCACCACCGGCGCCAACATCTGGAAGACCGACAAGCTCGCCTACCGACGCATGACCGCACCGGCCTCGGTCGGCCGTGCGCTCGTCGTCGGCGACTACAAGGGCTTCGTCCATTGGATCTCCCGCGAGGATGGGACGCTGATCGCGCGTTCGACCACCGACGGCTCGGCGCTCGTCATCGCGCCGAAGGCCTTCTCGGTCGGCAGCGCGCCTGCGGTGCTGTTCCAGACCCAGGACGGCAACATCTACGCGTTCGTCGCCGAATGACGGCGCCCCGATGAACCTCTCCGGGCGCATTCGATGAAGCCCTCGAAGCCGATCCCCGTGATCGCGATTGTGGGCCGACCCAACGTCGGCAAGTCCACGCTGTTCAATCGCATGACGCGCTCGCGCGACGCGCTCGTGGCCGACATGCCGGGGCTGACGCGCGACCGTCACTACGGCACCGGCCGGGTCGGCGAGCGGCCGTTCCTGATCATCGACACCGGCGGCTTCGAGCCGGTGGCGAAGGAGGGCATCGTCCACGAGATGGCGAAGCAGACGCGGCAGGCCATGGCCGAAGCCGATGCGCTGATCTTCCTCGTCGACGGACGCGCTGGACTCACAGGCTCCGACCAGGCGATCGCCGACGACCTGCGCAAGTCGGGGCGTCCGCTGATCGTCGCGGTCAACAAGGCCGAGGGCATGCGGCACGGGACCGTCACGGCGGAGTTTCATGAGCTCGGCCTCGGCGAACCGGTGGCGATCTCGTCGGCCCACGGCGACGGCGTGCGCGAACTGGTCGAGGTGCTGCTCGACCGCGTCGCGCCGGTCGAGGAGGTCGAGGAGGTCGATGAGTCCGAAGAGGATCGCGGACCCCGTCGCATCAAGATCGCGATCGTCGGTCGGCCCAACGTCGGCAAGTCGACGCTCGTCAACACGCTGCTCGGCGAAGAGCGCGTGATCGTGTTCGACATGCCCGGTACGACCCGCGACAGCATCCACATCGACTTCGATCGGGGCGGCAAGCAGTACACGCTGATCGACACGGCCGGCCTGCGTCGACGCGGCAAGGTCTTCGAGGCCGTCGAGAAGTTCTCGGTGGTCAAGACGCTGCAGTCGGTGGCCGATGCCAACGTGGTGGTGATCGTGCTCGACGCCCGCCAGGAAATCTCGGATCAGGACGCGCACATCGCGGGCTTCGTGGTCGAGTCGGGGCGTGCCGTGGTGGTCGCCATCAACAAGTGGGACGGCCTTGACGAGTACGAGCGCGAGCGCATCAAGCGCGACGCGGTCCGCAAGCTGCAATTCCTCGCGTTCGCGAAGACCCATCACATTTCCGCACTCAAGGGGCAGGGCATCGCCGCGGTGATGAAGTCGGTCGACAGCGCCGCAGTCGCCGCCTTCGTCAAGCTGCCGACGCCGAAGCTCACGCGGGCATTGGTCGAGGCGGTCGATCGCCAGACGCCACCGCGCCGCGGCCTGTCGCGACCCAAGCTTCGCTATGCCCACCAGGGTGGTCAGAATCCCCCCGTGATCGTGATCCACGGCAATGGACTCGATCAGGTTCCCGAAACCTATCGGCGCTATCTCGAGGCGAGTTTCAGAGAAACTTTTTCCCTGCAGGGCACTCCACTGCGAGTCGAGTTCCGGACCACGCGCAATCCTTTTGCGTCGCGAGGCGCGAGCTGACGGAAGGCTTCGGCCCACCCGTCCTCTTTGGTGTTTGCCCGAAAAATCGATTACATTGATTTCGGCATCGCGTGAACGGCCGGGTCGTCGAATTGCAATGATGAGTCGCCGTTGAATCGCTGGCTGCGGTCCTCACATAAGGCTGGGAGTTCATCTACCCGCCAATGCAGCATTCATTCAAACAAAACCTCCGGAGTCTTTCATGAGTAACAAGGGGCAACTGCTGCAAGATCCTTTCCTAAACGCGCTGCGCAAGGAACACATCCCGGTCTCGATCTACCTCGTCAACGGCATCAAGTTGCAAGGCCAGATCGAGTCGTTCGACCAATACGTCGTACTGCTTCGGAACACGGTTACGCAGATGGTCTACAAGCACGCCATATCGACCGTCGTGCCGGCGCGTGCCGTCAACTTCACCGTCGAGCAACCCGCCGAGTGAAAGCTTCCACGCGCGCCCTCAACGAGGGTGTCCAGGAGTGGGAGAAGGCCCGCGCAAAAGCCGAGCGTTCAACCACGGTCAGGCCCGAGTCGCGTGTCGACGGCGGGCTGGAAGGTGCGCCGGTCTCGCGTCGCGTCCATCAGCAGGTCGATGGCGCGCGGCTCTCGGTCAACCCTCGTGCGTTGCTGGTGTCGGTCGACTTCGGTCGCAGCGACGCGGCTGCGAGTCTCGAAGAGCTGATCCTGCTGGTGCGCTCTGCGGGTGCCGATCCGTATGCGACGGTGACGGCCAAGCGGCAGAGTCCCGACGCCACGACTTTCATCGGCTCGGGAAAGGTCGACGAGATCGCCGACAAGGTCGCGTCCGACGAGGCCGACCTCGTCGTGTTCGATCACGCCCTGTCGCCGGCGCAGCAACGTAATCTGGAAAGGCGCCTGCAAATCAACGTGGTCGATCGCACGGCGTTGATCCTCGATATTTTCGCCCAGCGTGCGCAGAGTCACGAAGGCAAGGTGCAGGTCGAGCTCGCGCAGTTGAGCCATCTCGCGACGCGACTGGTCCGCGGCTGGACTCACCTCGAGCGCCAGAAGGGTGGTATTGGCATGCGCGGTCCGGGCGAGACGCAGCTCGAATCCGACCGCCGCCTGATCGGCGACCGGGTCAAGGCCTTGAAGACCAAGCTCGAGAAGCTGGGCCGACAGCGCGCCACGCAGCGTCGTGCGCGCAACCGCGGCGCATCGATCACCGTGGCGCTGGTCGGCTATACCAACGCCGGCAAGTCGACGCTGTTCAATGCGCTGACTCACGGCGACAGCTACGCGGCCGACCAGCTGTTTGCGACGCTCGATACCACCTCGCGCAGGCTCTATGTCGAAGGTGCTGGGCAGATCGTGCTGTCCGACACCGTGGGTTTCATCCGCGAGTTGCCGCACTCGCTGATCGAGGCCTTCAAGGCCACGTTGGAAGAGACCGCGCATGCGGATCTGCTGCTGCATGTGGTCGACGTCGCCAGTCCGCAGCGCAGCGACCAGATCGCACAGGTCAATGCCGTGCTGGCCGAGATCGGGGCCGCCGAAATTCCCCAGATCGTGGTCTTCAACAAGATAGATGCGGTCGATCTGCCGCCCTCGGTGGAGCGGGACGTGCGTGATAACATCCAGCGCGTTTCACTGAGCGCGAAGTCGGGCGCGGGCCTTTCCGAACTCCGCAACGCCCTCGTCGAAGCGGCCCTGACGATCCGCGAAAGCCGCGAGAACAAGGCCCAGGCGGGTTTCGATCAAGACGATGCTCGATTCGCCCCCGTGGACCTCGGACCCGAACCGCTGAGCGCGTAGAATTTGCCGTCCCCCACAGTTCCTGTGACCCCGCGGCCTGGCTGGCGAACAGCCTCGACGCCCAGTGCCACGCCCACCATCATTAAACTCGATCCCCGACATCCGGTGCAGACTCAACTCGACGCGCACGGCCCAATTGTCCTGTCCGACGGGCCCGACAATCGACGTCCAGGACGTCGTGACGGACCTCCCGATCTCGAGGAGCTCTGGCGCGACCTGAACCGGCGCATCGCCGGCATCTTCGGCGGACGCAAGGGCGGCGGTCCTCGCGAGGTTCCGGGCGGCGGAGGCCCGAGCTTTTCGCCGAGCGGTCGCAGCACTAAGGCCATCGCGATCATCGTGTTCGGGATCGTGGTCGCCATCTGGCTGGCCAGTGGTTTCTTCATCGTCCAGGAAGGCCAGACCGGCGTGATCCTCCAGTTCGGTCGCTACAAGTCGATGACCGGCGCCGGCATCCAGTGGCGCATGCCTTATCCGATCCAGGCGAACGAGATCGTCAACCTCTCCGGCGTTCGCACGGTCGAGGTCGGCTACAGCGGCAGCCTGCGGACCAAGGTCCCGCGCGAGTCGCTGATGCTGACCGACGACGAGAACATCATCGACGTGCAGATGGCCGTTCAGTACCGGCTCAAGGACGCGGCGGAGTATCTGTTCAACAACCGCTTTCCCGACGAGGCCGTGAAGCAGTCGGCCGAGACCGCGATCCGCGAGATCGTGGGCCGCAGCAAGATGGACACGGTCCTTTACGAAGGGCGCGAGCAGGTCGCGATCCAGGCGCAGACGCTGGCGCAGCAGATCCTCGACCGCTACAAGACCGGCATACTGATCTCGAGCATCACGATCCAGAACGCGCAGCCGCCCGAGCAGGTGCAGGCAGCCTTCGACGATGCGGTGAAGGCCGGGCAGGATCGCGAGCGCGCCAAGAACGAAGGGCAGGCCTACGCGAACGACGTGATACCGCGCGCACGCGGCAACGCCTCGCGCCTGCTGCAGGAAGCCGATGGCTACAAGCAGCGCGTGATCGCGCAGGCCGAGGGCGACTCGAGCCGCTTCGGCCAGGTCGTTGCCGAGTATGCGAAGGCGCCCGTCGTGACCCGTCAACGGATGTATATCGACACCATGCAGGAGATCTACTCGAATGCGGTCAAAGTGATCGTCGACGCGCACAGCGGCAGCAACCTCATGTTGCTGCCTCTCGACAAGCTTCTGCAGCAGGCGTCGCAGGAAAGCGCTCGCGCGGCTGCCCAGGCGTCCGGTGCAGCGACGGGCTCTTCGACCAACAGCGCGGCCGCGCCTGCCGCTGCGAGCGGAGGCTCCGAAGCGGATCGTTCGCGTGATGGTCTTCGCAGCCGCGACCGGGACGTCCGATGATCAATCGCATCATCGTGGTCGTGCTCGGCATCCTCATCGCGCTGATGGTGTTGTCATCGACGTTCTACGTCGTCGACCAGCGTCGCTTCGCGATCCTCTTCGCCCTGGGCGAGATCAAGGACGTGATCCGCGAGCCCGGCCTGCACTTCAAACTGCCGCCGCCGTTCCAGAACGTCGTGTTCCTCGACAAGCGCATCCTCACGATCGATACGCCCGAAGCCGAGCGTTTCATCACGTCCGAGAAGCGCAACGTGCTGGTCGACACCTTTGTGAAGTGGCGCATCGTCGACCCCAAGCAGTACTACATCAGCATTGGCGCCGATATGGACCGCGCGGTGATCCGCATGGGCCAGATCATCAAGTCCGCGCTGAACGAGGAGATCACCAAGCGCACCACGCACGAGGTCGTGTCCGGTGAACGCGAGCAGGTGATGGCCGCCATCAAGCAGAAGGTCGCCGACGAAGCCAAGCAGATCGGTGTCGAGATCGTGGACGTGCGTCTCAAGCGCGTGGACCTCCTGCCCGAGATCAGCGCATCGATCTATAGCCGCATGGAAGCCGAGCGTCATCGCGTGGCCAACGAACTGCGTTCGACCGGTGCCGCCGAGTCCGAGAAGATCCGCGCCGATGCCGACCGGCAGAAGGAAGTCATCATCGCCGAGGCGTATCGCGATGCCGAGCGGACCAAGGGCGAAGGTGATGCGCGCGCATCGACGATCTATGCCCAGGCCTTCGGTGCGAACCCCGAGTTCTATGCGTTCTATCGCAGCCTCGACGCCTATCGCAAGAGCTTCCGCAGCAAGGGCGACCTGTTCGTCGTCGATCCCTCGACCGAATTCTTCAAGTACCTGCGGAGCCCCGACGGCGCGTCAGCGCCCGCGGCTCACAAGCGCTGAGAAGATCGGATCCGCGTGGCCGACGTGGGGACGTCGTTCATCATCGCTCTGGGTCTCGTGCTAATCCTCGAGGGCATCGTGCCGTTGGTCTTTCCGCAGATCTGGAAGGACACGTTCAGGCGCATCACGTCGCTCGAAGACGGCCAGTTGCGTTTCATCGGCCTGATGGCCGTCGTCTCCGGCGTGATGGTGCTGTTCGCGATGCACGCCTTCTGAGCCATCCGGCTCGCGTCGACCCGCCCTATCCACTTCACCTTTCCCGCCATGCCTGCCTGGTCGCTGCCTGAAGCGATAGCCGACATCCTGCCTTCTGAGGCGCGACGCATCGAGTTGCTGCGCCGGTCCCTGCTCGACCTCTTCGCGGGCTTCGGCTACGAGCTCGTGATGCCGCCGATGCTCGAGTACGTCGAGTCGTTGCTGTCGGGCACCGGACGCGACCTCGACCTGCAGATGTTCAAGCTGGTCGACCAGATGTCTGGCCGCACGATGGGACTGCGGGCGGACATCACGCCGCAGGTCGCCCGCATTGATGCCCATCTGCTGAACCGGCCCGGCGTGACGCGTCTCTGCTACGCGGGAAGCGTGCTGTACACGCGGCCCCGTTCGCTGACCGGTACGCGGGAGCCCTTCGTGGTCGGTGCCGAACTGTACGGGCATGGGGGCATCGAGGCGGACTTCGAGATCCAGGAGCTGTTGCTCGCAACGCTCGCCGCGGCCGGTGTCGGCCGGGCTCGCCTCGATCTGGGTCATGCGGAGATCCTGCGTGCGATCCTCGCCGCCGACCCGCGCGGCTTCATGGTCGGCGACCGCGTCTATCCGCTGTTGCAGAGCAAGGCCCGCGACGAACTCGCGGCGCTCGAAGGCGAACTATCCGCATCGACCTGCGAGGCTTTGGTCGCGCTGGCCGATCTTCACGGCGGCATCGAGACGCTGTGGCTCGCCCGCGAAAGACTGCCGGTGCTGCCGCGCATCGGAGCCGCCCTCGATGTGCTCGAGAGACTGGCTTCCGCCCTCGATCCTTCGTGCGTCTCGATCGACCTGGCCGACCTGCGCGGCTATCACTACCACAGTGGCACGATGTTCGCGGCGTACTGCGAGGGTCAGCCCACCGCGATCGCGCAAGGCGGTCGCTACGACGAGGTCGGACTGGCATTCGGACGGTCACGACCCGCGACCGGCTTCAGCCTAGACCTGCGCGAACTCGCGCGCATCGCGACCGTCGGCGGTCCGCGCGAACCCATCGTGGCGCCGTGGGGCGACGACGAGTCCGTGCGGGCCGCCATTGCGACCTTGCGCACCGCCGGCGAAGTCGTGGTCCAGCAGTTGTCTGCAACGGAAGTCGCGCCCTCGGTCGGTCGCCGGCTCGCGTTACGCGACGGCGCCTGGGTAGTGGCTGAATCTAACGCTGCGCATGCGTCGGCGAATGCCTGACGCTCCACTTACTTCTACCCGGTCCACACCATGAGCAAGAACGTCGTCGTCATCGGAACGCAGTGGGGCGATGAAGGCAAGGGCAAGGTCGTCGACTGGCTGACCGATCACGCCCATGCCGTCGTGCGCTTCCAGGGCGGCCACAACGCGGGCCACACGCTGATCGTCGGTGGCAAGAAGACGGTCCTGCGCCTGATCCCGTCGGGGATCATGCGGCCCGAGACGCCGTGCTTCATCGGCAACGGCGTGGTGCTGTCGCCCGAAGCGTTGCTCAAGGAGATCGACGAGTTGCACGGCGCCGGCATTGATGTCGCCGCGCGGCTGACGATCAGCGAGGCCTGTCCCTTGATCCTGGCCTATCACGTCGCGATCGATCAGGGCCGCGAGGCGATGCGCGGCGAGGCCAAGATCGGCACGACCGGTCGCGGCATCGGCCCCGCCTACGAAGACAAGGCCGCGCGTCGCGCGATCCGGTTGCAGGATCTCTTCACGCCCGATCGCTTCAAGGCGAGGCTGGACGAGGTCCTCGACTTCCACAACTTCGTGCTGAAGAACTACCTGCACGTCGCCGAGGTGTCGGCCAGCGAAGTCTTCGACCAGGCCATGCTCCTCGCGCCGCGCGTGAAGCCGATGGTGGCCGACGTGCCCCGCGAGCTCGCGCGGCTGCAGGCCGAAGGCCGCAACCTGCTGTTCGAGGGCGCGCAGGGCACGCTGCTCGACGTCGATCACGGCACCTATCCGTTCGTCACGTCGAGCAACTGCGTGGCGGGTGCGGCGTCGGCCGGCGCGGGGGTCGGTCCCCAGAGTCTCCACTACGTCCTCGGCATCACGAAGGCGTACACGACGCGCGTCGGTTCCGGTCCGTTCCCGACGGAGTTGTTCGACGAGGTCGGCCGCCATCTGGCCGAGAAGGGCAAGGAGTTCGGCTCGGTCACGGGTCGTGCGCGTCGTTGCGGCTGGTTCGATGCGGCCGCACTGAAGCGATCGATCCAGATCAACGGCGTCTCGGGCCTCTGCATCACCAAGCTCGACGTGCTCGACGGCGTGGAGTCGATCAAGCTCGGCGTGGGCTACAAATGCCAGGACGGGACCACGATGGACCTGCTGCCGTTCGGCGCGGCCAACATCGACGGCCTCGAAGCTATCTACGAGGAGCTACCGGGCTGGACCGAGAGCACGTTCGGCATGCGCGAGCTCGACAAGCTGCCCGCCAACGCGCGGCGCTATCTCGATCGCCTGGCCGAGGTCTGCGGCGTGCCGATCGACATGATCTCCACCGGCCCCGACCGCGACGAGACGATCGTGCTGCGCCATCCGTTCCTCTGATCGCGAGACTGACATGAGCGTGCCTGCATCGACCGACTCCGACCTCTGGCTGGGCTACGACGACTACTATCGGTTGATCGAGCGGCTGTGCCTGCAGATCCACGAGTCGGGATGGAAGTTCGACCAGATCCTCTGCCTCGCGCGAGGTGGCATGCGCGTGGGCGACGTGATCTCGCGCATCTTCGACCTGCCGCTGGCGATCCTGTCGACGAGCTCGTATCGGGCCGACGGCGGCACCAGCCAGGGCGACCTCGACATCGCCAAGTACATCACCATCAGCCGCGGAACCTTCGGCGGCAAGGTCTTGCTGGCCGACGACCTGGTCGACTCGGGCGTGACGCTGGAGAAGGTCGGCGCGCATCTGAAGAAGCGCTTCCCCGAGGTCACCGAGATTCGCACGGCGGTGCTTTGGTGGAAGGGGTCTTCGAAGGTCGAGCCGGACTACTACGTCGATCACCTGCCGAACAACCCATGGATCCATCAGCCGTTCGAGGAGTACGACAGCCTGCGGCCCCAGCAGCTCGAGGCATGGATCCGGCGCGGGGTGCGTTGACCGATTCGCGGCCGACATGAAAAAAGCCCGCCGAAGCGGGCTTTTCTTGATGCAGGGACGTTTAGTTCAGTTTGCGACGGCGGGCCAGACCGATGGCGATGGCGCCCAGAGCCAGCAATGCCAGCGATTCCGGCTCCGGCACAGCCACGATGCGCGGCACGACACCGGCGTACACCAGCAGATCAATCCCGTTGCCGCCAGTACCGGTCGTATTTCCGTTGGTGCTCAGCTGGCTGAACGTCGTCAGAGTACTGTTGTCGTTGAGCCAGAAGCTGAGCGTGTAGACCTGGCCGATCGTCGTGGCCACCGCCTGCGTGATGCCGTCATAGGCCTGGACAGCACCGTCGGTGTACGAGAACGTCCCGGTGTGCGGACTGCCACCGACGACGCCGCCGGCAGAAGCGCCGAAGAGATTCAGGTAAGTCCAGCCGGTCGGAGCGGAAGCGCCGTTCGGTCCCAGTTCGAAGCCGCCGTTCACGAGGAGGTTGGGGCCACCGCCGGTGGTCAGGATGACGTCGTCGAGGAAGAGGAACGCCGGATCCTCGCGGAACGCGAAACTCAAGTTGGTATTGCTCAACGTCGCCATGAACGTCGTGGTGTATTGCATGTAGGTGTGTGGCACTGGCGAGCCGGCCAGATCGAAAATCGCACCGGTCGGCGGCGCGCAGTTGTTGGCGGTCGCTGGCGGAACGCAGATGGTCGCGAAGGCTTGCCCGGCGATCAGGAAACTGGCCGCAGCCAGCGTTGCTTTGACAGAGATCTTCATGATGTTCCCCTTGCGAAGACGAAAATGGAGGCTTGCTGGACAGCAGACTCATGACATAAGCATTACGCGTGCCAGAAAAATATCTCTTTGATTGTAAAGAGAAATCTTTTTCTATTCTCGATTCTTGCGCGTCGAATGTAAGGGCATCCGACAGATTCGCCGTCTGGTTTCCGGCGTCGACGAGTGCCTCACGAATCGCGTCGGGTCATGTCGATTCGGCGTCGCCACTTGGCGCTGCGGGTGGGTCGACACCCCGAGCGGGGCGTCCGGATCACACGGTGCTGGCTTTCGTCGGCATCCGCCCGATATGAGGATCGCGGACCGGCGCCGCCGTCGTCTTTGATTGCCTGCCTTCTTCCCCAGACTCGCAAACAAGATAGGGCCGTTTGCGCGGACCTTCATGATGACGTCCGGCACGGGTTGCGGCCCGACCGCGCTTCGAGCGGTCGGGCAGATCGCCAGCAGGCGCTTGGCCGGTGGGCAAAACCGGGAATGAAAATGGTTCGTCGAAGCGAACCCTTATGATGGTGTGCGGTGTGAGGTTCGCACCGCGAACCTGGACGGGACTTGGAAGAGGGGTCTTTCGAGCCCTCTGCGCAAAGTGCGCAGGCGGTTTGCTTCCAGGCAAACCATGAAATGAAAAAGGTTCGCCGAAGCGAACCTTTATGATGGTGCCCAGAAGAGGACTCGAACCTCCACACCGTTGCCGGCGCTAGGACCTGAACCTAGTGCGTCTACCAATTCCGCCATCTGGGCCCGGCAGGGGAAAAAAACTACTGCAGCGTCCTTCCTGACGAGGGGCGCAGTTTAAAGAGAAAGACCAATTTGTCAAACGAAAAACCGGTCCGCAGCACACGCTCGCGTTCCACAGCAGCGCTGCTCAGCGCAGCAACTCCACTCCAGCAGGTCGAGACCAAGCGTCCGCCGTTACCGGTCGATGCCTCCATCGAGGTAATCGCGCCAGCGACCGCGCCGCCCAAGGCGATTGTGGTCCCGGCAGCGGCTGCCCGATCGTCGCGTCCGCCCAGGACGGCGAAGCCGCAAAACACGAGCGACGAAACCGCTCCACGGTTCGAGTACCAGATTCCCGAACGCGAGGCGATCCTAGGAGAGCTGCGCGCCAGCAACATGCCGCTGATGCCCGCGGAGCTGGCAGCTCGGCTCAACGTCTCTGCCGAGGAGATGCCGGGCTTCGATCGTCGCCTCGCCGCGATGGAACGCGACGGGCAGCTGATGCCCAATCGCAAGGGCGTCCTTCTGCTGGCCAACAAGCTCGACTTCATCGCCGGGCGCGTCGTGGGTCATCGCGACGGCTACGGGTTCCTGATCCGCGACGATCGCAGCGGTCCCGACATCTGGCTCGCGCCGAAGGAGATGCTCAAGGTCCTGCACGGCGACCGCGTGCTGGTCAAGCCGACCGGGACCGACTACCGCGGCAAGCCCGAAGGCACGATCGTCGAGGTCACCGAGCGCCGCACCAAGCGCCTGGTCGGTCGGCTGCTCAGCGAACGCGGTGTCTTCGTCGTCGTTCCCGAAGACCAGCGCATCAAGCACGACATCCTGATCCCGCCGGGCGAAGTCCGAAAGGCGCAGCCCGGTCAGGTCGTCACCGTCGAGATCGTCGAGCAGCCTTCGCGCTACACGCAGCCGATCGGACGCATCGACGAAGTGCTCGGCGAGATCGACGACCCCGGCATGGAGATCGAGATCGCGGTCCGCAAGTACGACGTCCCCCACGTCTTCTCGCCGGCCGCCGAAGCCGAGGCACTGGCATTGCCCGACGCCGTCCGTCCGATCGACAAGGCCGGTCGCATCGATCTCACCGACGTGCCGCTCGTGACCATCGACGGGGAAGATGCGCGCGACTTCGACGACGCGGTCTATTGCGAGGTGCTCGAAGGTCGCAAGAAGGGCTGGCGACTGCTGGTGGCGATCGCCGACGTGAGCCACTACGTCGGCGTGGGCACCGCGCTCGACCGCGATGGATTCGAGCGCAGCACATCGGTGTACTTCCCGCGTCGCGTGATCCCGATGCTGCCCGAGAAGATCTCGAATGGCCTCTGCTCGCTGATGCCGCAGGTCGATCGACTCGCGGTGGTCTGCGACATGGTCGTCAGCCTCGAAGGCGAGGTGACGGCCTACCAGTTCTACAACGCGGTGATCCACTCGGCGGCACGCCTGACCTACAACGAAGTGTGGTCGATGCTGTCCACGCCCGAAAGCGCGATCGCCCCGGCCAAGCGCGCCCAGTTGCCGATGCTGCAGCAGTTGTACGCGGTCCATCACGCCTTTTCCGCGGCGCGCGCGACACGGGGTGCGATCGACTTCGAGACGACCGAGACCTACATCGTCGCGGACTCGCAGGGTCGCATCGAAGAGATCCTGCCGCGAACCCGCAACGACGCGCACAAGCTGATCGAGGAATGCATGCTGGCGGCCAATGTGTGCGCTGCCGATCTGATGGCCCGCAAGAAGCACGAGGGCCTATATCGCGTGCACGACGGCCCCACCACCGAAAAGCTCGCCAACCTCCGCGCCTTCCTCAAGACACTCGGATTGACGCTCGCGGGCGGGGACGATCCGCATGCCAGCGACTACTCGGCCGTGATTGCGCGCATCAAGCCGCGACCCGATGCGCCGCTGCTGCAGACGATGCTGTTGCGTTCGATGCAGCAGGCCATCTA
>JANXTA010000012.1 GCA_025356395.1 Betaproteobacteria bacterium
TGCGCCGCGTCGCCGATGCACAGCAGCCCGTCGAGTGCCCACCTGCGCAACCGATCGACCGTGACGGTCAGCAAGCTCACGTCGTCCCATCCCTTCAAGGTTGCGACCCGCTGTCGCGCATCACGCACCGTCGACGGCATCGCGCCGGCGACGGCGGCGCGAAACACGTCGAAGCCCTTCGCGCGCCAACCCGCGATGGTTCCCTTCGCGATCACGAAGCCGCACTGCCAGTGGTCGCCGCGATTGATTAGCACGAAGACGAAGCCGTGCGCGAAGCGCTCGAGCGGTGGCTCGCCGTCGTCTTCGTGGCGGGGGAGCGAGAACCACACCACGTCCATCGGTGCGCCCAGCGCCTCGACCACCAGGCCGGAGACCTCGCGCATCCGCGAGCGGCGCCCGTCGCAGGCGACGACGGTCTTCGCTCGCACGTCGATCGGTCCGTCTGGACCGTTCGCCACGACGCCGTCGACGCGCTTCCAGCGTCCCTCGGCGTCGCGCTCGCCGGTCAGCTCGATCGCCTCGGTCCGCATCTTCAGCGAGAAGCCCGGGTATGCGCGGCTCGAGCGCGCCAGCAGGTCGAGCAGGTCCCATTGGGGCATCAGCGCGATGTACCTGCAGCGGGTCGACAGCCGCGTGAAGTCCGCGACCGGGAAGGTCTCGTCTTCCCATTGCATCGAGAGGCGTTCGATCTTCGTGTGCGGGATCGCGAGCAGCGCGTCGAGCAAGCCGAGGCGCGACATGACTTCGAGCGTCGATGGATGGATCGTGTCGCCACGAAAGTCGCGCAGGAAATCGGCGTGCTTCTCGAGCACCGTCACGTGTACGCCGCGACGTGCCAGCAGCAGGCCTAGCATCATGCCGGCCGGGCCACCGCCCACGACGCAGCAGTCGGTCTCGACGTTCTCCATGCCCCGCCTCCGGATCGCGGATCGAGCCCCGACCCTACCCCATCACGGCACCAGCTTCCAGCGGCCGTTATCGACCCTGACCAGCACCTGGCAACGTTCGTCGACGCCGCTATGGCTCTTGTGGGTCATCGTGTAGAAGCCCTCGGGCGACACGAAGTCCTTGAGGTTCTCCATGCCGTCACGGATCGCGGCGCGGTATTCGGAAGTGCCGAGCTCGCTGGTCTTGGTGTTGCCGACCAGGCGATCGAGCATGAGGAACACGTCTCAGGCCGTCGCACCGAACAGCGAGCGCGTGTTCGGGCCGTAGGCGCCCTCGAATTTCGTCACGTACTCGACGGCCGGCTTCTTGATCGGGTTCGAGTCGGCCGGTTGTTCAGCCACCAGCACCGGCGCCGTCGTCATGAACGTGCCCTCGAGCGCCTTTGCCACCCACCCGCAAGTAATCGTTGTTGGCGACACCCTGGGTCTGTAGACCGCACCCTTCCCGCCGCGCTGCGCCAACTCGATTTGGGGCAACGCACCGGGGGTGCCCGACGCGGCGATGGAGATGGCATCGGGCTTGGCCGCGAGCAGCTTGATGACCTGACCGACCACGCTGGTGTCGGTCGTCGCATAACGCTCGCTGGCCATGATGTTGAGGCCCGTGGCCGTCGCGATCCTTTCGAAGTTCTTCACAAAGCCGTCGCCATAGGCATTGGCGAGCCAGATCACCGCGAAGCTCTTCACGTTGTTATTCAGGGCATGGGCGTCGATCAGCTCGGTCGAGAAGGTCTCGGTCGGCGAGAACTTGAACGCCCACTTGCGGTTGCCTTCCTGCGGCTCGACGATCGCGCCGCCACCCGCCGGCGACAGCAACGCCACCTTGCTCCCGCCCACGACTTCCGCCATCGCGATCGACGGCGGGGTCACGGAAGAGCCGATCAGCACGTCGACCCTTTTCTCGGTGATCAGCTTGCGTGCAGCCGTCGCCGCGCCGGTGGGGTCGGAGTTGTCGTTCAGCACCGTGACGACGACCTACCCGCCGCCCATCATCGTCGGCCACATTTTGATCGTATCGTTCTCGGGGATGCTGAGAGAGGCGCCCGGGCCAGTCAGCGACAGCACGACGCCGATGTTGATGTTGATGTTGATGTCGGCTTGTGCAGGGCTGGCGATCAGTGCGGCGGATACCAGCAGCATCGACCGGGGCGAAGTCCATCGGCTCGTCAAGCCCCTCATCGTCGACTCCGGAATATTGTAATGAACCATAACAATAAAGCAAAACAGCGACGATGATCAAACTTGGGGTTCGTCGTCCCGTCTTCAGACGAAGATGGTGCCGTCGCCACGCGGATCGCGCGATCCCACGGTACCGATCACGGTCGCCGTCTCGCCGGCTTCGGTGAGCAGGCGCAGGGCCTCGTCGACCTGATCGGCCACCACGACCAGCACGAAGCCGATGCCGCAGTTGAAGGTGCGGCGCATCTCGTCCTCGGCGATGCCGCCGGCCTCTGCGAGCCACGTGAACAAGGCGGCACGCGACCAGCCCGTGACGTCGAGTTCGGCCCGCAGGCCGTCGGGGAACATGCGATGCGCGTTCTCGGTCAGGCCGCCGCCGGTGATGTGCGCCATCCCCTTGACCTCGATGCGTTCGAGCAGGGCGCGGACCGACTTGACGTAGATGCGCGTCGGGGCGAGCAGGACCTCGCCGAGCGAACGCGTGCCGTCGAAAGGTGCAGCCAGATCGGCGCCCGCTCGCTCGATCACCTTGCGCACCAGCGAGAAGCCGTTCGAATGCAGGCCGCTGGACGCGAGCCCGATCAGCACGTCGCCCGCGACGATGCCGCGGCCGTCGATCGCCTTCGACTTCTCGACGACGCCGACCGCGAACCCCGCGAGATCGTACTCACCGACCGGGAACGCGTTCGGATGCTCGGCGGTCTCGCCGCCGATCAGCGCGCAGCCCGCCTGCTCGCAGCCTTCGGCGATGCCACGAATCACGTCGGTGGCGGTCGCGACGTCGAGCTTCTCGCACACGTAGTAGTCGAGGAAGAACAGCGGCTCGGCACCCTGGACCAGGATGTCGTTGACGCTCATCGCGACGAGGTCGATGCCGATCGTCGCGTGCCGATTCATCGCGAAGGCGAGCTTGAGCTTGGTGCCGACGCCGTCGGTGCCCGCGACCAGCACCGGCTCGCGGTAGCGCTTGGGCAGCTCGATCAGCGCGCCGAAGCCGCCGATACCGGCCATGACTTCGGGACGCATCGTGCGCTTTGCGAAAGGCTTGATGTTCTCGACGAGCGCATCGCCGGCATCGATATCGACGCCGGCATCGCGGTAGGACAGTCCAGTCATGGCAGGAGGGGCTCAGGAAGGCGGGAAGTGGCGCTGCGGACCGCCGACACCGCGGTCCGGATCACGATTCGACCGATGCCTGCGGTGCTGCCTGATAAAGTAGCGTGTTTTCTGGCGGCGCCCGACAACGCGCGGCATTCTATCCCAGCGGCCACGGCACGAGACCCACGCCGAACCGCCCGCGACTCCTTGCATCCACCGGGTACCAAGCCCCAACCCGCCACTCCTGCGCCCTGCATGAATCCATCGGAAAGCACGTTCCCACCCCTGCTGCGACAGACCCTGATGTGGGTCGCGTTCGTCGTCGTGATCGGGGCGTTGATGTACTTCCTCACGCCGGTCCTCACGCCTTTCCTGATCGCGGCGATCGTCGGCTACATCCTCAATCCCGGTGTCGACTGGATGGCGAAGCACCGCATCCCGCGCTGGCTTGGCACGACGATCATGCTGGTCGTGCTGATCGCGCTGGTGTTCCTGCTGATCCTGATCATCGTCCCGGTGCTGCAGAAGGAGTTCACCACCGCACGCGCGAAGCTGCCCGAACTGATGAACCAGATGCAGAACGGCGTCGCACCGAAGCTGTCCGCACTGTTCGGTGTCGACATCCAGTTCAGCGCCGAAGCGATCAAGGCCTACGCGTCGGAGCACTTCAACTTCGAGAGCATCGGCACCTCCGCGCTGGCTTATCTCAAGGTCGGCAGCGCCGCAGCCCTGTCGTGGCTCGCCACGGCCTTCCTCGTACCCATCGTCCTGTTCTACCTGTTGATCGACTGGCACATGATCTGGTCGCGGCTGCAGACGGTGATCCCGCGCGGCCTGCATGGCCGCATGAGCACGATGACCGGCGAGGTCGACAAGGTGCTCGCGCAGTTCCTGCGCGGCCAGTTGCTCGTGATGCTGATCCTGGCGGTCTACTACTCGGTGACGCTGTCGATCGCGCGCTTCGACGGCGCGCTGCCGATCGGCATCCTGACCGGCCTGCTGGTGTTCATTCCCTACGTGGGCTTCGCATCGGGCCTGGTGCTGGCCCTGCTCGCGGCGCTGCTGCAGTTCGGCAATCTCTATGGTTTCGTCGCGGTGGCCGCGATCTACGGCGTGGGCCAGATCGTGGAGAGCGTGTTCCTGACGCCTCGCCTGGTCGGCACCAACATCGGACTGCATCCGCTGGCCGTGATCTTCGCGTTGCTGGCTTTCGGCGAGCTGTTCGGCTTCTTCGGCATCCTCCTCGCCTTGCCGGTGAGCGCCGTGCTGGTGGTCGCGCTGAAGCACCTGGGCAAACGCTATGTCGCGAGCGACTTCTATCAGGGTCGCGACAGCGAGGTCATCGACATGTCCGCAACCATCGCCCACCCGACTCCACCGATCATCGAGCGTCCCTGAACCCGCCGCCGTGCCGTCACCCGCTGTCGCCATGACCCAGCTCCTGCTCGATCTCGAGCCGCCCCGGATCCCGACCCTGGACAACTTCATGGTCGGTCGCAACGCCGAAGTGCTCGCGGCCCTTCGCCATCTCTGCGCGACCATTCCCGAGCATCCGTCGGCACGCTGCCTCTACCTGTGGGGACCGGCTGGCAGCGGCCGCAGCCATCTGGCGAAAGCCACCTGCGACATGCTCGACGGCCAGTTCCTCGATGGCCGTGAAGCGAACGCACACGATATCCGCGCTGCCATCGAATCCCACGGTGCCGACGACGCACGTCGCATGCTGGTCGTCGACGGCGTCGAGAGCCTCGATGCCGAAGGCCAGGAGGCACTGTTCCATGCGATCAACCTGCTGCGCGACGACCCGCGTGGTGCGCTCGTCGTCACCGGCAACGTCACGTCGCGCGACCTGTCGCTGAAGCCCGGTCGCGACGACCTACGCTCGCGGCTCGCTTGGGGGCTGGTGTATCAGCTGCATCGGCTCGACGACGGCGAGAAGGACGCGGCGCTCGCGCATCGCGCCGACCAGCAGGGCTTTCCGCTGACGCCCGACGTGCGACGCTACCTGCTCACGCACTTCTCGCGCGACCTCGGCTCACTGATGCGGATGGTCGACGCGCTCGACCGCCATGCCCGCGAGAACCGGCGCATCGTCACCGTGCCGCTGATCCGCGAATTCCTCCAGCGACCGATCGACTTCGCCGTGACCGCGCATCGCGTCGGCAACGTCGCGTGAACGCCGTCATGCCCGATCATCCGCAACCCGTCCCGCAGCAGGCCGGCTCGACCGTGAACGACGGACGACCACGGCTCGCGCTGTTCGACCTCGATCACACGCTGATGCCGATCGACAGCGACTTCGAGTGGGGCAGCTTCCTGGCGCGCAAGGGCGCCGTCGATGCGGCGTGGTTCGCGCGGCGCAACGAGGACTTCTACGAGCAGTACAAGGCCGGCACGCTCGACATGGTCGCGTTCCTCGCGTTCGGTCTCGCGCCGCTGGCCGCGCACGATCGCGCGACGCTCGATCGCTGGCATGCCGAGTTCATGCGCGACGTGATCGAGCCGCAGATCCGGCCGCGCGCCCTGGCGCTCGTCGACTCGCATCGGCGTGCCGGCGATGTCTGCGCGATCGTCACGGCGACCAACGCGTTCGTCACGGCGCCCATCGCGCGGCGTCTCGGCGTCGCCCATCTGATCGCCACCATACCGGCGCAGGAAGGCGGTCGCTTCACCGGCGGCGTGCGCGGCGAACCTTGCTTCCGCGAAGGCAAGGTCGCGCGCGTCGGTGCCTGGCTCGAGAGCATGGGCGCCGCGTGGGAAGGCTTCACGTCGTCGACCTTCTACAGCGACTCGCGCAACGATATCGCGCTGCTCGAACACGTGACCGTCCCGGTCGCGACCAACCCCGACGACACGCTGCGCGCTCACGCGACCGCGCGCGGCTGGCGTCAACTTCAGCTCTTCGATGATCCGGAAACTAATCAATAGAATCTTCGGCCGGTCCAGCACCTCCGCCACCGCTGTCGGCGTCACGCAGGGCGCGAAGCCCGATGCCGCGAGCGCGACCCCCACGGCGCGGCGCGCCGCGCGAGGCAGTCGCGGCAAGGTCGTCGGGCCGGTGATGGTGCCGCCTTCCGCGCACGGCATCGACGCGAAGCTGGTGTCGGCCAACGCGACGCGCGTGACCAAGACCCTGCAGGACGCCGGCTTCAAGGCCTTCGTCGTCGGCGGCGCGGTGCGCGACCTGCTGCTGCACGTCAAGCCGAAGGACTTCGACGTCGCGACCGATGCCACGCCCGAGGAGATCCAGCGCCTGTTCCGTCGCGCGCACATCATCGGCCGCCGCTTCCGCCTCGTGCACGTGATGTTCGGCGCCGACACGATCGAGGTCTCGACCTTCCGTGCCGGCGGCACCACCCCCACCGCGGAGGTCGCACCTGCCGGACCGCCGGTGGTGCAGATCATCCCGCCGTCGACCGGTGGACGACGCGACCGCCGACCCACCGGTCCGCTGCAGATGTCCGACGAGCACGGCCGCGTCCTGCGCGATAACGTCTTCGGCTCGCAGGAAGAAGACGCGGCCCGTCGCGACTTCACCGTCAACGCGCTGTTCTACGACCCGGCCACGCAGACCGTGATCGACTACCACCACGGCGTCGACGACGTGAAGGCGCGCACGCTGAAGATGATCGGTGACCCGGAGAAGCGCTATCGCGAGGATCCGGTGCGGATGCTGCGGGCCGTGCGCTTCGCGGCCAAGCTCCAGTTCACGATCGACGAGGCGACCCGCGAGCCGATCGCCCGTCTCGCACCGTTGCTCGAGAACGTGCCTGCCGCGCGCCTGTTCGACGAGATGCTCAAGCTGCTGATGTCCGGACACGCCCTCGCCTGCCTCAAGCGGCTGCGGGCGGAGGGCCTGCATCACGGCATGCTGCCGCTGCTCGACGTGGTGTTCGAACAGCCGCTCGGCGAGCGCTTCGTGACGCTGGCGCTGCAGAACACCGACGACCGCATCCGCATTGGCAAGCCGACGACGCCGAGCTTCCTGTTCGCGTCGCTGATGTGGCACGAGGTGCTCGAGGCGTGGAACGACGGCAAGGCACGCGGCGAATATCCGATCCCGGCGCTGGCCACCGCGATGGACGTCGTGCTCGACGCGCAGACCGAGAAGCTCGCGATCCAGCGTCGCTACACCGCCGACATGCGCGAGATCTGGGGCCTTCAGCCACGCCTCGAACGTCGCGTCGGACGAGCGCCGTGGCGCCTGCTCGAACATCCACGTTTTCGTGCGGGCTACGACTTCCTGCTGCTGCGCGCGGCCGCCGGCGAGATCGATGCAGGGCTGGCCGAGTGGTGGACCCGCTTCATCGATGCGGACGAGGAAGGTCGCGAGGCGCTGCAGGCCGATCCGGGCGTGTCCGAGGCGGGGACCGGAGCGGCGAAGCGGAAGCGTCGTCGCAAGAAGAAGGCGAACAACGACGGCGCGGCCGCTTCGATCGATGGGCCCGAGGACGACGCGGAGGCCGACGAGGCAGCGCCGGACGACGTGGAGCCGGCGGCGGACGATGCCGTCCCGGAAGCGCCTCGCAAGCCGCGCCGCCGTCGCGTGCGCAAGGCGCCGACGGCCGATGGCGCCGAGCCTTCGGACACCACGTCCGAATGAGCCTCGAAGCCGCGAGGGCAGGTGATCGCAAGGTCGTCACGGCGTTCATCGGGGTCGGCGCCAACCTGGGCTTCGCGCGCGACGCGGTGCTGAACGCGCTGGCCGATCTGTCGCGACTGCCGATGACCGACTTCGTCGCGTCGTCGAGCCTCTATCGTTCCGCGCCGGTCGAGGGCGACGGCCCCGACTACATCAATGCCGTGGCCGAGATCACCACGCAGCAGTCCGCACACGAACTGCTGCTCGCGCTGCAGGCGCTCGAGACCAAGTACGGCCGCGTGCGGACGACCCGCAACGCGCCACGCACGCTCGACCTCGACCTGCTGCTCTACGGCGACGGCATCCTCAAGACGCCCGACCTGACCGTGCCGCATCCGCGCATTGCCGAACGGGCGTTCGTGCTGATGCCGCTGATGGAACTCGCCGGATCCATCTCCATTCCGGGCCATGGTCGCGCGGACGTATTGGTCGAACGGATCACGGGCCAGGAGATCGAACGGCTCGAGTCGTGAGCGGTCCCACCCGGTATCCCATCCCATGCTAGAAAACATCCGACATCTCGTGATCGAGGGCCCCATCGGCGTCGGCAAGACATCGCTCACGCAGCGCCTCGCCGAACACCTGCGCGCGCAGACGCTGCTCGAGATGCCCGAGGCCAATCCCTTCCTCGAACGCTTCTATCGCGACAGCGCGCGCTATGCGTTCCCGACCCAGCTGGCCTTCCTGTTCAAGCGCATCGACCAGCTGCGCGAGTTGGGACGTCGCGAGGTCTTCGACGAGATCTTCGTCGCCGACTTCCTGCTCGAGAAGGACGCGTTGTTCGCGTCGCTGACGCTGGCCGACGACGAGCTCGCGCTGTATCGGCAGATCTATTCCAACCTCGTCGTGCAGGCGCCGGTCCCCGATCTCGTGATCTATCTCGAAGCCTCGCCCGCGGCGTTGCTGACGCGCATCGCCGACCGCGGACGGCCGATGGAGGTCTCGATCTCCGAGGCCTATCTCCAGCAGCTCTGCGAGGCCTACACGCGCTTCTTCTACCAGTACGACGAGTCGCCGCTGCTGACGGTCAACACCGAGCATCTCGACCCTGCCAACAACGAGGACGACTTCGCGTTGCTGCTCGAACGGGTCCGCCAGATGCGTGGCCGCCGCGAGTTCTTCAATCGCGGCGAGTGACCGCGCGAGCGACAGCCTGAGCCGATCGCGCGATTCCGGCGGCTCGCGACTTCTGGCATGCTCCGCAGCCCGTAGAACCGTCGACCCGCCCATCCATGAAGATCGTCACGACCGTCGAAGAACTTCGAGGGCAGTTGCGCGGCCAGTTGCGGACCGCCTTCGTGCCGACGATGGGCAACCTGCACGCGGGTCATCTGTCGCTGATGCGCCTCGCTGCGAAGCACGGCGACCCGGTCGTCGCGAGCATCTTCGTGAATCGCCTGCAGTTCGGCCCGAAGGACGACTTCGAACGCTATCCGCGCACCTTCCAGAGCGATTGCGACAAGCTCGAGGCCGAAGGGGTCTACGTGCTGTTCGCGCCCGACGAGCGCGAAATGTACCCCGAGCCGCAGGAGTACCGCGTCGATCCCCCGAAGGCGCTCGGCGACGTGCTCGAAGGCGAGTTCCGGCCGGGCTTCTTCATCGGCGTGACCACCGTCGTGCTCAAGCTGTTTTCGTGCGTGCAGCCGCGTGCGGCGATCTTTGGCAAAAAGGATTATCAGCAGCTGATGATCATCCGTCGCATGTGCCGGCAGTTCTCGCTGCCGACCGAGATCATCGCGGCCGAGACCGTGCGTGCCGCGGACGGACTGGCGCTGTCGTCGCGCAACGGCTACCTGTCGGAGGCCGAACGCGCCGAGGCGCCGACCCTGTACGCCGAGTTGCAGAGCGTCGCCAGTGCGGTCTGCCAGGACGGCGGCCGTGACCTCGCCGGACTCGAACGTGCCGCGAGCGATCGATTGCGCGGGCGTGGATGGCGACCCGACTACGTCGCGATCCGCAAGCGTTCCGACCTGACGGTACCCGGTGCCGACGACCGCGCACGCGGCGACCCGCTGGTGGTGCTGACGGCGGCGTGGCTCGGGGCTACACGCCTGATCGACAACCTCGAGATCTAAAAAAAAGCCGCCCGAAGGCGGCCTGCCGTCCGTCGCGAAATGCTTATTGCGCCGCGCGCAACAGGATGTCGTTCTTGACGGCCTGGACGCCCGTCACGTTACGGGCGATCTGAACGGCCTTGTTGATCTCAGCCTGGCTCTTGGCGAAGCCCGACAGCTGGACCGTGCCCTTGTACGTATCGACCTTGATGCTCGTCGCATCGACCGTCTTGTCGAGCACGAAGTCCGCCTTGACCTTGGTGGTGATGGTGGCGTCGTCGACGTACTGGCCGGTGCTCTGCGTCGTGGGCGTCGAGCCACAAGCGGTCAGTAGGACCGGAAAGGCGAAACCGATGGCGGCGGCGATGGCGAAACTGCGTAGGGTCGAATTCTTCATAGGTACTCCACTTGATTGTCGAAACCAGTTTTCGAAAATGACGCGCTGAAGGCATATGACACCAGCGGTCGCACGGTGTAGTGTCGATTGCTTGCAGGCCGACGACCGTAGGACAGCGACTCATCGACGGGTCTCCGGCTGGACGAACGACTCGTGCGATCTTGCGCTACGTGGTTTTCTGGCCAGAAAACTGGCCCGCGTGACGTCTGCGTACGACGCACTGCACGTCCCACTGCGTTCCGGGATCGCGCGTCATCTTCTCGCAGGTTGTCATCTCGGCGCCCTGACCACCCAGCATCTCCTTGGCCGGCCCGGTGCCGAGCTTGGGCGCGGGGGCAGCAGACGTATTCGCCGCAACCGGTTTGCCAGCCGGCGTCGCGGTACCAGCCGGAGCCGGAACCGGCGCGTTCGGGTCCTTCGGCTTGATGCTGTCGACCGCCTCGGTCAACTGGCCCTTGAGCTTGTTGAAGTCGGGCACCTGCGCGCGGGCGCCGTGGCAGACCAGCAGCGCCGACGGTGCGACGATCACGGTTTTCACTGGATTCTTTGGGAGCAGACAAACGGCTCCGGCGACGGCCGAGGACACTCGTCGCGCCGATCGCGGCGAACAGCAGCGAGACCGTCCCGGGCTCGGAAACCCCGTTCGGCGGCAAGGTGACCCGCACATCGCCGCTGCGGACGATCCACGCGAACGAGATTGCGCCGTCGCCGCCGCTACCGGTTTCCACCAGGCTCTGCTTTCCATCGAAGGGATTGAACAGCCATGACGCATCGCCCAAGCCCGATACGATGAATGGCGTCCCGGTCCAGTCATCGATACGCACGTCCGAGAACAACGCATAACTCGCGTTGTGGACCACGCGGATGTCCGCGTTGGCGCTTCCGCCCAGTTCGTCATAGAACAGGTGGCCGAGTTCACTCCCGGTGCATCCGGTTCCCTGCGAAACGTCGCTGTCGTTGGCGTTGATGTGAATCTGCTGCAAGCAGGCGCGATCGGGCTGCAACGATGTCGGCAGCCACCAGTCGTCGAATCCGCCGAAGACCAGATCCCGGGCGCAGGCCATCGCGCCCCACCAGCTCATCAGCCCGCTCTGATGACCTGCGACCGCAGTGGAAAAGTCGGCGGTCGTCAGCGTGTGCGTGGTGCGGCCATTCGAGACGGCATGTACGTCCGCGATGACGCGGGCCGTCAACGCTGGATCAGACGCGTGCAGCGTGTCGAATAGATTTGCATCCGACACCCAGGTGATGTTGCGGTCGAGGTCGTAGATCATCCCGTTGCCGCGACCGATCAGGGTGGCCTGCGCAGCGCCCGAAGCGAGGATGAGGAACAGGGCCAGGCCGCCCAGCAGGTGTGCGTCACGATTCACAGGGGTCTCCGTTCTTGATGGATGGCGTCGAGTCCGATTGGCTCGCACGTTCACCCCAGGAGAGACGGAGAACTTGCTGCCGACCCGCCAGAGTCCGGCAGCTGGTAAGGAACTGCTTTCGAACCAGCGTTCTCAACGCGACGCGCTGAGTCGCTGCTGCTGCGACGGCAGTTGTGCCGCAAGCGCGTGCGCCCGCGGATTGGTGGCCGGCGCGATGGCGGCCTCGCCGAGCAACGCACGGGCGGACTGCAGCTGGTTCTGCGCGATCAGGCATTCGGCCAGGGCGATCCTCGCTTCGGCGAGCCAAGGGCTGGCGGGCGCGTCGATCCGCGTCCTCATGTCCACGGCGCGGGACAGACGGGTCTGCGCGCCGGGCGTGTCCCCGGCGCGCAGCAGTCGACCGAGCACCTGGGTCGAGTCGCGCCTGGTTCTCGACATCGCGCCGCGCCTAGGCCGACTCGTCACCCAGGCTGCCGAACGTGTCGAGCGCCGCGCGTGCCGTCGCGGCTTCCGGCGCAGTGCGCGCGAGCACCTCCAGCAACGCGAGCGCCGACGACAGGTCGCCGCCCGGTGCGGGCGGCGGCTGCACGAGCGCTGCAGCGAGGAGCGTCCGTGCTGCCGGCAGGTCACCGCCGACACGTGCCGACTCGGCCCGCCGCGCGATCAGCGTGATGCGCTCCGGACCGGCATACGGATCGTCGACCGGCTTGTCGCGAAGGCGGGCTTCCACCTCGTCGAGCAGTACGCGCGCGGGCGCGGCGTCGCCCTCCGCATTCAGCAGTCGACTGAATCCCAGCGCCCGCCTGAGCAGGCGCAGCGGACACACCGGATCGCTCGGCGGCCATTGCTCGAGCACCTGCGTGTAAAGGCCGCGCGCTTCGACGAGCCGACCCATCGCCATCAGCCAGCCCGCGCGGATCCCGATCTGGTGGCCGCCGAGCGTGGTCTGGAAAGGACCTGCGTCCTCGTCACGCTCGCCGAGCGCCGACAGGACCTGGCTCAACTCGTAGCGGGCCCCGCTGACGTTGAGGTTCTTCGGGCCCAGCACCACCGCATTCACGTCGAGCGACTGCTGCAG
>JANXTA010000035.1 GCA_025356395.1 Betaproteobacteria bacterium
AAATGGTGATGCCGGGCGACAACGTGACGATCACGGTCAAGCTGATCAACCCGATCGCGATGGAAGAAGGCCTGCGCTTCGCGATTCGCGAAGGCGGTCGGACCGTCGGTGCCGGCGTGGTCGCGAAGATCATCGCTTAAGGAATCAACCTTCGCGGTTGGGCGTGTGCCCGACCGCATCGTTCTTTGGAGAAGAACATGAACAGCCAGAAAATTCGCATCCGCCTCAAGGCCTTCGACTATCGCTTGATCGACCAGTCGGCTCTCGAGATCGTCGACACCGCGAAGCGTACCGGTGCCGTGGTCAAGGGACCGATCCCGTTGCCGACGCGCATCCAGCGCTTCGACGTCCTGCGTTCGCCGCACGTCAACAAGACGTCGCGCGACCAGTTCGAGATCCGCACGCACCAGCGCCTGATGGACATCGTCGATCCGACCGACAAGACGGTCGACGCGCTGATGAAGCTCGACCTGCCCGCGGGCGTCGATGTGGAAATCAAGCTGCAGTAATTGGCACGAAGCGCCGCAAGGCGCTTGCACGACCCCGCGATTGCCGATATAGTCGCGGGCTTTTCCGAATTCAGAACAATCGAATCTCGGAATCTCGAATTCCCACTTCCGACGCCCCGGCGATGGAAGTCAAACAGCCCCGGCCAATCGATGTCGGGAACGGAGCAAAAAAATGAATCTTGGCCCTAGCTTTGGTCTAGTGGGTCGCAAGGTTGGTATGACGCGCATTTTCACCGATGACGGGGATTCGATTCCTGTCACCGTGCTGGATGTGTCGAACAACCGCGTCACCCAGATCAAGACGGACGAAGTCGACGGTTACAGCGCCGTCCAGGTCACGTACGGCGAGCGCCGCGCTTCGCGCGTTACGAAGGCCGCCGCCGGACACCTCGCCAAGGCGGGTGTCGAGGCCGGCACCGTCCTCAAAGAATTCCTCATCGACTCGAAGAACCTCGGCGAGTTAAAGCCGGGTTCGGTCGTGAGCGTCGAAAGCCTGTTCGAAGCCGGCCAGAAGGTCGACGTGCAGGGCACCACCATCGGCAAGGGTTACGCAGGCGTCATCAAGCGTCACCACTTCCGCTCGGGTCGGGCCTCGCACGGCAACTCGCGTTCGCACAACGTACCGGGCTCGATCGGCATGGCGCAGGACCCGGGTCGCGTGTTCCCCGGCAAGCGCATGACCGGTCACCTCGGTGACGTCACACGCACCACGCAGAATCTCGTCATCGCGCGCGTCGACGCCGAGCGCGGCCTGCTGCTGGTCCGAGGCGCGGTCCCCGGTGCAAAGAACGGCAGTATCGTTGTCAAGCACGCCGTCAAGACGCCGCTTAAAGCGGCCGCTGGTGGCGCCAAAGGAGGCGCTTGATCATGGAATTGAAGCTCCTCGACGCGGATGGTGGTTCGAAGTCGAACGTGACGGCACCGGATACGGTGTTCGGCCGCGACTACAACGAAGCGCTGATCCATCAACTCGTGACAGCCTACCAAGCCAACGCGCGAAGCGGCAATCGCGCCCAGAAGGGTCGCAGCGAGATCGCCAAGAGCACGCGCAAGCCGTGGCGCCAGAAGGGCACCGGCCGTGCACGTGCCGGTATGGCTTCGTCGCCGCTGTGGCGCGGCGGTGGTCGGATCTTCCCGAACCTGCCGGACGAAAACTTCACGCACAAGATCAACAAGAAGATGTATCGCGCCGGTGTGTGCTCGATTCTCTCGCAGCTCGCACGCGAAGGTCGCCTCTCGGTCGTGGACAACTTCTCGGTCGATGCACCCAAGACCAAGATGTTGGCCGACAAGCTCAAGGGCTTCGGCATTGGACTCAACGGCGCCTCGACGCTGGTGATCTCCGACGCCGTTGACGAGAACCTGATGCTGGCGTCGCGCAACCTGATGGGCGTGCTGATCGTCGAGCCGCGCCACGCCGACCCGGTCTCGCTGGTCCAGTACAAGAACGTGATCCTCACGCGCTCCGCCCTTGCGAAGATCGAGGAGATGCTGTCATGACCAACAAGACCAATCGCACCGTTCTCAAGCCTTCGACGGACCGCTTGTATCAGGTGCTGCTCGCGCCGATCGTCTCCGAGAAGGCCACCTTCATCGCCGACAAGCGTGAACAGGTCCTGTTCAAGGTCACGCCCACGGCGACCAAGCCCGAAGTCAAGGCGGCCGTCGAAATGATCTTCAAGGTTCAGGTTGAGTCCGTGCAAATGCTCGTCCAGAAGGGCAAGAAGAAGCGCTCGGGCAAGGTCACGGGTCGTCGTAGCGATGTCAAGAAGGCCTTCGTGAGCCTCGCGCCCGGACAGGAAATCAACTTCTCCGCGGAGGCCAAGTAATCATGGCACTCGTCAAAGTCAAACCGACCTCGCCTGGCCGTCGTGGCCTCGTCAAGGTCGTCAATCCGGAATTGTTCAAGGGTCGTCCGATCGATGCGCTGACCGAAAGTCAGTCGAAGTCGGCCGGTCGTAACAACCGCGGCGTCATCACCACTCGTCACATCGGTGGTGGCCACAAGCAGCAGTACCGGATCATCGATTTCAAGCGCACCAAGGACGCCATCGCGGCCAAGGTCGAGCGTCTCGAGTACGACCCGAACCGTTCCGCCAACATCGCGTTGCTGTTGTACGCGGACGGCGAACGTCGCTACATCATCGCGCCGAAGGGCGTGTCGGTCGGCACGCAGCTGATGTCCGGCTCGGAAGCGCCGATCAAGGCAGGCAACGCGATGCCGATCCGCAACATCCCGGTCGGCACCACGATCCACTGCGTCGAGATGCTGCCTGGCAAGGGCGCGCAGATGGCGCGTTCGGCCGGTACGTCGGTGATGCTGCTGGCTCGCGAAGGCGTCTACGCCCAGGTTCGTCTGCGCTCCGGTGAAATCCGCAAGGTCCACGTCGAGTGTCGCGCCACCATCGGTGAAGTCGGCAACGGGGAGCACAGTCTTCGTCAGATCGGCAAGGCCGGCGCGACGCGCTGGCGCGGTATCCGTCCGACGGTCCGCGGTGTCGTGATGAACCCGGTCGATCACCCGCACGGCGGTGGTGAAGGCAAGACCGCAGCAGGCCGCGATCCGGTCAGCCCGTGGGGAACGAAAACGAAGGGTTTCCGTACCCGTCGCAACAAGCGCACGAACAGCATGATCGTGCAGCGCCGGTACAAGAAATAAGGAACAACGAACATGACTCGTTCAGCAAAGAAGGGCCCGTTCGTCGATGCGCATCTCGTGCACAAGGTCGATGCGGTCAAGGCTTCGGGCGACAAGCGTCCGATCAAGACCTGGTCGCGCCGCTCGACCGTGATGCCCGACTTCGTCGGTCTCACGATCGCGGTTCACAACGGTCGCCAGCATGTCCCGGTCTACATCTCCGAAAACATGGTCGGTCACAAGCTCGGCGAATTTGCGGTGACGCGGACCTTCAAGGGTCACGCCGCGGACCGCAAGGCGAAGAAATAAGGAAGCCATCATGGAAACCAGAGCACTGTTGCGCGGTGTCCGCCTTTCGGCCCAAAAGGGCCGTCTGGTCGCGGACCTGATCCGCGGCAAGAAGGTCGACCAGGCGCTGAACGTGTTGCACTTCAGCCCGAAGAAGGCCGCAACGATCATCAAGAAGGTGCTCGAGTCGGCCATCGCCAACGCCGAGCACAACGACGGCGCCGACATCGACGAGCTGCGTGTTTCGATCATCACCGTCGACAAGGCCACGTCGCTGAAACGTTCCTCGGCGCGTGCCAAGGGTCGCGGCAACCAGATCGAGAAGCAGACCTGCCACATCGCGATCACCGTGGCCGATACGCCTGCGCCACGCAAGGGACACTGAGGAATACGATGGGTCAAAAAATCAATCCGACCGGATTCCGTCTTTCGGTCACGCGTGCATGGACGTCGCGCTGGTACGCTGGCAACGTCAACTTCGCCGGCATGCTCAACGAGGATCTGCGCGTTCGCGCTTTTCTCAAGAAGCGCCTGAAGAACGCCTCGGTCGGTCGCGTCATCATTGAGCGGCCCGCCAAGAACGCACGTATCACGATCTTCTCGTCGCGTCCCGGCGTCGTCATCGGCAAGAAGGGCGAGGACATCGAGTCGCTCAAGGTCGAGTTGCAGAAGCGCATGGGCGTGCCGGTGCACGTCAACATCGAAGAGATCCGCAAGCCCGAAATCGACGCGCAGCTGATCGCCGACTCGATTGCCCAGCAGCTCGAGAAGCGGATCATGTTCCGTCGCGCCATGAAGCGTGCGATGCAGAACGCGATGCGCCTCGGCGCGCAAGGCATCAAGATCATGTCGTCGGGTCGCCTGAACGGCATCGAGATCGCCCGTCGTGAGTGGTATCGCGAAGGTCGCGTGCCACTTCACACGCTGCGGGCGGACATCGACTACGGCTTCGGCGAAGCACAGACGACCTATGGTGCCATCGGCATCAAGGTGTGGGTCTATAAGGGTGAGCGCCTGGCCGGCAACGAAGCGCCTGCGGTCGTCGCACCGGAAGCCGATCGTGATGATCGCCGTCCGGGTCGTCGTGCACCTCCGGGAGCGCGTCCGCGTCCGCCGCGTCGTGCCGACGGTGACGTCGCACCTGCCCCGTCGGACGCGGCTGCCAAGCCCGCCGAAGCTGCAGCCGTGACCGATGCGAACAAGACTGAACCGGTCGTCAAGCGCGTGCGGAAGGCGGCTGCGCCCTCGGTCGCGGCGAAGGAAGCCGACGCCGTGGGCGGCACGACCGTCCCCAAGAAGGACTGACGAGGATTCGACATGCTGCAACCAGCACGCAGGAAGTACCGGAAGGAACAGAAGGGTCGCAACACTGGCGTCGCCACGCGTGGCGCCAAGGTGTCGTTTGGCGAATTCGGCTTGAAGGCTGTCGGTCGCGGGCGCCTCACGGCGCGCCAGATCGAAGCCGCACGTCGTGCCATGACCCGTCACATCAAGCGCGGTGGCCGGATCTGGATTCGTATCTTTCCGGACAAGCCGATCTCGCAGAAGCCTGCCGAAGTCCGCATGGGCAACGGCAAGGGAAGCGTCGAGTACTACGTGGCCGAGATCCAGCCGGGCAAGGTGCTCTACGAAATGGACGGCGTCGACGAGACGGTGGCGCGCGAGGCGTTTCGCCTGGCTTCGGCCAAGCTGCCGATCGCCACGACCTTCGTCGTTCGCCAGGTCGGCTCGTAACCGACCGGCGAATTGAAAGGACCACACGATGAATGCATCTGAACTCCGCGACAAGGACGCCGCTGCCCTGGGCAAGGAACTCACCGACCTGTTGAAGGCGCAATTCGGCCTCCGCATGCAGATCGCGACCCAGCAGCTGTCGAACACCAGTCAATTGAAGAAGGTCCGTCGCGACATCGCTCGCGTGCGTACTGTGATCACCGAAGTGTCGGCGAAGAACGCGCCGGCCGATAAGGCAGGACAGCAATGAGCGAACTCGCAACCGGCGCCGTCGCAGAAGAAGCGCCCGCCGCAGGCCACAAGGCCAGCCTTCAACGCACGCTGGTGGGTCGCGTCGTCAGCAACAAGATGAACAAGACCGTCACCGTGCTGATCGAGCGCAAGGTGAAGCATCCGTTGTACGGCAAGTACCTGGTGCGTTCGAAGAAATATCACGCGCACGACGAGACCGATCAGTACAACGAAGGCGATATGGTCGAGATCGCCGAGACGCGTCCGATGTCGCGCACGAAGGCCTGGACTGTCACGCGTCTGGTCGAAGCGGCGCGCGTCATCTGATGTGCCACGGCTTCGGACTTGGCATTTGCTAAATCCTGGGCCGCTGATATACTCGTTGGCTTTTCCGAAATCGCTGTATCGGGAAACGAAGCGCGCGGTACCGCAGTTCCTCAGAAGCAAGCGATGTTGTACGTCGCGAGCCGACTCAACCCTTTACGGGAACCAATACTGACCGCAGCAGCGTGGGCAACAGCTTGGCGCGCAGTGGATCAAGTTGGGATGGATAAAAAATGATTCAGACAGAATCCCGGCTCGAAGTGGCCGATAACACCGGTGCGCGCGAAGTCCTGTGCATCAAGGTTCTCGGGGGCTCCAAGCGTCGTTATGCCTCGATTGGCGACATCATCAAGGTCACCATCAAGGACGCAGCTCCACGCGGCCGCGTCAAGAAGGGCGAGATCTACAACGCCGTTGTCGTGCGCACTGCGAAGGGCGTGCGTCGTGCCGACGGTTCGCTCGTCAAGTTTGACGGCAACGCCGCCGTGCTGCTCAACAGCAAGCTCGAGCCGATCGGCACGCGCATCTTCGGACCGGTCACGCGCGAGCTGCGCACCGAGAAGTTCATGAAGATCGTGTCGCTTGCGCCTGAAGTTTTGTGAATTAAACATTGGGTCCCGGCCTGCGCCGGGATGACACGAAATGGACAAGATTATCAAGGGTGACGAAGTCGTCGTCATCACCGGCAAGGACGAGGGCAAGCGCGGCACGGTATTGCAGCGCGTCGATGCATTGCATCTGCTCGTCGAAGGCATCAACGTCGTCAAGAAGCACCAGAAGCCGAACCCGATGAAGGGTCTGACCGGCGGTGTCGTCGACAAGACCATGCCGATCGACATCTCCAATGTCGCGCTCTTCAACACCAAGACCGGTAAGGCCGATCGGGTGAGCATCTCGACCAAGGACGGCAAGAAGATTCGCGTGTTCCGCTCGAGCGGCGTCGCGGTTTCTGCCTAACACCAGGAAGCAATCATGGCGCGTCTCCAGCAGTACTACCGCGATAAAGTCGTCGGCGACCTGACCGAGAAGTTTGGCTACAAGTCGGTGATGCAGGTTCCCCGCATCACCAAGATCACGCTGAACATGGGCGTCGGTGAAGCGATCGCGGACAAGAAGGTCATCGAACACGCCGTTGGCGACATGACCAAGATCGCCGGCCAAAAGCCGGTCATCACCAAGGCCAAGAAGCCGATCGCCGGATTCAAGATCCGCGAGGGTTATCCGATCGGCTGCATGGTCACGCTGCGCGGCGCTCGCATGTTCGAGTTCCTCGACCGCTTCGTGACCGTGGCCCTGCCGCGTGTTCGTGACTTCCGCGGCATCTCGGGTCGGGCGTTCGATGGCCGTGGCAACTACAACATCGGTGTCAAGGAACAGATTATTTTCCCTGAGATCGAGTACGACAAGATCGACGCGATTCGTGGCATGAACATCAGCATCACCACGACCGCGAAGAACGACGAAGAAGCCAAGGCGCTGCTCGTCGCGTTCAAATTTCCGTTCAAGAACTGAGGTCGACGTGGCGAAAATGTCGCTGATCAATCGTGAGAAGAAGCGCGCCATGCTGGTGAAGAAGTACGCACCGAAGCGCGCTGAACTGAAGGCTGCCATTGCAGACGAGAGCAGGTCGGACGAGGACCGCTACGAGGCGCGTCTGAAGCTGCAACAACTCCCGCGCAATGCCAACCCGACGCGTCAACGCAATCGTTGCGCGATCACGGGTCGTCCACGCGGGACTTATCGTAAATTTGGCTTGGCTCGCACCAAGGTGCGCGAGACCGCGATGCGGGGCGAGATCCCGGGCCTCACGAAGGCGAGCTGGTAAGTTCCCTTCAAAGCCCGCTTCCCGCTATCCAGACACCGTACCAAACACTGTAAGTCGTAAGCCCTTCGTGGCGTGCGGCGGCTGCCGACAGGCACCAGGAGAGATTCGATATGAGCATGAGTGACCCCATTGCCGACATGCTGACGCGTATTCGTAACGCGCAGCGCGTTGAAAAGACCGAGGTCGTGATGCCTTCATCCAAAGTGAAGGTTGCGATCGCCAGCGTCCTGAAGGACGAGGGTTACATCGAGGGCTACACGGTCACCGAAGCCGGCGGCAAGGCGGAACTGACGGTCGGGCTGAAGTACTACGCCGGCCGCCCGGTCATTGAGCGTCTCGATCGCGTGTCGCGTCCCGGCCTGCGCATCTACAAGGCGAGCGATGCGATTCCCGTCGTCATGAACGGTCTCGGTATCGCCATCGTGTCGACATCGCAAGGGTTGATGACCGACCGCAAGGCGCGTTCGACCGGCGTGGGCGGCGAAGTCATCTGCTACGTGGCCTAAGCCGCGTCGCATAGAAAGAATTCAGGAGAACACGCGATGTCCCGTGTCGGTAAAAATCCGATCGTCGTGCCCAAGGGCGCGGAGATCAATGTCTCGCCCGAAGTCATCGGCGTCAAGGGTCCGCTCGGATCGCTGACCCAGCGCGCTCATCCGCTGGTCAAGGTCGTGCAGGACGATGGCCAGCTGACCTTCGAAGCACTCGGTGAAAGCCGTGAAGCCAACGCCATGTCCGGCACCATGCGCGCGCTCGTCGCCAACATGGTCACGGGCGTGACCAAGGGCTTCGAGAAGCGTCTCGCGCTGGTTGGCGTCGGTTACCGGGCGCAAGCCGCGGGCGACAAGCTGAACCTGTCGCTCGGCTTCTCGCACCCGGTCGTGCACCAGATGCCGGAAGGCGTGAGCTGCGCGACCCCGACTCAGACCGAGATCGTCATCAAGGGTGCCAGCCGCCAGCAAGTCGGCCAGGTGGCAGCCGAGGTGCGCGCCTATCGCAGTCCCGAGCCGTACAAGGGCAAGGGCGTGCGATATCTCGGCGAGAAGGTCGTTATCAAGGAAACGAAAAAGAAGTAAAAGCCGGCACGCGTGGTGGATGTCGTGTCCGCCGCACCCGACCGAATCGATACGGATCGCACAGAAAGAGCATGACCATGGACAAGAAAGCCTCGCGACTACGTAGGTCACGGCAGACCCGCTTGAAGATCGCCGAACTGGGCGTGACGCGCCTGGCCGTGCATCGCACGAACCAGCACATCTACGCGACGATCGTCTCCGGCGACGGCACGAAGGTCATCGCCAGCGCCTCGACGGTGGAAGCCGACGTGCGCAAGGAACTGAGCGACAAGAGCGGTAAGGGCGGCAACATCAATGCTGCCGCGATGGTCGGCAAGCGCGTAGCGGAGAAGGCGAAGGAAGCCGGTGTCGAGACGGTCGCCTTCGACCGCGGCGGTTTCCGTTACCACGGTCGCGTCAAGGCGCTTGCCGAAGCCGCGCGTGAAGCCGGACTGAAGTTCTAAGAATTTGCTGTCACCCCGGCACAGGCCGGGGCCCAATGTTCGAACGTAGCAATTAGGTCCCGGCCTTCGCCGGGATGACATAAACGGCACCGGCGTGGCCGGTGATAGGTGAACTTATGGCACGTATTCAGGCAAAGACTCCGATCGGCGAGGAACGCGACGACGGCATGCGCGAGAAGATGATCGCGGTCAATCGCGTCACCAAGGTCGTCAAGGGCGGCCGCATTCTCGGTTTCGCCGCGTTGGCTGTCGTGGGTGACGGCGATGGACGCATCGGCATGGGCAAGGGCAAGGCGCGCGAAGTGCCGGTCGCCGTGCAGAAGGCAATGGAAGAAGCGCGTCGCAAGATGTTCAAGGTCTCGCTGAAGGGCAACACGCTGCAGCACACGGTCACCGGCAAGCATGGCGCGTCGACGGTCCTGATGACGCCTGCCAAGGACGGTACCGGCGTGATCGCCGGCGGTCCGATGCGCGCGATCTTCGAAGCGATCGGCGTCACCAACGTGGTGGCCAAGAGCCTCGGCTCGACCAACCCGTACAACCTGGTCCGCGCCACGCTGAACGGCCTGCAGACCATGACGACCCCGGCCGAGATCGCTGCCAAGCGCGGCAAGTCGGTGGAAGAGATCACGGCTTAATCGCCGTCACTGAGAGTAAGCCATGACGACCAAAGCAAAGTCGACCGCAGCAGTGACCGACGCCAAGAGCGAAGGCAAGACTGTCACCGTCACGCTCTTCAAGAGCATCAACGGGACCCGCGAGTCGCATCGTGCGACGGTCCGCGGACTCGGTCTGCGCCGCATGAACAGCGTGAGCACGCTGGAAGACACGCCGTCGGTTCGCGGCATGATCAACAAGGTCTCGTACCTCGTGAAGGTGGTTTGAGATGAAACTAAACACCATCAAGCCTGCAGAAGGCGCCAAGCACGCCAAGCGTCGCGTCGGTCGCGGTATCGGCTCGGGCCTCGGCAAGACCGCCGGTCGCGGTCACAAGGGTCAAAAGTCCCGTTCGGGCGGCTTCCACAAGGTCGGCTTCGAAGGCGGCCAGATGCCGCTGCAACGTCGCCTGCCGAAGCGTGGCTTCAAGTCGCTGACGGCGCGCTTCGTCGCTGAGATCCGTCTGTCTGACCTGCAGAAGTTGCCGGTCGACGCGATCGATCTGCTTGCGTTGAAGCAGGCCGGCCTCATGTCGGACCTCCATCGTTCGGCCAAGGTGATCCTGTCGGGTGAGATCACCCGCAAGATCGCCCTCGACGGTGTCGCGGCGACCAAGGGTGCCAAGGCAGCCATCGAAGCAGCCGGCGGTAGCGTGTCCGATATCGTCGTGGCGCCGACCGTCCGCAAGCTGCCTTCGAAAGAAGCGCGCGCTGCAGCCGCGGCGGCCTGAGTCGCCCGAGCCCGATTTAGGAAATCCCGAGTGGCCACCAGCTCCGCATCCAACAATCGCGCCCTCCCGGGCAAGCGTGGAAAGTACGGCGACCTCCAGCGTCGCCTGATTTTCCTGCTCGGGGCGCTGATCGTCTATCGGATCGGTGCGCACATTCCGGTGCCGGGGATCGATCCGAACGAGCTGACCAAGATGTTCCAGGGCCAGCAGGGCGGCATCCTGGGCATGCTGAACATGTTCTCGGGCGGCGCGTTGTCGCGCTTCACGATCTTCGCGCTCGGTATCACGCCCTACATCTCTGCGTCGATCATCATGCAGCTGCTGACGGTCGTGTCGCCGCAGCTCGAGGCGATCAAGAAGGAAGGCGAGTCGGGCCGTCGCAAGATCACGCAGTACACACGTTATGGCACGTTGCTGCTGGGGACGTTCCAGGCACTGGGCATCTCGGTGTTTCTCGAGTCGAGTCCCGGTCTGGTCCTCGACCCGGGCCTGCTGTTCCGCTTCACGACCGTGATCTGCCTGATGACCGGCACTATGTTCCTGATGTGGCTGGGCGAGCAGATCACCGAGCGTGGCCTGGGCAACGGCATCTCGATCATCATCTTCGCGGGTATCGCGTCGGGCCTGCCGCGGGCACTGGGCAATCTGTTCGAGTTGGTCAACACCGGTGCGATGAGCATCCCGACGGTGATCATCATCTGCCTGGTCGCGATTGCGGTAACGGGCTTCGTGGTGTTCGTCGAGCGGGGCCAGCGCAAGATCCTGGTCAACTACGCGAAGCGCCAAGTTGGCAACAAGGTCTACGGCGGTCAGAGCTCGCATCTGCCGTTGAAGCTGAACATGTCGGGCGTGATCCCGCCGATTTTCGCGTCGTCGATCATCTTGCTGCCGGCCACGATCACGAGTTGGTTCAGTTCGGGCGAGAGCATGCGCTGGCTGAAGGACGTCGCCGGCGCGTTGTCGCCGGGTCAGCCGGTGTACGTGTTGCTGTATGCGGCCGCGATCATCTTCTTCTGCTTCTTTTATACGGCGCTCGTATTCAACAGCAAGGAAACCGCGGACAACCTGAAGAAGAGCGGCGCGTTCGTGCCGGGTATTCGTCCGGGTGAGCAGACCGCGCGCTACATCGACAAGATCCTGATGCGCCTCACGTTGGCCGGTGCGTTTTACATCACGTTGGTCTGCCTTTTGCCCGAATTCTTGGTGTTGTGGAAGAACGTGCCGTTCTACTTCGGTGGAACGTCCCTGCTGATCATCGTGGTGGTCACGATGGACTTCATGTCGCAGGTGCAGGCTTACATCATGACCCACCAGTACGAGTCGTTGTTGAAGAAGGCTAATTTCAAGGGTGGCTTGCCGGCGCGCTAGAGCGCAGCACGCGGACCTCATCAAACAAGGAATACATGGCGAAGGACGATGTCATCCAGATGCAGGGCGAGATTCTCGAGAATCTGCCCAACGCGACGTTTCGCGTGAAGCTGGAGAACGGGCACGTGGTGCTCGGGCACATTTCGGGAAAGATGCGCTTGCACTACATCCGCATCCTGCCCGGCGACAAGGTCACGGTGGAAGTCTCGCCCTACGACCTGTCCAGAGCTCGAATCACGTTCCGCGCCAAGTAAGAGTCTCAACGTTGGACAACGCAAGTCGAGGATCAAATGAAAGTACTCGCATCGGTCAAGCGGCTCTGCCGCAACTGCAAGATCATCAAGCGCAAGGGCGTCGTGCGGGTCATCTGCTCGTCCGACGCGCGCCACAAGCAGCGCCAGGGTTGAGCGCGCAAGCGTCTCTGCATCTTCTGCGCAGTCACTGAGTTAGATAGGAACGAGCATGGCCCGTATTGCCGGAATCAATATCCCGAACCATCAGCACACCGACGTCGGTCTGACCGCGATCTTCGGTATCGGTCGTCCGCGCGCGCGTTTCATCTGCGCTGCAGCGAACGTCGCCGTGACCAAGAAGGTCAAGGACTTGGACGATGCGGAGATGGAACGTCTGCGCGACCAGGTCGGCAAGTTCCTGGTCGAAGGCGATTTGCGTCGCGACATCTCGATGAACATCAAGCGACTGATGGACCTGGGCTGCTACCGTGGCTTGCGTCATCGTCGCGGCCTGCCGGTCCGCGGTCAGCGCACGCGCACCAATGCCCGAACGCGCAAGGGACCGAAGAAGGCAGCAGCGTCGCTCAAGAAGTAACGCGAAGCGCGCGTCGTCAATCAGATAGAACGATAAGGAAGCACCATGGCAAAGTCACCGAACAACGCAGCTTCGCAGCGCGTCCGCAAGAAGGTTCGCAAGAACGTCTCGGACGGCATCGCGCACATCCACGCGTCGTTCAACAACACCATCATCACGATCACCGATCGTCAGGGCAACGTCCTGTCGTGGGCGTCGTCAGGCGGTGCGGGCTTCAAGGGCTCGCGCAAGTCGACGCCGTTCGCGGCCCAGGTCGCTTCCGAGACGGCCGGCCGTGCCGCGCAGGAACAGGGCATTAAGAACGTCGAAGTCCAGATCAAGGGCCCGGGTCCGGGTCGCGAGTCTTCGGTGCGTGCACTGAATGCGCTGGGCATCAAGATCGTCAGCATCACCGACGTGACGCCGGTTCCGCACAACGGCTGCCGTCCGCCGAAAAGACGCCGTATGTAAGACCTGTCGTTCCCGCGAACGCGGGAACCCAGCGTCGTGGCACTAAGGCGCTGGATCCCCGCATTAGCGGGGATGACGAATTGAAGAGTGGTACGTGGTTCTCTCGCCTGACGCCCTCCGGGTTCAAAGATCAGGCTAACCGTCTCCAAGAGACGTACTGAAAGGAAATACCGTGGCACGTTACATCGGTCCGAAGTGCAAGCTCTCGCGTCGCGAGGGCACTGATCTGTTCCTCAAGAGCGCCCGTCGTTCGCTCGATTCGAAGTGCAAGCTCGACAGCAAGCCGGGCCAGCATGGCCGCACGTCGGGCATGCGTACGTCGGACTTCGGCAAGCAGCTGCGCGAGAAGCAGAAGGTCAAGCGCATGTACGGCATCCTCGAGCGCCAGTTTCGTCGCTACTTTGAGGAAGCCGATCGTCGCAAGGGCAACACCGGCGAGAACCTGCTCGGCCTGCTCGAGTCGCGTCTCGACAACGTCGTCTATCGCATGGGCTTCGGCTCGACCCGCGCCGAGGCGCGCCAGCTCGTCAGCCACAAGTCGATCGCGCTGAACGGTACGACGGCCAACATCCCGTCGATGCAGGTCAAGTCGGGTGACGTGGTCACCATCCGCGACAAGGCCAAGAAGCAGGTCCGCATCGTCGAAGCGATGTCGCTGGCGCAGCAGGGCAACTTTCCGAGCTGGGTCACGGTCGACTCGACCAAAATGGAAGGCACCTTCAAGTCGATGCCAGAGCGCAGCGAGATCGCCGCCGACATCAACGAATCGCTGATCGTCGAGCTGTATTCGCGTTAATGCGCTGACGCGCAATTGACGAACCGAGACCGGACGCAGTCCGGTCTCGTCTTTGGGTCTGTTGAAAGCCACGCGCAGATCAGTTGTTTCAGTGGCATCACAAGCAGCCTTATCGGCTTAACGCGCCGAGGGCATTGCAAAGGAAAAACAAATGGCAACGAACGCATTCCTCAAGCCCCGCCAGATCGAAGTCGAAGGTGCCGGCCCCAACATGGCCAAGGTCACCATGGAGCCTTTCGAACGTGGCTACGGCCACACGCTCGGCAACGCGCTGCGTCGCATCCTGCTGTCGTCGATGAACGGCTACGCGCCGACCGAAGTTTCGATCGCCGGTGTCGTGCACGAGTACTCGACGCTCGACGGCGTCCAGGAAGACGTGGTCGACATCCTGCTGAACCTGAAGGGCGTCGTCTTCAAGCTGCACAACCGCGACGACGTCGTGGTCACGCTGAACAAGGAAGGTGAGGGCCCGGTCACGGCCGCCGACCTCGAGCTGTCGCACGAAGTCGAGATCGTCAATCCCGAGCACGTCATCGCGAACCTGTCGCCCGGCGGCAAGCTCGACATGCAGATCAAGATCGAAAAGGGCCGTGGCTACGTGCCTGGCAACCTGCGCGCCTTCGCCGACGACCACAGCAAGACCATCGGCCGCATCGTACTCGACGCGTCGTACAGCCCGGTCCGTCGCGTCAGCTACACGGTCGAGTCGGCTCGCGTCGAACAGCGCACCGACCTCGACAAGCTGGTCATGACGATCGAGACCAACGGCGTCATCTCGCCGGAAGAAGCGATCCGCCAGTCGGCCCGCATCCTGATCGACCAGCTATCGGTGTTCGCGTCGCTCGAAGGCACGGAGTCGTCGGCCGAAGCGCTGCCGCGTCAGTCGCAGGTCGATCCGATCCTGCTGCGTCCGGTCGACGATCTGGAACTCACGGTGCGTTCGGCGAACTGCCTGAAGGCCGAGAATATCTATTACATCGGCGACCTGATCCAGCGTACCGAGAACGAACTGCTCAAGACCCCGAACCTGGGCCGCAAATCGCTCAACGAGATCAAGGAAGTCCTGGCCTCGCGTGGTCTGACGCTCGGCATGAAGATCGAGAACTGGCCGCCAGTCGGTTTGGAAAAGGCGTAAGCAACACTCGTCATACCGTCGTTTCCGCGTTCGCGGGAACGACGAACAAAAGCAAAACCGAACCGCACCAGCAGCACCGGTGATCGAAGAAGTCGGTCTTTCAAGATTCTAGAAAAGGAAATTCGTCATGCGTCACCGTCACGGACTGCGGAAACTCAACCGCACCTCGAGTCACCGCCTAGCCATGTTTCGCAACATGACCAATTCCCTCCTCAAGCACGAAGTCATCAAGACGACGCTGCCGAAGGCCAAGGAACTGCGTCGCGTCTTCGAACCTATGATCACGCTCGGCAAGGAACCCACGCTGGCCAACAAGCGCCTCGCGTTCAATCGCCTGCGCGACCGCGAGATGGTCGTCAAGCTGTTCGACGTGCTCGGTCCGCGTTACAAGACCCGCAATGGCGGCTACCTGCGCATCCTGAAGTACGGCTTCCGTGTCGGCGACAACGCACCGATGGCGCTGGTCGAACTGATGGATCGCCCGGAAGTCAGCGAAATTCCGGAAGCCGATGCCTGAAGCATCTGTCATGAACAAGAAGCCGGGCATTCGACCCGGCTTCTTGTTTATGGGCCTGCTGCTGGCAGTCGCCGCGTCCAGCGGTGCCGCTCGAGCCGCCGACCGTGCCAGGCCTAGTTCCGAAGGCGTTCGCCTCAACGCGTTCTTCGAGCGCGAGTACCGATGGCAACTGCAGGAGTCGCCGGAATCGGCAACCTTCGATGGTGTCAACGACTTCAATGATCGATTGACCGATCGATCGTCCACGGCGATCGCGCGGCGCAAGGCCCACGTCGGGGAGGTGATCCGCACGTTGATCGGCTTCGATCGAAAGCAGCTGGGTATCCAGGACCGTATCTCTCGCGACCTCATGCTGGACGAGGCACGCCAGACCGAAGCCGTCAACGCGATCTACGGTGAGCTGCCTTTCTACGGACTTGGCGAGTGGATCGTCGTCGCGCCGAACGGTGGGCCGCAGCAGGGCTTCGCGATGCTGGCCAAGGCGACACCCTTCGAGACTGCACGAGACTACGAAAACTACCTCAAGCGTCTTCACGCGTTGCCCCGGTCGCTCGAACAATCCACCGCATTGATGCGCGAGGGCATGCGCTCGGGATGGATGCCACCGCGGGAGATCATGGACCGCGTCCCCGCCCAGTTCGACGATTTCATCGCGCCGGGCGTCGAGTCCAACCCGCTGTTCAGACCCTTCAACGACTTCGCCGCCGGCATTTCGCAGGATGATCGCGACCGCCTGGCCGCCGAAGGAAGACGCGTCCTCGTCGAGCAAGTGGCACCGGCATTCAAGACGATGCGCGACTTCCTGGTCCGCGAGTACCTGCCGGCCTGCCGCACCGATCTCGCGGCATCGACGCTGCCCGGTGGCTCGGCGTACTACGCACTCGCCGTCCACCATTCGACGACCACGACGCTGACCCCGCGACAGATCCACGACATCGGCCTGCGCGAGGTCGATCGCATCGGGGCGCAGATGGATGCACTGATCGCGGAACTGGGATTCAAGGGCACGCGGACCGCGTTCTTCGACAGCCTTCGCGCCGATCCGCGCTTCTACTACACGTCGTCCGACGAGATGCTGAAGGACTACCGCGACATCGCAAAGCGCGTGGACGCCGCGTTGCCGAGCCTGTTCGCGGAACTGCCGCGACTGCCTTATGGCGTGCGTGCGATGGAAGCGTACGAAGGCGACAACGCGGAGCACTACACCGCGGGCGCACTCGACGGCAGCCGAGCCGGGTACTTCGAGGCCAATGTCCTCAGTCTCGCGACGCGTCCGAAGTACGACATGGAGAACACTTTCGTTCATGAAGCCGTGCCCGGCCATCACCTGCAGATCGCGCGCGCGCAGGAGTTGAAGGGGCTGCCGACCTTCCGCCGCAATGCGGGCTACACCGCGTACACCGAAGGCTGGGCGCTGTACGCCGAAAGCCTCGGCCCGGCGGTCGGCGTCTACCAGGACCCGTATTCGCGCTTCGGTGCCATGGGGTGGGACATGGTCCGGGCGTGTCGCCTCGTGATCGACACCGGCATCCATGCTTTCGGCTGGACGCGTGACCGATCGATCGCCTACATGATGGACAACGCGGGACTGCAGCGCGGTTTTGCCGCGGCCGAGATCGACCGCTACATCGCGTCTCCCGGACAGGCGCTCGGCTACAAGATCGGGCAACTGAAGATCCGCGAGTTGCGAGACCGGGCGCGCTCGACACTCGGCGATCGCTTCGACATCCGTTCCTTCCACAACGCGATCCTGGACGATGGGGCTTTGCCTCTGACGGTCCTGGAGTCACGGATCGACGAGTGGATCGCGATGCGGGGCAAGGGCGCCCGATCCCCGGTGAATTCGTCGCACTGACGACGCGGCGCGATCCCGTTCGCGCCATCCTCATGTCACAAGCCCTGTCCGCGATCCTTTCACTGGCCGGCGTCTGCAAAAGCTACGGCGACAGGCGCGTCGTCAATACGCTCGATCTCGACGTGCTGCGCGGCGAGTGCTTCGCGCTGCTCGGCCCGAACGGCGCCGGCAAGACCACGACGCTGCGCCTGTGCCTCGGACTCACGGCTCCGGACGCGGGGACGATCATGCTGGGTGGGCGACCCGTCCCGTCGCAGGCGCGCGAGGCACGCATCCGTGTCGGCGTGGTGCCGCAGATGGACAACCTCGATCCGGACTTCACCGCGAGCGAGAACCTGCTGGTCTACGGGCGTTACTTCGGACTCTCCGACACCGTGATCCGCGCGCGCATCCCGGCCCTGCTGGATTTCGCGAGCCTGACCGCGAAGGCCGACGCGAAGATCGGCGAACTGTCGGGCGGCATGAAGCGGCGCCTGACCCTCGCACGTTCGCTGGTCAACGATCCCGACGTGATCTTCATGGACGAGCCGACGACCGGTCTCGATCCGCAGGCGCGCCACCTGATTTGGGATCGGCTGAAGAGCCTGCGGGCGGACGGCAAGACCATCGTGCTGACGACCCACTTCATGGATGAGGCCGAGCGCCTCGCTGACCGGCTCGTGGTCGTGGACGTGGGCACGAAGATCGCCGAAGGAACCCCCCGCGACCTGATCGCGGAACACATCGAAGCCAACGTCGTCGAGGTGTACGGCGACGGGGCGAAGGTCTGGGGCGAGACGCTGGGACCGGGCCTGTCCGCGCGCCTCGAGATCAGCGGCGAGACCGTGTTTTGCTACACCGATGCGCCGCAAGTGCTGCTCGAGCATCTGTCGACCCAACCCAACCTGCGCTACCTGCATCGACCGGCCAATCTCGAGGACGTGTTCCTCAAGCTGACCGGTCGCGAGATGCGTGACTGAGGCCGATCGCATCGACGGCCTCGGCGAGGCGCTCGATGTCGCTGGCTTCGTTGTAGACCTGGATCGACAGGCGAACCCACAGCATCTCGGCGCGCGCGAGCACAGGTACTTCGATGCCGTGCTCGAACAGCAGAGCATCGCGCACGCGCTGCGCGTTCGCGGCGTCGCCAGGGCCGAGGCGCTCCGGCAACGGCACCGACACCATGCAGCCGATCATCGTCTTCGGAGTCTCGAAGGCGCGTCCCCAGCGTTGCGCGAGCGAGGTCGCGCTGCGCCAGGCGAGTTCGTGGTTGTAGGCCCGCATGGCTTCGAGGCCGAGGCGCTCTTCCATGAACGCGATGCCGGCCGGCGCGGCGAGCCAGGGCGACGGGTCGCGAGTCCCGGTCCAGTCGAACTCCGACAGCCAGTCGTCGTTGGTGACGCCCCACGAGATCACGGTCGGATGCAGTCCGGCGCGCCGCTCGGGTGCGGCCCACAGGACGCCGCAGGCGCGCGGCGCGAACGCCCACTTGTGCAGGTTGGCCGCGTACCAGTCGACGCCGAGCGCTTCGATGTCGACAGGGATCGCGCCGGGCGCGTGAGCGCCGTCGACCAGCACCGCGATGCCCCTGGCGCGGCAGACGGCGGCCATCGCGGCCAGCGGCAGCACCAGCGCCGACTCGGACGTGACGTGGTCGAGCAGTGCGACACGCGTGCGCGGCGTGATGGCTGCCGCGACGGAGGCGACCACGCGCTCGGGGGTGCAATCGGGGAAGGGAAGCACGAAGGTCGAGACCGTGGCGCCGCGCTCGCGCGCGATGAAGGCCGCAGCCCGCGCGACGCCGCCGTACGCGTGATCGGGCAGCAGGATTTCGTCGCCGGGTGCGAGCGGCAGCGAGCGCAGCACCGCGCAGATGCCGCTCGTCGCGTTGTCGACGAACACGAGGCCATCGGCGGCGCAGCCGAGAAAGGTCGCGATCTTCGTGGCGGCTTCGCGCAGGCGCGGTCGATCTGCAGGCTTGGCGGCGGTCGACGCATCGAGTCGCATCAGCTCACGCAGCATGTAGCGCGCGGGATGGCGTTCGATCGCCTCGAGGATCGCGGCGCGCGCGCGCGTCACCGCGAGCGGCGTCACCCCGACCGTGCCGTGGTTGAGATAGATGCCGTGGCGTTCGAGCGGGAATTCGTCGAGCCAGGCGTGTCCGAAGGCGGTCATCGTATTCCGTGGGTTGGGGCGAAGCCGTGCGACGCACAGCATAAAATATCGCCATGATCACCATCCTTTCCCGCAATGCTCCCCTGCCCGACATCAGCCTGCGCTGGGTGCCGATCTGGCGTCGCAACTACCTGGTCTGGAAGCGCATGTTCGCGCAGAGCGTGTTCGGCAACGTCGCCGAGCCGCTGATCACGCTGTTCGCGTTCGGCTACGGCCTCGGCAGCCTGCTCGCGCCGATCGACGGCGTGCGCTACATCGTCTTCCTCGCGTCGGGTTCGATCTGCATGAACGCGTTCAACGCGGCGACCTTCGAGTCGCTCTACTCGGCGTTCACGCGGATGCATATCCAGAAGAGCTGGGAGGCGATGATGAACGCGCCGCTGTCGCTCGACGACGTGATGATGGCCGAGCTGATCTGGGCAGCCAGCAAGAGCGTCTTCACCGGTGTCGCCATCCTCCTCGTGATCTTCGTGCTCGGCCTGTCGCGCGAGTGGTCGATGCTGCTGGTGCTGCCGTTGCTGTTGCTGATCGGACTGACCGCGGCCGCGCTCGGGCTGGTCGTGAACGCGTACGCGAAGAACTACGACTTCTTCACCTATTACTTCACCATCGTCGTCACGCCGATGTGGTTCCTGTCGGGCGTGTTCTTTCCATTCACGCAGCTGCCAGGCTGGGTGCAGGCCATCGCCCAGTGGATGCCGCTGACGGCGGCCGTCGACCTGGTGCGGCCGCTGATCCTCGGCCGCGTGCCCGACCAGCCGCTGTTCGACCTCTGCGTGCTGCTCGCCTACACCGTGTTCGGCTACTGGTGGGCCGTGACGCTGACGCGGCGACGCTTGTTGAAGTGATGAACGAACGGGCCGTCGATGCGGTCGTAACGAAGTCGTGCCGGCCCCGACAGACGACGGAACGGTTTCCCGGAGATTGTGTGGATTCGATTCATCCGAACGTGCGTCAGCGGGTCTTGCCGCTGGTCGCATTCGTCCTTGCGCTGCTGATGTCGCTCGTCACGATGTCCACTGCGCACGCGGCATTCATGGAGCCCGAGAAGGCCTTCGCGTTCAGCGCGAAGATCGTGGACGCGGGCGACATCGAGGTGCACTACCGGATTGCCGACGGCTACTACCTCTATCGCGAGCGCTTCAAGTTCGCGCTCGATCCCGCCGCGTCCGGTGGCGCGACGCTCGGCGAGCCGGTCTATCCGAAGGGCGAGATCAAGTTCGACGAGACCTTCCAGAAGGACGTCGAGCACTATCGCAAGGACGTGGTCGTCCGCATTCCCGTGAGCGGCGGGACCGGCCCCTTCACGTTGCTGTCCACGTCGCAGGGCTGCGCCGACGCAGGTCTCTGCTATCCGCCGCAGGTCGCCAAGGCGACGTTGACCGGCACCGGGTCGAGCAAGGTCGCGTCGGGTGGCGGCGCGGTGCCGGCCTCCGACGACTCGTCGCGCATCGAGCGCACGTTGATGAGCCGCAACCTCGGCCTGATCGCGCTGCTGTTCATCGGCCTCGGCGTGTTGCTCGCGTTCACGCCGTGCGTGTTGCCGATGGTCCCGATCCTGTCGTCGATCATCGTCGGCCAGGCCGGTTCGGGACGGGTCACCACGCGCGGCACGGGGCTGTTGCTCGCCGTGGCTTACTCGCTCGGCATGGCTTTGGTCTACACGCTGCTCGGCGTCGCCGCGGGACTCGCGGGCGAGGGATTGGCCGCGGCGTTGCAGACGCCGCTGGTGCTCGGCACCTTCGCGGCCGTGCTGGTCCTGCTGTCGCTGTCGATGTTCGGCTTCTACGAACTGCAGGTCCCGGCCGGCATGCAGGCGCAGCTCGCGCAATGGTCGGGACGGGTCGGCTCGGCGGGTGTCAGCAACGCAGGTCGCTTCGCCGGCGTCTTCGCGATGGGCGCGCTGTCGGCCCTGATCGTCGGACCGTGCGTCGCCGCGCCGCTGGCCGGTGCGCTGCTCTACATCAGCCGCACCCGCGACGTGCTGGTCGGCGGCACGGCGCTGTTCTCGCTCGCGATCGGCATGAGCGTCCCGCTGTTGCTGGTCGGCGTGTCGGCGGGTTCGCTGCTGCCGCGGGTCGGTGCGTGGATGCAGACGGTCAAGCACTTCTTCGGCGTCCTGCTGCTCGCCGTCGCGCTATGGATGGTCACGCCGGTGCTGCCGAGCTGGATCGTGATGGCGGCGTGGGCCACGCTGGCGATCGTCGGCGCCGTCTTCCTGCGCGTGTTCGATCCGCTCGGCCACGATGCGCGCGGCGTCACGCGCCTCGCGAAAGGCCTCGGCGTCCTGCTGATGTTCGTGGGCGTCGTCGAGGTCGTGGGCCTCGCGAGCGGCGGGCGCGATGTGCTGCGTCCGCTCGGTCATTTCACGCGGGGGAGCGCGGCCGTTGCGATCAGCGAAGCCGGCCTGCCGTTCGAGCGCATCAAGAGCGTGGCCGACCTCGATCGGCGCGTCGCGTCGGCCGGCAAGCCGGTGCTGCTCGACTTCTATGCCGACTGGTGCGTGTCGTGCAAGGAGATGGAGCGCTTCACGTACACCGACGCGCGCGTGGTCGCGCGCATGCATGACTTCGTGCTGCTGAAGGCCGACGTCACGGCCAACGACGAGGACGATCGTGCGTTGCTGAAGCGCTTCGAGCTCTTCGGACCGCCGGGCATCGTCTTCTTCGATCGCGATGGCCGTCATCTCGCGGCCGCCAGCGTGATCGGCTTCCAGGACGCGGACCGCTTCCTGTCGAGCTTGAGCGCCGTGGAATCGAAGCCCGCGCCGCAAGCCCTTCGCTGATCGTTCAGCCGATGTTGTCGATGCGATCGAACAGTCGCTCGAACATCAGGCCGTCCATGAAGAACTTGGTGGCCCAGTTCGGGAACCGCCATTGCATGTAATCCTCGCCGATCGGGTGCGAACCCTTGATCGCGCCGCGCATCGTCAGCGGGCCATCGAGTTTCTGCAGGCGCATGTTGAAGCGGTTCGCGGCTCTGGCGTACTTCATCAGGTCGGTCTCGCCGGTGACCTTGGCGATGCGATACCAATTGAGCGCCATCTGCGAGTTGCCGGTGGCGCAGCTCCAGTTGCTCAGCGGCTCCCACGCGGGCGAGAGGTAACCCGACAGCGAGCCATCGGCGTTCTGGCGCTCCGCGACGCGACGCGCCATCGTCAAGGCTGCCTTGATGTAGGTCGCGTTCTCGGTCGCGACGCCGACTTCGAGGATGCCGCGTATCGAATACGCGATGGTGTGGGTGAGCGCGCTGTCGTCGTCGTTGGTCGTCAGGCAGTTGCCGGGCAGCCAGCCGTTGGCCAGGCTCGTCGACAACGCCCAGCCCACGTTGCGGTCGGCCGATTCGAGATAGCGCGGATCGCCCACGACCTCGAACGCACGGACCAGGCCGAAGGCACTGCGCGTGTTGTAGGTGCCGTTCTTCGAGTGCGCGAACGGTGACGCGAAGCGACGCCAGCAGCCATCGTCGTCCTGCGCGGCGACCAGCCAGTCGGATGCGCGCACCAGGCTGTCGTGGATCGAGGCATCACCGGTTTCCTTCGCGGCGCGCGCGAGGCCGAACAGGACCTGGCCGGTGTTGAAGATCGTGGGCGCGACGACCTCGGCCGCCATGGTGCCGGCGCGGATGCCACCGTCTGGCAACTGCTCGGCGACCTCCCATCGCGCCATGCGCAACGCGGCGTCGCGACAGACCGGCTTGTCGAAGTAGTGCGCGTAGTCGTACAGCGTCGGGATCAGGTAGCCGGTGGTTTCCGGATACGAAGCCATCCACGTGCCGGTACGGATGTTGTACGAATGGGCCACGCCTTCGTCGGGCGTCGCGCGCTGCGCTTCGAGGACCCACGCGGCGGCGGCGGCGAGGTGGGTCTCGATGGACTGTGGCTCATGGAACGAAAGACCCAGTCGGTCCTTCGCGTGTTCGATCCAGTGTTTCATTGCTTGCCCGTGATGACCGCGATCAGACCGGTCGCGCGGACAGTTGATCGGGGGTTGAGTAGATGGTGATGCCCTCGCCGACGAGGGTCTCGAGGTGCTGGTAGAAACGCTGCGCGGGAATGGTCCACGAAACGGCCTCGCCGACCTGGCCCCACCCGAGCAGCGCATGCCGATCGAACTCCTGGCGGAAGTACTCGCGCAGGTCGTCGCGGCCGGGCGCATCGATACGTCGCGGCATGAACTGCGGATCGAGTGGCACCACCGGGACCTCGACCCGCTTGCCCTGCCAGTCCAGGCAGGGCAGCGAGTAGCTCTCGGCGAGGCGGACCGGCAGCGGGAAGCGGTCTAGCATCCGGTCCTCGAGCAGGTGATAGAACGTCACCGGGCCCATCGAGATACCGAGCCCGATGACCTTCGCGTTGAGCTCGTGGCAACGGTCCCACGGCGAGCCGGTGCCGAAGATCGACGGGGCGAGATGATGGCTGTCGACGACGTGGTGCGCGTCGCGCCCGATCGCCGAGACCGAATGGGTCGGATGGATGCTGCGCGCGATGCCGTCGAAGGTGAGGAACTCCGACGGCAGGCGGCCGAGATGCGAGCCGTGCTTGCGTGGATCGAAGACGTAGTCGTCGAGCTTGCAGGTCGCGAGGATCGTGCCGCCGGGCAGCCAGTAGGTCGGCACCACCAGCGTGCCGCTCGGACCGACCGCCTCGACCAGCGCTTCGAGCATCGTGCGCGGGCCCCCGTCGACGAAGCCGATGCTCTTCAACGACGAATGCAGCATCACCGTGTCGCCCGCGGCAATGCCGAGCGATTCGAGGCCGCTGCGCAGCTCGGCCTTGGGGATCAGGCGCCGGCTCGCGCGCAGCTCGTCGGCGCGCTTCGCCTGATGGCGGGCGGCGAGCAGCGATTTCACGAAGGCCTTGGTGCGATCGAGCATGTGGCGTGAGCGGTGAATGAAAGACCGGATGGCGCCCCCGCTTTTACTCGACCGACCCGAAGTGGGCAAGAAAAGCGGGACCCGCGAGTGGCTATCGAGCGACAGCCCGCGAGGAATCAGCGAGTAGCGTTGCCGCAAACCGCGCACGCAGGATCGCGCGTGAGCACGATCGTCTGCCATTCCATTGACCGCGCATCGAGCAACTGTAGCCGCCCGGACAGCGATGGTAGGCCGATGAGGATCTTGGCCGCTTCGGCCGCCTGCATGGCGCCGACGATGCCGGTCAGCGGCGCGAACACGCCCATGGTCGAACAGGCGACCTCCTCGACCTCGTCGCTCTCGGGGAAGAGGCAGGCGTAGCAGGGCGCGCGCTGTTCGTCGTCCGCCACGGGCCGCAGGTCGAAGCTGGCGATCTGGCCGTCGAAACGGATCGCCGCGCCCGACACCAGCGGCACGCTCGCCGCGACGCAGGCGCGATTGATCGCGTGGCGCGTGGCGAAGTTGTCGGTGCAGTCGAGCACGACGTCGCTCGCCGCGACCAGCGTCGTCAGGCGCCCGGCATCGACGCGCTCGACGATCGGGACGACCTCGACATCGGGATTGAGGCGCCGCAGCGCGTTGGCCCCGGACACGGCCTTCAGGACGCCGACGTCCGGCGTGCCGTGCAGGATCTGTCGCTGCAGGTTGGTGAGGTCGACGGTGTCGTCGTCGACCAGAGCGAGCTGTCCGATGCCGCTCGCGACCAGGTACATCGCTGCAGGCGAGCCGAGGCCGCCGGCGCCGACGATCAGGACCCGCGCATCGCGCAGGCGCTGCTGTCCCTCGATGCCGATGTCGTCGAGAAGGATGTGGCGCGAGTAGCGCAGCAGTTGGTCGTCGTTCATGGGGTCGGTCGCGTGTGCGGGCCCGATCGTAGCGCGGTGCACGCTTCGCGGTTCTGCGATACTCGCCGCCGATGAAGCGCCTGATCATTCTCCTCTTCGCGTTGTTGCTGCCGGTCCAGTTCGCCTGGGCCGGTGCCGCGGCGTATTGCGGGCACGAGACGACGCCGGCGCAGACGCGACACTTCGGTCACCACGAGCACGTGCACCAGGCGTCTTCCGAATCGTCGACCGGCGGCAAGCTCGCGATCGATGCCGACTGCGGCTTCTGCCACGCGTCTGGTTCCTCGCTGTTGACGGACGCGCTCGTGACCGCAGCCGTCGAACCGTCCTCGACGGCTGCAGTGCCGCACCCGCTTCGCCCCCTCCCCACGACGCTCGCCCGAGCGTCCGGCCGCCCTCAGTGGCTCCGTCTCGCTTGACGGCGAGACGTTTCAAGACCATCCCCGTCTGACGTTTCGCCGAATCCCTGGGTCAATTTTGTGAGATTCGGTGCGACGATTCCTGTTGCCGCTGGGGCTGGTGGCATGGCTATTCAGCCCCTTCATGGCGCAGGCCCGACCTGCACTTCCCGATCCACCCCGCAGCGTCATCGGCGTTCGTAAAAACGGCCTGACGCTCGATCGCGCGCTGGCCCTGGCCACGCAACGCAGCCCGCTGCTGTCCGCGGCGCGTCACCAGGTCGCCGCGACGGCCGGCGCCGTCACGCAGGCGGGCCTGCTGCGCAATCCCGTGTTCAGCACCCTCGTCGAAGACACGCGAGGCGACACGCGTACGTCGACCGCGTCCATCGACGTGCCGCTCGAGGTCGGTGGCCAGCGTGCCGCGCGCATCGGCGCCGCTTCGGCCGGTCGCCGACTCGCCGAAGCGGAACTGCTGCAGGCCTCGGTCGACCTGAAGGCATCGGTCACGGCCGCGTTCTTCCAGATTCTCGTCGCGCAGGAGCGCCTGACGCTCGCCACCGACTCGGCGGCGCTGGCCACGCGCGCTGCCGACGCCGTCGGCCGGCGAGTCGCGGCCGGCAAGGTCTCGCCGGTCGACGAGACTCGCGCACGCGTCGATGAGGACAATGCGTCGCTCGAAGTCGCCGAGGCCGAAGCCGGGCTCGAGACGGCCCGGCAGGCGCTCGCGGCGTCGTGGGGCGCCGGCGAGCTGCGCTTCGCCGCGGTCGACGGCGCGCCGTCCGTCCTTGCCGGACAGCTGGAGGTGACGCGGCAGCGCGCGTTGCTGGACCTCGAGAAGACCCGGCGCATTCCGGACGTCACGACGGTGGGCGTGAAACGCGACAACGAACTCGGGCGGACGCAAGCCGTCATCGGGCTCTCCGGATTCGCCTGCTCGCCGACGTGCAGCGGGCCTCGAACCAGCTGACGCTCGCCATGCGCACGGCCGCGACCCTCAAGACCCGCGTGCTGCCGGCCGTTGAGGACGCCTTGCAGGCGGCGACCCGCGGCTTCGAGGCGGGCAAGTTCGGCTTGCTCGACGTCCTCGATGCGCAACGAACTCTGCTTACCGCCGGCGCGCGCTACCTCGGCGCGCCCCGCGAATTCCATCCAAGCCGCCACGCGCATCGATCGGCTCCTCGGTCGCTGAACGCCATGGAAAAAATCATGACAACAACCAGGCAACGGGTCGCCATGGCGGCCATCGTGACCGCAGGCATCGTCCTCGCGACGGCGGGGCCCGCCACGCTCGACGTGACGGCGCGCTTCCCTGACGAAATCCGCTTCGACGAGGACCGGCTCGCGCATGTCGTGCCGCGGGTGGGTGGCGTCGTCGAGCGCGTCGACGCGAGCCTCGGCCAACGCGTCAGGGCGGGCGACGTGCTGGCCTCGATCAGCAGCAGCACGCTGTCGGAACAGCGCAGCGAGCTGCTCACCGCCCGCAAGCGTCCGGTGCTGGCCAGGACCAACCACGCGCGCGAGAAGACGCTCTGGCAGGAGAGGATCTCGGCACAGTAGGACTACCTGCACGCCGAGAGCGCGTTGCAGGAGGCCGACATCGCGGTGCGCAACGCGAGCGCGAAGCTGGCGGCGTTCGGGGCGAGCGAAAGCGCGGGCGCCCTCAATCGCTTCCAGATCCGCGCGCCTTTCGACGGCACCGTCGTCGAGAAGCACATCGCGCCCGGCGAGACCGTCAAGGAAGACGCGAAGGCCTTCACCGTGGCCGACCTCGCGAGCGTCTGGGCCGAGTTCGCCGTGCCCGCGCAGGATCTCGCGAAGGTGCATGTCGGGCAGAAGGTCCGCGTGTCCTCCACGGCCTTCGAAAGAGCGGTCGAGTGGACGGTCTCCTACGTCGGCTCGTTGCTGGGTGAACAGACCCGCACCGCGAAGGCACGCGTGACGCTGGCGAACCCCGACCACACGTGGCGGCCCGGACTCTTCATCACGGTGAGCGTCGCAGCGGGAGGCCAGACGTCGGCGGTCGCGGTGCCGGCCGACTCCCTCCACACCGCGGACGGGAAGCCGACCGTCTTCGTGGAGAACCCTCGAGGCTTCACGGCGAGAACGGTCGTGCCGGGCCGCAGCGACGGCAAGTCCGTCGAGATCGTCGACGGACTCGCGAGTGGCGAACGGGTCGCAGCCGCCAACGCCCTCGTGCTGAAGGCCGAGCTCGGCAAGGCCACCGCCGAACACGGCCACTGAGACTGGAGCTGCCATGTTCGATCGTCTCATCCGCTTGTCCATCGACCAGCGCTGGCTCGTCGTCCTCGTCGTCGCTGCGCTCGGCGTCTTCAACTACCAGCGTCTCGCGGTCGACGCGGTCGCCAACATCTCCAACGTGCAGGTCGTCGTCAACACTTCGGCACCGGGATCGAGTCCGCTGGAGACCGAGCAGCGCGTCACCTTTCCGATCGAGACCGTGATCGCCGGATTGCCCGGCCTCGAGCAGACGCGCTCGCTGTCGCGTTACGGCCTGTCGCAGGTCACCGCCATCTTCCGGGGCGGCACCGACATCCACTTCGCCCGGCAGCTCGTGAACCAGCGGCTGCAGGAGGCGCGCGAACGCCTACCGACCGGGATCGTGCCGACCATGGGACCGATCTCGACCGGCCTCGGCGAGATCTACCTATGGACCATCGAGGCGGACGAGGGCGCGCGCAAGTCCGATGGCACGCCGTACACCGCGACCGACCTGCGCGAGTTCCAGGACTGGGTCGTCAAGCCGCAGTTGCGCACGGTGACCGGCGTGACCGAGATCAACTCGATCGGTGGGTTCGAGAAGCAGTACGTGGTCGCGCCGGACCTCGAGCGGCTCTCGGCATTCGGCCTGAGCTTGGCCGACGTGGTCACCGCCATCGAGCGCCACAACGACAACCGGGCGCCGGCTACATCGAGCGACGCGGCGAGCAGGTGCTGGTGCGGACGCCGGGACAGCTGCGATCGCTCGACGACATGCGCGACGTCATCGCCGGCCGCGTCGAAGGACAGGCGATTCGTATTCGCGAGATCGCGGCGGTCGAGATCGGACGCGACCTGCGCACGGGCGCAGCGACCGAGAACGGTCGCGAGGTCGTGCTGGGTACGGTCTTCATGCTGATCGGCGAGAACAGGCGCGCCGTCTCGCGAGCCGTCGATGCGCGCATGGAAGCGATCCGCAAGTCGCTGCCGGCCGGCGTGCGCGAGGACTTCGATACGGTGAGCTGGCTGCCGGTCCCAACCAGATCGCGCGCGAGGACGGCAAGCGCCGCGTCGTCGTCAGCGCGAACGTCGCAGGGCACGACCTGGGCTCGTTCGTGGCGGAGGCCGGACGCGCCATCGGCAGCGAGGTCGTCTCGCCGGCGGCCTACTGGACCAGCTGGGGCGGCAGCTTCGAGCAGCTCCAGTCGGCGACGCGACGATTGCAGGTTGTAATTCCTGCGGCCTTGTTGTTGGTGTTCGCGCTGACCGGCGGCGTGCTGGCGCTGTGGATGCGCGGCATCCCGCTGTCGATCTCGGCGGCGGTGGGCTTCATCGCGCTGTCGGGCGTCGCCGTGCTCAACGGTCTGGTGATGCTGTCGTTCATCCGCAGCCTGCGGGACGACGGCAAGCCCCTCGATGCTGCGATCCGTGAAGGGGCGTTCACCCGTCTGCGTCCGGTGCTGATGACCGCGCTGGTCGCGTCGCTCGGATTCATCCCGATGGCCCTGGTGACGGTGGTCATCGGCGGCATCCTGTCGTCGACCTTCCTGACGCTGCTGGCGTTGCCGGTGCTCTACCGACTCGCGCACGCGCGTCGATCGGCACCTTGTTCAAGGATCACCGCGACATCGACCGCGCCATGAAAAAAGGGCCGCTGATCAGCGGCCCTTCTCGTCGAAGCAAAACGCGATCAGGGCTTGGTCGCGGGGACGACCGCAGCCGGCGCCTTGGCTTCGAGCCGGGCCGGCGAAACGGCCGCCGTCATCTTCTTGGTATCGACCGGCTCGCCCTTGAGCAGGTGAAGGGCCTGCTGGAGCTGGTAGTCGTCCTTGGAGCCGAACTCGATCGGCTTCTTCAGCGCGGCGGCACGGCGATCGTCCTCGGTCTTCTTCTCTTCGGGCGACTGTTCGATGCTCTTTTTCTCGTTGGCACCAGCCACCTCCGTGTTGTTGAGGTGATGCTCGAGGTCGGCCTCGCGCGGGAACGCGAAGATGTTGCCTTCGGCGGTGTCGTCGACGATGTAGTCGGGGACGATGCCGGTCGCCTGGATCGAGCGGCCGTTCGGCGTGTAGTAACGCGAGATGGTCAGCTTGATGCCGGTCTTGCGCTCCGGGGGCAGCGGCAGGATGGTCTGCACCGAGCCCTTGCCGAAGGTCGTCGTGCCGACGATCTTCGCGCGCTTGTAGTCCTGCAGCGCGCCGGCGACGATCTCGGACGCCGAGGCCGAACCACCGTTGACCAGCACCACCATCGGCACGTCGCGGATCGCGGCCGGCAGGTCCTTGAGCACGTCGTCGCCGCCGCGCTGGTACTCGTCGCGCGTTGCGAAGAACTTGCCCTGGGCTTCCTGGATCTGGCCGCGCGTCGAGACGATCAGCGAGTCCTTCGGCAGGAAGGCCGCCGACACCCCGATCGCACCTGGCAGCACACCGCCCGGGTTGTTGCGCAGGTCGAGCACGATGCCCTTGATCGGACCGGCCTTGTAGATCTCGTTGATCTTGTTCGCGAGGTCGGCGACGGTGGGATCCTGGAACTGAGACACGCGCAGGTAACCGTAGCCCGGCTCGACCTGCTTGGCGCGGACGCTCTGCACCTTGATCTCCTCGCGGACCAGCTGCACCACGATCGGCGTGCTCACGTCCTTGCGGGCGAGGGTCAGCGTGACCTTGGTGCCGGGCGCACCGCGCAGCTTGGTGACGGCGTCGTTGAGCTTGAGACCCTTGACGTTGGTGTCGTCGATCTTGACGATCAGGTCGCCCGGCTTGACGCCGGCACGGAATGCCGGCGTGCCCTCGATGGGCGAGACGACCTTGATGAAGCCCGAGCCGTCATCGACGCCGTCCTCGCGGCCGACCTCGATGCCCAGGCCGCCGAAGCGTCCGACTGTCGTCTCGCGCAGGTCCTTAAAAGCCTTCTCGTCGAGGTAGGCGGAGTGCGGGTCGAGGCCCGATACCATGCCGTTGATGGCCTCGGTGATGAGCTTCTTGTCGTCGACTGGCTCGACGTAGCTGCTCTTGATCGCGCCGAAGACGTCGGTGAACTGACGAATTTCGTCGATCGGCAACGGCGTGCGTCCGTCCGACGCGCGCTGGGCCGTGGCCGTGATGCCGAGCGACAGCAGCACGCCGGCCAGCACGCCGGTGGAGATCAGGCCGATGTTCTTGAGGGATTTCCGCATGGACGTCTCTTCGAAAGGCGAATCAACTGAAGTCAGGCGAGCTTTGCGCCGCGCCGCTAATTGCGATCGTGCACAACATCGACCGTGGCACGCAGCATCCGTGCCGGCGATCGGCATTTATGTGACATCTACACTGCAGAATGGACGATAGCGCGGGATGACAGCCCCGGATGCTCACGTGTGGTGATCCGTTCGGGATTCAACGGCCGCCGATCCAGGGCATCGGATCGAAGGGGCGTCCGCGAAAACGGAGTTCAAAGTATAGACCGGTCTGGTCGTCGCCACTGCTGTTGCCCGAGCGCGAAACCACGTCGCCCGTCTGGACCGAATCGCCGGTGTGCTTGAGCAGTGCGTCGTTGTTGGCGTAGATCGACAGGTATTGGTTGCCATGGTCGACGATCAGCAAATTGCCGAAGCCGCGCAGGTCGTCGGCGTAGATGACCTTCCCCGCCGCCACCGCGCGCACTTCGGCCCCGGCCTCCGTCTTCACGAACAGTCCCTTCCAGGTCGCGCCGCTGGTGCCCCGCGCCGCGCCGAAGCGCCCCGTCACCGTGCCCCGCGCGGGCAGACGCAACTGGCCGCGCAGCTGCGCGAAGGCTCCCGAGCCCGGCGCCTCGTCCGGTTCGGGCTCGACACGCGCGGGCGGCGCGCTCTCGCGCCTCTTTGACGACGGCGCCTTGCCGCTCTTGCGGGCGGCGGCCTTCTCGTCCGCGAGCTTCTTCGCCGCCAGTCGACGCGCGCGCTCCTCGTTGGCCTGCTGTTCGATGACTTTCTGTAGCTGCTCGACAACGCGACTGAGGCGCTTCTCGTCGGCCTCGAGTGCGTTGGCGGTATTGCGTTGCTCGGTCAGCTTCTGCGAGAGCTTTTCGAGCGCCTGGCGCTGGGCGGCCTGATCGCTCGCCAGCGACTCGCGCGCCGACTTCTGCGCGTCGGCCTGCTGGCTCAAGGCGAGGTTGTCCTCGTCCGCGCGTTGCCGCCGGTTCTGCAGATCGCTTACACGCGCGCGCAGCGTATCGACATCGGCACTCTCGGCGCGGGCGACGTACTGGAGATAGCCCTCGTTCAGTACCGCGGCGTTGGGGTCGCCCCCGCCGAGCCAGGTTCGCAAGGGATCCTGATCGCGATTCGCGTACAGCGCCGTCATCGTGCGGGCCAGGTCGGACTGGTTGGCGACGATCTGGCCTTCGGTGCCGAGGCGCTGCCGGTCGAGCGTCGCGACAAGATCCTGGGTCGCCTTTTGGCGCTGGGCCAGCGTGTCGAGGCGTCGGTTGACATCGGCCAGCGCACGTTCGGCGCGCGCCAGAGTCGACGCGGCGCCGCTTCGGGTCTTCTCGCCGGCGGCGATCTGCTGGTGCAGTTCGGCGATGCGCGTGGTCAGGCGATCGCGTTCCGACGCGTGGCGCGCCTGGTCCTTCTGCGGATCGCCGGTGAGCGCGGACGCGGCCGAAGCCTCCGGCTTCGTGCCCGAGGTCTTCTTCGTCGCCTTTCTTTGCGTCGGCGCTTCGGGCTTCTTCGGCCTGGGCTTCGACGTCGTCTGGGCCTGCGTCGACCCATGGGCCGCGAACAGGCTCACGCCGATCAGCGCGCAAAGCGCCAATCGCGCGAGATGCCGTCTCACGATGCGTGCGGCCGCGGTGTTCAGGCGACCTTGGCCTTGCCCTGCGACGCGACCGCGGCCATCGCCTTGGCGATCTCGTCGGCGTTGCCGAGGTAGCGGCTATTGAGAGGTTTCAGGTCCTCGTCGAGCTGATAGACCAGCGGCTGCCCGGTCGGCACGTTGAGCGAGACAATCTCGTGGTCGCCGATGCCGTCGAGGTGCTTGATCAATGCGCGCAGCGAGTTGCCGTGCGCCGTGATGAGGACGCGACGCCCCGACTTGATCGCGGGCGCGATGCTCTCGTTCCAGAACGGCAGCACGCGGGCGACGGTGTCCTTCAGGCATTCGGTCAACGGCAACTGCTCGCGATCGAGTGCGGCGTAGCGCGGGTCCGCGTAGCTCGCACGCGGATCGTCGACGGCCAGCGGGTTCGGCGGCGTGTCGTAGCTGCGGCGCCAGACCAGCACCTGCTCGTCGCCGTACTGTGCCGCGGTCTCGGCCTTGTCCAGTCCCTGCAACGCGCCGTAGTGGCGCTCGTTGAGGCGCCACGACGGCGTGATCGGGATCCACATGCGATCCATTTCCTCGAGCGCGATCCACAGTGTGCGGATCGCGCGTCGCAGGACCGAGGTGTAGGCGAGATCGAAGTCGAAGCCTTCCGTCTTGAGCAGACGTCCGGCTTCCTTCGCTTCGGCGCGGCCCTGGTCGGTGAGATCGACGTCGGTCCAGCCGGTGAATCGGTTCTCGCGGTTCCAGGTCGATTCTCCGTGGCGGAGCAGAACGAGTGTGTACATGGTCGGCAGGGGACGATCGTGAGGGGGAACGGGAACGGGTGGCGAGCGTGTTGCGAGGTCGGGGCGAACGCCATCGCCAAGTATTTTATAATGCGCGACAGACGTTGCTCGAAGCCGAGGCTCGATCGGCACCATTCGATCGGCAATCCCGGCCGGCAACGTGTCGCCAGGGCCTTTCCGATCCGCTGTGCTGCTGCGTGTCTTGCTCGGCCAGTCCCTCAATCTCCGCCGCCATGTCCTGGGGCGATACCGCCGACACCCGCGCAACCTCGTGAAATTCATCCTCGATAACCTCCTCCTTGTTGCGATCGCGCTGGTCAGCGGCGGGCTGCTGGTCTGGCCCCTGCTCAAGAAGGGCGGCGGCTCGACCTCGGTGAGCGCGCTCCAGGCGACCCAGCTCATCAATCATCGCAACGCGATCGTGGTCGATGTCCGCGACGAGAAGGACTTCGTCCTTGGCTCGCTGGCCGGCGCACGAAACATCCCGTTCGCCAGTCTCGGCGAGCGCAGCAGCGAACTCGTGCGCTTCAAGTCGCGCCCGGTCGTCATCGTGTGCGACGCGGGACAGCAGTCGGCGCGTGCCATCGCCACGTTCAAGGCGCACGGTTTCGAGGAAGCCTTCTCGCTGGCCGGCGGCGTCGCGGCTTGGCGTCAGGCCTCGTTGCCGCTGGTGCTGCCCGGTCGCGACAACCAGAAGTCGGCGGGCAGGGAACCAACGCGCAAGCCGAAGAACGACAACCGTAATCGCAACAGCAAGTCGGCCGTACGCGATGTAGCGGTGGTTCCGCTCGTCGCGGAGGCGAGCGCGAACGATTCCGTCGCCGCCGTGGAGCCCATCATCGTCGCCGGCGAGACCCCACCGACGCCGGGTCGTCTGAAGGAGATTTCGTGACCACACCCGTCAGGATGTTCACCACCGCCGTCTGCCCGTTCTGTGTCATGGCCGAACGCCTGCTGCGCGCCAAGGGCGTCGACGAGATCCAGAAGGTCCGCATCGACCTCGATCCGGAGGCCCGCCAGGACATGATGACGAAGACCGGTCGAAGGACCGTGCCGCAGATCTACATCGGCGATTTCCACGTCGGCGGCTACGACGATCTGGCCGCGCTCGATCGCGCCGGCAAGCTGACGCCGCTGCTGTCGGCTGCGGCCTGAACACTCCTCTGCGGTACCCCTGCACCTCGCAATCCACCTCTCCAGAAAATCATGGCTGACAACACGCAAGCACAACCCGTCTTCAACATCCAGCGCATCTACCTGAAGGATGCGTCGCTGGAGATTCCCAATGCACCGCAGATCTTCCTCGAGACCGAGGCGCCCACTGTCGAGGTGCAACTCGACGTCTCCAACGCGCCCGTGCTCGAGGGGATCTTCGAAGTCACCGTGACGGTCACCGTCACGACCCGCGTCAAGGAACAGGTGGCGTTCCTGGTCGAAGCCAAGCAGGGCGGCATCTTCGAGATCCGCGACGTCCCGGCCGAGCAGCTCGAACCGCTGCTGGGCATCGTCTGCCCGAACATCGTCTATCCGTACCTGCGGGCCAACCTCTCCGACCTGATCACGCGCACCGGCTTTCCGCCGATCCACCTGGCCGAGATCAACTTCGAGGCCTTCTTCAACCAGCGCAAGAACTCGTTGGCCGGTGAGCAGCAGTCGCTGGTCAGCGCGGCTGGTTCGCCGTTGCAGTAATCGCCATGTCGAATCCGGCCCGGCCCCTGCGCTTGCATCGTCGCGCGCTGCCCGCGTTGACCGTCGTCGCGATGTTGGCGTCCGGATCGGCGTGGGCAGTCGACTACAAGTCGGTCGGCAACGATCCCGCCATCCTCTACGACGCCCCGACGCTGCGTGGCAATCGCATCGCCATCGCGCCACGCGGCATGCCGGTCGAGATCGTGTTCGCGCAGAACGACTGGATCAAGGTTCGCGACTCGTTCGGCGCGCTGTCGTGGCTCGAGAAGAAGGCGCTGGTCGATCGGCGCACCGTCGTCGCCACCGACCCGGTCCCGCTTGACGTCCACGCCAGCGCCGACGGCAACGCGTCGGTCGTCTTTCGCGTCCAGCCCGGCGTGTGGATGGAACTTGCCGTGCCGCCCGCATCGGGCTGGGTCGGCGTGCGCCATCGCGATGGCCAGAGCGGCTTCGTCAGGGTCGGCAGCGTGTGGGGCGAGTGACCACCAACGCGGACGCTCCGCGTTTTCTCCAGGCGCTCCGGCTGCGAGGCGGCTGCTGAGATGCGCATCTCGATCGTGGGTGCCGGCGCGTGGGGTACCGCGCTCGCGGTGATCGCGGCCAGGCGGCACGAGGTCACGTTGCACGTGCGCAGCGTCGATCAGATGGAAGCGCTCCGAAGCACCCGCGAGAACCTTCGCTACCTGCCTGGTTTCATGCTGCCCGCCGCGGTCGCTGTCACGAGCACGCTCGCGGAGGCCGTCAGCGACGCGGAGCTGATCGTGCTGGCGACGCCGGTGTCCGGCCTTCGCGCGACCTGTCTGGCTCTGGCCTCCATGCGCCCGCGTCAGGTCGTGTGCGTCAGCAAGGGGCTCGAGGCCGAAACCCACCTCCTGCCCCACCAGATCATCGCGGAGGTGTTGCCCGGCGTGCCGGCTGCCGCACTCTCCGGCCCGAGCTTCGCGAGCGAGGTCGCGGCCGGCCTGCCGGTGGCGCTGACGGCGGCATCGGCCGACGAGGTCCTCGCAGAACGCATCGTCCACACGCTGCATGGCGGCGCGGTGCGCGTCTATCGATCGTCCGACGTCATCGGGGTCGAGGTCGGCGGGGCCGTCAAGAACGTGATGGCGGTGGCCTCCGGAATTTCCGACGGACTGGAACTCGGCGCGAACGCGCGCGCCGCGCTGATCACCCGGGGTCTCTCGGAAATGATGCGTTTCGGCACCGCCCTCGGCGGGTCGGCCGAGACGCTGATCGGACTGACCGGCATGGGCGATCTGATCCTGACCTGCACCGGCGGCCTGTCCCGCAATCGGCGGGTCGGCCTGGAACTCGGCCAGGGCAAGTCGCTGGACGCGGTGCTCGCTTCCCTTGGGCACGTGGCCGAAGGCGTCCAGTGCGTCCGCGCGATCAAGGCGAGCGCGGACCGTCTCGGCGTCGACATGCCGATCACGGTGGCGGTGTCGGCGATCCTGTTCGACGGGCTGGCGCCGCGCGAGGCGCTCGGCCATCTGCTGGCACGCGCACCGCGTCATGAGCACTGATCAGACTGGCGCCGCGCCGGCGAATCCGTTCTGTCTCCACGCTTCGAAAACCACCACCGCGACCGCGTTGGACAGATTGAGGCTGCGCTGCGCCGGCCGCATCGGCAGGCGCAGGCAACGGGCTGGATCGAAGCGATCGCGGACGGCGGGTGGGAGGCCGCTGCTTTCCGAGCCGAAGACCAGCCAGTCGCCGGGCTGGAATGAAACCTCGTGAGGCGCCGTGCTGCCCCGGGTCGTCAACGCGAACATCCGCTCCTCGGCCGGCCGCTCGGTCTCGAGGAACGCGGGCCAGTCCGGATGGACCCGCATCTGCGCGTACTCGTGATAATCGAGGCCGGCCCGGCGCATCCGCGCATCGTCGAGCTGGAAGCCGAGCGGTTCGATCAGGTGCAGCGTCGCCCCGGTGTTCGCACACAGGCGGATGACGTTGCCGGTATTGGGCGGGATCTCCGGCGAGACCAGGACGACGTGGAACATGCGATGACGGGAGCGAGAGGTTCAGGGAGTTCGGGCGACGACGAGGCTGGTGACCGTCGCGACGCCGGCGCGCTTGAGCGTGCGTGCGAGTTCGTCGAGCGTCGCACCGGTGGTCATGACGTCGTCGACAATGGCGACATGCGAGCCGACGAGCGCCATCTTCCTTCCATCGATCACCGTGAACGCGCCCCGGATATTCCTCCTTCGCGCGTCGAAGGGCAGGGATGCCTGCGGCGACGTATCGTGGATCCGCAGCACGCTCTCGACGTCGAGCGGCTTGCCGAGACGCTTGGCGAGGATGCGTCCGATCTCGATCGACTGATTGAAGCCGCGCAACGCCATCCGCTGGCGCGACGATGGGACGGGAAGGATCAGGTCGAAGTCGATCGGCTCATGGGCCGCGGCCACGCGCGCATGCAGCAGGTCGGCGAGCAACGGCGCGTAGGCCAGTGTCGCCCCGTACTTCAAGCCGCGGATCAGGTGCGTGAACGGGGCTTCGTAGACGGCTGCGGCCAGCGTCCGATCGAATGCCGGCAAGCGACGCAGGCAGCGGCCGCACAGCGGCATCCGCGGCTGCGGCCGCAGCGGGATCGCACAGCGAGGGCAGCCGCATGCGACACGGGCGGTGGCATCCGTGCGACACGCGGCGCAGAGTGGGGCACCGCGGGCGTTGCACAGGACACATGCGTGCGGGAACAGGCAGTCGAGGGCGGCCGAGCCCGCGCGGCCCGCGAAACGTCGCGCCATCAGCAACGAAGGATCGATCATCGCTGCAGTGTCGCCACGGCCTTCGTCTTCCGCATCGTTCGATCGGCGAGGACACGATGAGCGTGCTGCAGGACACCGAGCGCCTGCCGATCGACGCGTCGCGGATGCGACGCAACTTCTCGACAGCTCGCATGCTCGTCGCCGACGACTTCCTGCAACGCGAAGTGGCGCGGCGGATGCTCGAGCGCCTCTCGACGATCCGCATCGAGGCGACGCGGGTGCTCGATCTCGGTTGCGGCGCAGGCGGCGATTTCGCAATCCTGCGCGAACGGTTCGGCGCGGCCACGATCTGCGGCATCGATGCCCTGCTCCCTCGGCTGCAGCGCATCCCCGCCGAAGCTCGCCCGTCCGCCCTGGCGCGTTTCCTCAAGCGCGCCGACGGATCGCTGCGCGTCGCGGCCGACTTCGCCGCGTTGCCGTTCGCCGCGCACAGCGCCGACGTGCTGTGGTCCAACCTCGCGTTGCACTGGAACGCCGCGCCGCATCGCGTGCTGCCCGAGTGGAGTCGCGTCGCGCGGATCGGTGGTCTCGTGGCCTTCTCGGCGTTCGGACCCGACACGTTGCAGGAGGTCGCCGCCGCCTTCGGGCCTCTCGACGCGCGCCGTCACGTCATGCCTTTCACCGACATGCACGACTACGGCGACATGCTGGTGGCATCAGGCTTTACGACGCCCGTGGTCGACATGGAGCGCCTGACACTGACCTACTCGAACCTCGCCAGCCTGTGGCGGGAGGTCCGCGCGCTCGGCGGCAACGCGCTGATCGATCGCGCGCGCGGCCTCCACGGGCGTCGCTACGGCGAACGGGTGACCGCGGCGTTCGAACGGATGCGGGACGCAGAGGGGCGCTACACGCTGACCTTCGAGCTGATCTTCGCGCACGCGTGGAAAGGCGAACCGCGCAAGACGAGTGCCGGCGAGACCATCGTCAAGCTGCAGCGCAAGCGCTGATACCGTTCTTGCGCTCCGTTGTTTCGAGCGTCCTGCCGCAGTGCGTCAGCTTGCTGGCAAACGGCTAAATCCCTATAATTCCACTGTGCAAAAAAGCCGTTCTGGCGCTTGCGAATCCAGCAGTCTGTGATACGTCAACGCGCGGACGCGATGGCACCGTGACGATGTCGCGTCCGGGTCGCGTGATCAACCATCAACGCTATGTTTCGGGTACACGAATCGGAGACCGCCTCCGGGAAGCAGTGGGTCTGGATGCTCAGCCGCAATTGCGCCCTGACGCCGCGCCAGGTCGGCGCCTTCTATCTGTCGCTCGTCACGGCGTCGATGGCCATCGCCACCTTCTTCTTGCTGAAGGGCGCCTGGATGGTCCTGCCGTTTTCGGTGGTCGAGATGTCGGCGCTCGGGATCGCCCTTCTGATTTACGCGAGGCACGCGGTGGATTGCGAGCGGGTGTCCCTGCGCCGGGACGCGCTGGAGATCGAATCGATCGACGGCAGCACCCGGCGGCTGATCCGGCTGGATCCGCGGGCGGCACGGGTCGAGATGGAAACGCGGCCGCGTGGTGCGCTCACGGTGGTGGCTCGCGGCGAGCGGGTCGCGTTGGGACGTTTTGTTTGCGAGCGGGAACGCAGGCGCTTCGCGCGCGAACTGCGACACGCTCTTTCACTGGCAGGATGAGCCGGCGTCGCGCCAGCGACCGCAGGCTGATCGGAGAACCGAGTACATGATTCCCGCGTGCATGAACCATTTCGTCAGAGCCTTCCTACAGAAGCGGGTTTCCGCTGCGCCCCTGGGCCTGATCGCCGCCATGCTCGGCAACGCGGCGTGGGCGGTCGGCGATGCACCGGGCGGCCCGAGGGTCAACCAGCTCAATCTGCCGGTCGGCGTCACGAAGATCGCTTCGGACATCTACGACCTGCACACACTGATGCTGGTGATCTGCTTGGTGATCTTCGTCATCGTCTTCGGCGTGATGTTCTACGCGATCGTCAAGCACCGGAAATCGCTCGGTCACAAGGCCGAGACCTGGCACGAGAACACGACGGTCGAGATCATCTGGACCATCATCCCGTTCGTCATCGTCATCCTGATGGCGCTGCCGGCCACCCGCCTGATCGTGGACATGAAGGACACGACCAACGCCGACCTCACCATCAAGGCGACCGGTTTCCAATGGCGCTGGGGCTACGACTACCTGAACGGCGAAGGCGAAGGCATCGGCTTCATCTCGACGCTGGCCACGCCGCGCGCGATGTCGGGCTTCCCGTCCGAGGGCATCAAGGCCCACCCGGAAGGCGACACCTATCTGCTCGACGTCGACAACCCGCTGGTCGTCCCGGTCAACAAGAAGGTCCGCGTGATCACGACGGCCAATGACGTGATCCACGCCTTCGCAGTGCCGCAGTTCGGCATCAAGCAGGACGCGATCCCCGGCTTCGTGCGCGACACGTGGTTCAAGGCCGAGAAGATAGGGACCTACCGTGGCCAGTGCCAGGAACTGTGCGGCGCCGAGCACGCGTACATGCCGATCGTCGTCAACGTCGTCTCGTCCGAGGACTACACCAAGTGGGTCGACGGCAAGAAAAAGGAGTTGTCAGCGCTGCAGGACGACCCGACCAAGACCTTCACCATCGCCGAACTCACGTCGCGCGGCGAGAAGATCTTCAGCGCCAACTGCGCGGTCTGCCACCAGGCGGCCGGGACCGGCAACGTGGCGGTCGGCGCGCCCGCGTTGGTCGGCGATTCCAAGGTGTTGGGACCGAAGGACGTGCAGATCGCGGTACTGCTGCACGGCCAGAACAACAACAAGATGCCGGCCTGGAACCAGCTGTCGGATGTCGAGATCGCCTCGGTGATCAGCTACACGCGCAACGGCTGGACCAATGCGGGCAAGGGCACCGATCCGATGGTGCAGCCGTCCGATATCACCGTCGCGCGCAAGAACTAGGCTGGACGAACAAGCACACTGAACTTGCGTTCCTCGGAGCGCCTGGAGAGCACCATGAGCAGCACAGCCATCGACCCGATCCACGATCACCACGACGCCCACGATCACTCGCACGACATGCCCACGGGCTGGCGTCGCTGGTTGCTCGCGACCAACCACAAGGACATCGGGACGCTGTACCTGTTCTTCTCGTTCACGATGCTGATGGAAGGCGGTGTACTCGCGTTGCTGCTGCGCGCCGAGCTGTTCGAGCCGGGCCTGCAGATCGTCAATCCCGAATTGTTCAACCAATTCACCACGATGCACGGCCTGATCATGGTGTTCGGCGCGATCATGCCGGCCTTCGTGGGCTTCGCGAACTGGCAGGTGCCGCTGATGATCGGCGCGCCCGACATGGCCTTCGCACGAATGAACAACTTCAGCTTCTGGCTGCTGCCGCCCGCCGCGCTGATGCTGACGTTGTCGTTCTTCGTTCCCGGCGGCGCGACCGCCGCAGGCTGGACGCTGTACGCACCCCTGTCGATCCAGATGGGGCCCGGCATGGACCTAGCGATCTTCGCGGTCCACATCATGGGCGCGTCGTCGATCATGGGATCGATCAACATCATCGTCACCATCCTCAACATGCGCGCGCCCGGCATGACGCTGATGAAGATGCCGATGTTCGTATGGACCTGGCTGATCACGGCCTACCTGCTGATCGCCGTGATGCCGGTGCTCGCGGGCGCGATCACGATGATTCTGACCGATCGTCATTTCGGCACGTCGTTCTTCAACGCGGCCGGCGGCGGTGACCCGGTGATGTACCAGCACATCTTCTGGTTTTTTGGGCACCCCGAGGTCTACATCATGATTCTCCCGGCGTTCGGGATCGTCTCTCAGGTGATCCCGGCCTTCGCCCGCAAACCGCTGTTCGGCTACGCGTCGATGGTCTACGCGACGTCGTCGATCGCGATCCTGTCGTTCATCGTGTGGGCGCATCACATGTTCACGACCGGCATGCCAGTGACTGGCCAGCTGTTCTTCATGTACGCGACTATGCTGATTGCCGTGCCGACCGGCGTGAAGGTCTTCAACTGGATCGCCACGATGTGGAAGGGCTCGATGACCTTCGAGACCCCGATGTTGTTCGCGATCGGCTTCCTGTTCGTGTTCACGTTCGGCGGCTTCACCGGCCTGATCCTCGCCATTTCGCCGATCGACATCCAGCTGCAGGACACCTATTACGTGGTGGCGCACTTCCACTACGTGCTGGTCGCGGGTTCGCTGTTCGCGATCTTCGCGGGCTTCTACTACTGGGTGCCGAAGTGGACCGGCCACATGTACAACGAGACCCGCGGCAAGATCCATTTCTGGAACTCGCTGATCTGGTTCAATGTGACGTTCTTCCCGATGCACTTCCTCGGCCTCGCCGGCATGCCGCGTCGCTATGCCGACTATCCGATGCAGTTCACCGACTTCCACCAGATCGCGACGATCGGTGCGTTCGGTTTCGGCCTGTCGCAGGTGTACTTCCTGTTCGCGGTCGTCCTGCCGACGATCAAGGGCGGACCGAAGGCTGCCGACAATCCCTGGGAAGGCGCCGAGGGTCTCGAGTGGACGGTGCCGAGCCCGGCTCCTTTCCATACCTTCGAGACGCCGCCGCTGGTGCGCTGACGCGATGATCGAACATCACCATACGCTGGACACGTCGCGCGAGACGGCGCTGCGCGCGCGCAATCGTCGCACCGGCCTGATCCTAGCCAGCATCGCGCTCGTGTTTTTCGTCGGCATCCTCGTCAAGTACACGTTGCTGCGCTGATCGGGAGCCTGCGATGAGCGACTCGCGGTTTGAATCGTTGCGACGTGGCCTGAACGTGGCGATGCTGGGCAAGCTGGTCGTGGTCACGGCCCTCATGTTCGGCTTCGGCTACGCGCTCGTGCCGCTGTACCGGAAGATCTGCGAGATCACCGGGGTCAACGACCTGACGCAGACCGACGCGGGCGCGGCGGCCTTCGCGAAAAGCACGCAGGTCGACGAATCGCGACTGATCACGGTCGAGTTCGACAGCAATGCGCGCGGCCCGTGGCGTTTCAAGCCGGTGACGAGTTCGATGCGCGTCCATCCCGGCGAGTTGACGACGGTGATCTACGAGATCGCCAACCAGCAAAATCGCGCGATGCAGGCCCAGGCGATTCCGAGTTACGCACCGGCCGTCGCGATGCAGTATTTCCGCAAGGTCGAGTGTTTCTGTTTCAAGCAGCAGGCGCTGGCGCCGAACGAAGCGAAGCAGTTTCCGGTGGTGTTCGTGATCGACCCGAAACTGCCGAAGAACGTGGACACGATCACGCTTTCGTACACGTTCTTCGAAGTTGGTGGTCCGCCCGCTGCCACGCTGCCCGCGTTGCCGCACGGCTGAGCCGCGATGTCGAACGAAGAGCCCAGTCCCGTCATCCGCAAGGCTTCTTTCGCGCAGACGGCGAAGGCGGTGTTCTGGTCGTTCTTCGGCGTGCGCAAGCAGAGCGACTACGAGAAGGACGCGGCGCAGCTCAACCCGGTCCACGTCATCATCGCGGCGTTGATCGGCGCGTTGCTTTTCGTGCTGGTCCTGATTCTGATCGCGAAGAGCGTCGTAAAATGATGTTTGTTTTCAAGCGTGTTTCCCGAATGTCGGGGTGGAGAGTTCGATGAGCAGTTCCGCTGTGTCCAACGCCTCCGCGGGCGTCTCCCATGAATTGCAGTCCGGCAGCTCGACGGGTTATTTCGTTCCCGGCCCGTCGTTCTGGCCGCTGCTCGGCGGCGCGTCGATGCTGCTCACGATGCTGGGCGCGGCAGGCTGGGTGAACGGCCAGCCCTGGGCGCCGTATGCCAACGTCCTCGGCATCCTCTGCATGCTGACCGTGCTCTACAAGTGGTTCGGCGACGCGATCGGCGAATCGGAAGGCGGGCAGTACAACCAGCGCATCGATGGCTCGTTCCGCTGGAGCATGAGCTGGTTCATCTTCTCCGAGGTGATGTTCTTCGCGGCGTTCTTCGGCGCGCTGTTTTATTCGCGCGTGATCTCGCTGTCGGAGTTGTCGGCGCTCGACGCGCGCGTCCTGTGGCCCGACTTCGCCGGCAAGTGGCCGAGCGTCGGGCCGGCGGGTTCGGTCGATTCGTTCACGCCGATGGGTCCGTTCCCGATCCCGACGATCAACACGCTGCTGCTGCTGACCTCGGGCGTGACGCTGACGATCGCGCACCACGCGCTCCGCCACGGCGCGCGGACCAAGACCGCGATCTGGCTGTTCCTGACCGTGTTGCTGGGTGCGACCTTCCTGGGTTTCCAGATCTTCGAGTACGGCCATGCCTACTCCGAGCTGAATCTCAAGCTGACGTCGGGCATCTACGGTTCCACGTTCTTCATGCTCACCGGCTTCCACGGCTTCCACGTGACCATGGGCGCGTTGATGCTTTCGGTGGTGCTCTATCGCGTGATTCGCGGGGACTTCAAGCCGGAGAGCCACTTCGGCTTCGAAGGGGCGGCCTGGTACTGGCACTTCGTCGACGTGGTCTGGCTGGGGTTGTACGTGGTGGTGTACTGGCTCTGACAGATCCCCGCTCGAGAAAAACGCCGCGATCGCGGCGTTTTTTGTGGGCGAACGATCAGCGCGTCGCGCGGTCTGTCATAGGTCTCAGCGGAAGCCGGTGGGCTGTATCCATCCGAGTCGATAGGCGACCAGGATGAAGACGAACAGTGTGATCGAGAACCCGACGCGCAATGCAAGCGCGTAGACCGTGCGGTCGCTCTTGCCCTTGTCCTTCATCATGAAGACGAGGGCCGAGGCCAGGCTGGCGATGATGAGAACGAACGCGACGATCACGACATAACGCATGCCGCAATTATTTCACACGAGGGTTCCGTGACGCCGTTGCAGAAGGTCGGCATCGCCGCGATTGCCGGACTGCTGGGGATCTGGGCCACGAGTGCCCTGGGTTTCTGGCAGCTGCGCCGGGCCGCGGCGAAGGAGACTCTTCAGCAGCAAATCGACGCCGCGGCACGCGCGCGCCCGGAGTTGCCGACCGCACAGGCTCTCGGGGACCCGGCGTCGCTCGTCCATCGGCATCTGCGACTGCAGGGTCGCTGGTTGCCGGATCGCGTGGTCTATCTCGACAATCGGCCGCAAGCGGGGCAGGCGGGTTTCTACGTCCTGATGGCATTGCACGTCGAGCAACCCGTGACGGCCGACATCATCGTCAACCGGGGATGGACCCCGCGCAACATGCAGGACCGCGCGAGCATCGAGCCCTATCGAACGTCCGAAGGTCCGGTCGACATCACGGGCGTCGCGCTCGCCGACGAGCCGCGTCTCATGGACCTAGCGAAACCCGTCGATCGCTCGCTCAAGGGAATCTGGCAAAATTTCAACTTCGATGCGTATGCCGAGTCCAGTGGTCGGGCGGCCCTGCCGATCGTGGTTCGTCAGGACCTGGATGGCGTGGCGCCGTCGTCGGACGGCCTGTCGCGCCAGTGGCCCGATCGCGGCAGCACGCTGCAGGCCCAGATCGATCGCCATCACGGCTACGCCTTCCAATGGTTCGCACTAGCCGCCACGCTGGCGGCCCTTCTCTTCTATCAAATCTTTCGCGTGATCCGGTATGGTCGACCAAGTCCTCAATGAACTACCGCGGCCGCCGAGCCGCCTCAAGCTCTATCTCGTCATGGCGATCTGCGCGGCGCCGGTGTTCGCGTCTTACTACGCCTACTACTTCGTGCGGCCCGAGGCGCGCAGCAATTTCGGCGAGTTGATCGAGCCGCAGAGGCCCACGCCCGCGCTCCACCTCAAGACGCTTGACGGACAGCCCTTCGATACGTCCGCGTTGCGCGGCAGGTGGTTGATGCTGATGGTGGCTGGCGGCGACTGCGATGCGAAGTGCGTCGAAAAGTTGTATCACCTGCGACAGGTGCGCCTGACCACCGGCAAGGACCGCGACCGGGTGGAACGCGTGTGGCTGATCCCGGACGCGACGCCGCTGTCGACGACCTTGATGCGCGAGTACGACGGCACGCAGATGCTGCGCGTCGATCCCGCCGAGATCGCCACCTGGCTGAGCGTGCCCGATGCCAGCGATACGTATGCCGATCACCTCTACATCGTCGACCCGCTCGGCAACCTCATGATGCAGTTCCCGACGGATGCCGACCCCAGCAAGACCAAGCGCGACCTGTCGAAGCTGCTGCGAGCCTCGCGGATCGGCTGACGGGCCCTACCACCTCATGCACGGTTTCGACCTCCTCCTGCTGGCCTTCAAGGGCATCGCGATCGCCTCGCTGCCGATCGCGCTGGTCTGGGTGGGGCGCGCGCCAAAGCAGGGCGGGGACCGGTTGCGTCGGCTCGCGTGGGTGACGGTGTTCATCACCTTCGACCTGATCGTCTTCGGCGGCTTCACCCGCCTGACCGACTCGGGTCTCGGATGTCCCGACTGGCCGGGCTGCTATGCGAAGGCCAATCCACTGATGGCCTCGCAGGACATCCGCAGCGCCGAGACGGCGATGCCCTCCGGTCCGGTCAGCATGGCGAAGGCGTGGATCGAGATGATCCATCGCTATCTCGCGATGGCCGTCGGGGTGCTGATCGTTACGATGCTGGTGCTCAGCATCCGACGCGCCTGGAAAGCGCGTCGTGACGCGTCGGTACGCGCGCCCGCTGAACCCTGGCTGGCAGGCAGCCTTCTCGGGCTCGTCATCCTGCAAGGGGCATTCGGGGCTTGGACCGTCACGCAGAAGCTTCAGCCGATCTTCGTCAGTACGCATCTTCTGCTGGGCATGGGCCTGCTCGGCTTTCTGATCCTGCATGCCCTGCGGCTAGACGATCGTGCGTCCGTGCAGACGGCGTCGGTGCATGCCGTGCCTGGACTGCGTGTCCTCGCAGCGTCCGCCTTGGCGGTCCTGATCCTGCAGATCGGCCTGGGCGGATGGGTGAGCGCCAACTACGCAGTGCTCGCTTGCAGCGAATTCCCGAAATGCCAGGGAGTCTGGCTGCCCGAGATGGATTTCGCCAACGGTTTTCACCTATGGCGTGAACTGGGCAAGAGCGCCGACGGGGGCTATCTGTCGGTAGCTGCGTTGACGGCGATCCACTGGGTCCATCGCAATTTCGCCTGGGCCGTCGCCGTGCTTCTGGTGCTGCTCGGTGCACGGGCCCGCAAGGTCGACCGACTGGCCCGTCCCGTCGCGGTGCTCTGGGTGCTGCTCGTGGGCCAGTTCGTGACGGGGCTCGTCAACGTGATCTTCGCCTGGCCGTTGGTCGCCGCCGTCCTCCACAACGCGGGCGCCGCCGGTCTGCTGGCGACGCTCGTCGTGATAAATTATCGTCTTCCCCGCAAGTCCCCGATCGCGCGGTTCGCCGACTCGCGAAGCCCCGTCGAAGGGCCTGCCTCCATGTCGGCACTGCGCCGAACAGCCGGCTAGTTCCATGCACTCGGTCCGCATCGTGCCAGCGCGCCTCATCTAGTCCGTCGATCGCCTCATGCAACACGCACTGGACGCATCCCTCGGCCACAAGCTGACGCAGTACTACGTGCTGACCAAACCTCGCGTGACTCAGCTCGCGGTTTTTTGCGCCGTGATCGGCATGCTCCTCGCCGTGCCCGGTTTCCCGCCGATCGGTCGACTGATCGCGGCCACCATCGGCATCTGGTTGCTGGCCGGCGCGGCGTTCGCCGTCAACTGCCTGGCCGAGCGTCAGCTCGATGCGCGCATGGCGCGCACGGCGCGTCGCGCATCGGCTTCCGGCGAGCTCAGCGCCGCCGAGATCCTGTTCGGCTCCGGGTTGATCGGCGGCGCTGGGATGCTGGTGTTGCTGACCTTCGTCAACCCGCTGACGATGTGGCTGACGTTCGCGACCTTCGTCGGTTACGCGGTGGTCTACACGATGTTGCTCAAGCCGATGACGCCTCAGAACATCGTGATCGGTGGGGCGTCGGGTGCGATGCCGCCCGCGCTAGGCTGGGCCGCGATGGCCGATCAGGTGCCGGCGCAGGCCTGGGTCCTGGTCCTCATCATCTTCGTATGGACGCCGCCGCACTTCTGGGCGCTGGCGCTCTATCGAACCGAAGACTTCCGCAAGTCAGGGCTGCCGATGCTTCCGGTCACGCACGGGGCGCGATACACGCGGCTGCACATCTTGCTGTACACGATCGCGCTGGTCGCGACGACGCTGCTGCCTTTCGCGATGCGCATGAGCGGCTGGCTCTATCTCGTTGCCGCGCTGGCGTTGGGGGCCGAGTTCCTGCGGCTGGCTTTGGCGATCTGGCGGGCGCCGACCGAGCAGGCGTCCGACCTGCTGGCGCGTCGGACCTTCCGCTACTCGATCGTCTATCTCGCGCTGTTGTTCGCCGCGCTGCTGATCGATCACTATCTGGTCGCATGATGCGGATGAACGCTGCGCGATTCGGCGCCTTTCTCCTGCTTTCGCTGGCGTGCCTGATGGGGGTCGGCGGGTGCTCCCCCGCCAAGCCCCAGTTCGAGGGGATCGACATCACGGGCGCCGACTACGCCAAGGACTTCCATCTGACCGATGCATCGGGCCAGCCGAGAAGCCTTGCCGACTATCGCGGCAAGGCGGTCGTGATGTTCTTCGGCTACACGCAGTGTCCCGACGTCTGCCCGACCACGATGGCCGAGCTTCAATCGGTGATGCGTTCGCTGGGGCCGGATGCCGACCGGGTGCAGGTCCTGTTCGTGACGCTCGATCCGGCTCGCGATACGCCGGAGCTGCTGTCCCGCTACGTGCCGGCTTTCGATCCACGCTTCGTCGGGCTGTTCGGCGACGAGGCCGCGACGACGCAGACGGCCAAGGACTTCAAGGTCTTCTATCAGCGCGTTCCCGGTCCCACGCCGACGTCGTACACGCTGGACCACACGGCCGGCAGCTATGTGTTCGATCCGCAGGGGCGAATCCGATTGTTCCTGCGCCAGGGCCAGGCCGCCGCCTCGGTCACGCACGACCTGAAACTCCTGCTGTCCTGACATGCTCAGGTTCGTTGGGACGGTCGCGCTCGAATAGAATCGCGTGTTTTCCTGAATGCGAGTCATCCATGGCGCTTCGCTGCGGCATCGTCGGTCTTCCGAACGTCGGCAAGTCCACCCTCTTCAATGCACTGACCAAGGCCGGAGTCGCGGCCGAGAACTATCCCTTCTGCACGATCGAGCCGAACACTGGCGTGGTCGAGGTCCCCGACACGCGGATCGGTGAACTGGCGGCGATCGTGAAGCCCGAACGCGTGATGCCGGCCATCGTCGAGTTCGTCGACATCGCCGGCCTTGTCTCGGGCGCGTCCAAGGGCGAGGGGCTGGGCAACCAGTTCCTCGCGCACATTCGGGAGACCGATGCGATCGTGAACGTCGTGCGCTGTTTCGAGGACACCAACGTCATCCACGTCGCCGGCAAGATCGATCCGCTTGCCGACATCGAGGTGATCCAGACCGAACTGGCGTTGGCCGATCTGGCGACGCTCGAGAAGACTATCGTGCGGATCACGAAGCAGGCGCGCGGCGGTGACAAGGAGGCGGTGAAGCTCCTGGCGGTCCTGGCCATGGTGGAGCCGCAACTGAACCAAGCCAGGCCGGTTCGGGCGCTCGGACTCGATGCCGACGAACAGGCACTGATCAAGCCGTTGTGCCTGATCACGGCGAAGCCGGCCATGTTCGTGGCCAACGTCTCCGAACACGGATTCGTGGACAACCCGCTACTGGATCAGCTGACGGCGTATGCCGTGGCGCAGGGCGCGCCGGTCGTGGCGATCTGTGCCTCGATCGAAGCAGAGATCTCCGAGTTGTCCGACGAGGACAAGAGCGTCTTCCTCGACGACATGGGCATGAAGGAGCCGGGCCTGAATCGCTTGATCCAGGCGGCTTATTCG